>CAIOOA010000090.1 GCA_903859815.1 uncultured Methylococcaceae bacterium | reverse complement strand
CGGCGGAGCGTAGCTTGGAAGTGGGTAGGTCAGCAATCAGTCGGGTGCAGTAGAGCGCATTGATGCCAAAATAGCAACAGGCAATGGCGGCAGCCCCCACACTCAGGCCAATCACCCAATACCATAAAGGATGGAGTGTCTGGGCTAGAAAATGAAAAAATGGGAGAACGGAATCGATCATATTTAGCGGAACAAGGCTTTGATATCCACGTCGGCCATTTCCTCGTCGCTGAATTGCAATAAGTCGAAACCATCGAAGCCAAACAAACGTGCAACAAAAATGTCAGGGAATTGCTCAAGCCTGACGTTATTGATATTGACCACTTCATTATAATATTCGCGTCGGTCTGCGATGGCATTTTCCAGTCCGGTGATGCGAGCTTCCAAATTGCGGAAGGACTCGTCGGCCTTCAATGCCGGATAAGCCTCTGCGGTGGCAAACAGGCTCAGCAAGCCTTGGTGCAAACGTCCTTCGGCCAACCCCAGCGCGGAGAGATTACCTGCTTTGCGGGCGGTGGAAACACCTGAGCGGGCTTGCATGACCTTTTCCAAGGTTTCCCGTTCATGTTGCATGTATTGCTTGCAAGTTTCAACGAGTTTGGGCAATTCCTCATGGCGTTGTTTGAGCAGTACATCAATATTCGACCATGCTTTTGAGGTATCATGTTTCAGGCTAACCAGCCGATTGTAGATCATAACAACATAAAGCGCCGCGATGGCTGCTATGCCGAGCAGAATGAAGCCGCCTTGGATCATGGGATTCTCCTTAAAGTCGTTTGCGGAAATGAATGAATTATAGACCTAAGCTGCATTCAATGCGGCATGGTTAAACCCGAAGAGTACTGAAAACGTGCCTATCAAAGCATATAGAGACAAACAACCCATCATCGGCAAACACGTTTTTATTGATGAAACGGCTACCATCATTGGCGATGTCTTCCTAGGCGATGATGTCTCAATTTGGCCTAGCACTGTATTGCGCGGAGATGTCAACCATATTAGAATTGGGGATAGAACCAACATCCAAGACGGCAGCGTGTTGCATGTCACCCATCGGGGCGAGCATACGGCGGAAGGCTATCCTTTGATCGTAGGCGATGATGTGACGGTAGGGCATCGCGTAGTATTGCACGGTTGCCGGATAGGCAATCATTGTCTCATTGGCATAGGCGCGGTGGTCATGGATGGATCTGTCATCGAGGATGAAGTCATCTTGGGTGCCGGCAGTTTGGTTCCCCCCGGCAGAACGCTGGAGTCGGGCTATCTTTACCTTGGGTCCCCGGCCAGAAAAGCCAGACCTTTGACCGACGAAGAAAAAGTCTTCTTCCGCTATTCTGCAACTAATTATGTCGCTTTGAAAAATGATTATTTGCCATGAAAAAGTTCACAGTCCTGTCACAACTAGCCGGTTTAGTGTTGGCAGCCTATTCACTCCAATGTTCAGGCTTGGCTTTCACCAATAAGACGGATTTTCTCACTGCGCTACCGGGAACATCGGGGGTTCTCAATTTCGACGGACTGTCTGCTGGAACGGATTTATCGGGAGTCACGCTGACCGTTTCGGGAGGATCGGGCACGGGTGTCGTGTTTCCTAGCTCGGTGAGCGACGGGCAGGGGACAAACTTTTTGTTAATGATAGCCGCAGACAATCTCACCAGTTCCTCGCCCAACTCGCTAGGTGTGAAAGACTCCGGCAATTATAATGCCATTAGTGGCGGTACGAACATCGATTTGGGCATGACGAACCTGGTCAATGCTTTCGGCTTGAGCTTCATCACCCCGGATGATATGGTCGACGGCGACATCAAACTCGTCATCGGCAATCAGACCGCTTCATTACTGACCAATGATCGCACACTGGTTGGAAATGTGTCAGGCGACAACTACTATGCCTATTTCCTCGGCATCATCGCCGATTCTGGTTTCAATTCGGCCAGCATTCGTTACGGGACAGGCGCGGAGGGCGCTTTCCTCTATAATGCGGATGATCTCACCGTCGCCGTGGCTGCGACCAAGCTTCCCGAACCCCCCACCGTCCTATTGATGTTAGGCGGTGCACTAGTCGCCTCATTGATTCAACGAAAACGCTAAAGACCCTTGTCAGAGTCGCAATCCGATTTTTCACCCCTGATTGAAGGAGATGCCATTATGAACAGCCGTAATTTCATTCTATCTTGCTTCGCCTCGCTTGCCGTGCTATTAGGCAGTCCAGCCATGGCGGAAACCCGACCCACTTTGCAGGGTTTGCAAGATCAAATTAACACCCTCAACGCCCAACTAGCCAAGGCCGACCCGGCTTGCGCGGACAACGTCAATCGCTATGTCGATTGCAACAACGGCACCGTGACCGATACCGTCACTGGTTTGATTTGGCTGAAACAAGCCGATTGCCTAGGCATGATGGACTATGCATCAAGCAACACGATAGCCGCTAATTTGAAAAGCGGGCAATGCGGGTTGACGGACCACTCCAAGGCGGGGGACTGGCGGTTGCCCACGGTGGATGAATGGCGCGCCACCTTATCGGTTGGGCCTGATTGCCGCAATCCTGCGTTCACTAACGCGGCGGGTACGGGTTGTTTTGTCTACGGGCAGCAATTCACCGGAGTGCAGAGCGATCAGTATTGGTCTTCATCCGCCAAAATAGATGCTCCCGATTACGCTTGGATTGTTGATACCCACTTTAACGAGGAGACATCCATGATGCTGACGGGTCTATCCAGCATCCTCTCCTACCAAAAAACCCAACCGCACTGGGCTTGGCCAGTACGGGGCGTCCCTAATGCTGAACCAGATAATAGCCTTACTGTCATCCGGTCTCAAGTTTCACAGGGAATAAGCCTTGCCAGCGCAGCTAAAGCGAGCGTAGATGAATACTATCAAGCCTATGGGTTAGCGCCGAGGAATAATGCGGATGCCGGTTATATTTCGTCTTCAAACGATTATGTGAGCCAAGTGAATATCGTCAATGGCAGAGTCGACATCACCTACAGCAACAACGCCAATGCTGCCATCAGGGGCAAGGTTCTAAGCCTGACCCCTTATGTTAGCTCATATAATGTGACTTGGCGCTGCGGCAATGCCCCGGCACCGTCGGGCGGCGATTTGTTGGGTACGGGTACGAGTGGACCCGTGGCGGTTTATCTAGCCACGTTGATAGGCAACCAATATCTGCCGGATAATTGCCGACCTTAATTGGTTAATATGCCGACAAACAACAAACCCAACGCTACTTCTCAACCGTTCAGCGCTGAGCAAATTGCTACGGCTCTTGCCTCTGCGTCGCCAATCTCCGATGCCAATGACATAGAGTGGGATCAAGCAGTTGTTACCGAAGGCGGGGGAGTTCAAGCTACATTGAATAGCTTGCGCAGCAAACATAGTTTCGACAAGACCTTATCCAAAGAACGGGTTGCCATTCGTTTTTCTCCGGAAGTGCTGGCTTATTTCCGCGACCAAGGCCGTGACTGGCAATCCCGGATGGATGAGGCTTTGAAAGAATTCATTGCCTCCCATCCCAAGGCCCAATGAACTCACATCAATGGCGACACCCCAAACCATTGGATGTGAAAGTGCATGACAAGGACGTAAAGTAATAATGAAGTCCAAGAAAAAAACTGGTAGCCAGAATAAGTTGCAACATGTTAAGCCTCTGGTAAAAAAGTGTGGGTGGCAAGCAAATCGGTAAAAGCATTTGCGATATTCTCGTTATGTGCTTTAATTTAAGCCATGATCCTGACGAGTCAAATTGAGCGATTGGATTGAGAAATTAAGACCGATCTAAGCCACTACGCAATGGCTTGTCAAATTTTAATGCATTACTCTATTTAGCTTGCCCAAGCAGCCTAATTTTGCAAACAATGTCCCAAATGATTAAAGCCCAAGCAGAATCCAGGACACATCTGACCGCCTGCCACGACTGCGATCTGCTTTTTCACATCCCCCATTTAAAAAAGGGTGAACAGGCGCATTGTCCGCGTTGCGGGGCGCTGGTGATGGAGCGGAAAGGCAACAGCCTCGATTATTCCCTAGCCTTGGCTTTGACCAGTTTGATTTTGTTCTTCATGGCAAATTTCAACGTATTGTTACGCATGAATGTCGGTGGACGCACGCAAGAGGAGAACATCATCTCCGGGGTCAATGAGCTGTTTGTGCAAGGGTATTGGGAAATAGCCGTTTTGGTATTCATTGTCAGCATCTTGGCCCCCTTGCTAAAAATATTATGCCTTTTTTATGTGTTGATTCCGTTGCGTTTGAATACCCGGTTTCCGTATGCCAAAGAAGTTTTCAGCTTTTATGAAACCTTGAGCCCTTGGTCGATGACTGAGGTTTACATGCTGGGCATTTTGGTGGCGCTCGTCAAACTGGCCGACCTTGCCACGATCAATGTCGGGATCGCACTTTATTCATTCGCCGCTTTGATTCCGTTCATGGCTGCCACCGATGCTTCCTTGGACGATCATGAAATTTGGGAAAGCCTGGAGCCAACTGATTGAAAAAACTTTATAATACAGCAGCGCATAAGGGATATTTATTATGCCATACCTGCCATTTGCTCAGCAAAGCAGCTACCCACGTGCATTCAATCCATTGCCCACGTTGCGGCACTCGCTTGCACAGCCGCAAACCGAATAGCTTGTCTCGAACTTGGGCGCTGACATTGACGGCCTATATCCTATACATACCGGCTAATTTGTTGCCGATCATGACCGTGACTATGTCCGGCAAAGGAGAACCGGACACCATATTCAGTGGCGTAAAAGAATTGGTGTTAGGCGGCATGTGGCCGCTGGCCTTGCTTATATTCTTTGCCAGTATCACCGTGCCGGTATTAAAGTTATTGATTTTGACTTATTTGCTACTGTCCGTCCAATTCAAGTCAAGCTGGCGACCGAAAGAGCGAACCATACTGTATCGGATCACCGAGACCGTGGGCCGCTGGTCAATGATCGATATTTTCGTCATTGCCATCCTCGTCGCACTTGTTAAGTTGGGCGCGCTTGCGACGATAGAGGCAGGCGCAGGGGCGGTGGCCTTTGGCGGGGTGGTAGTTATCACCATGTTTGCCGCAATGAGCTTTGATCCACGTTTAATTTGGGACGCATTGGAAAACGATCATGAATGAAGAAACCCCTAAACCGGATAAAACCACTTCCTTAGCTGATGAAGCCGCAGACTTGGAGGTGAAACAGACCCGTGGCATTTCATTGGTCTGGTTGATCCCCTTGGTGGCATTGCTCATTGGAGCTTGGCTTGCTTATAAAACCCTAAGCGAGGAAGGGCCCAAAATCACGATTACCTTTGTCAATCCCGGCAGCTTGGAAGCTGGCAAGACCAAAATCAAATTCAAGGATGTGGAGGTTGGCACTGTACAAACAGTCAAGCTCAGCAATGATTTGTCCAAAGTCATCGTCACTGCCCAACTGGAAAAAAACGTGGAATCACATTTGGGTGCTGGCACCAAATTTTGGGTGGTTGAACCCCGTTTTGGACTCAGCGGGGTCTCCGGTTTGGACACGTTGATCGCCGGACATTATATCGAGGTGGAGTTCGAGGAAGGGAAACACACACGTGAATTCATAGGCTTGGAACATGCGCCTAGAGTGAGTGCCGACACACCCGGAAAGCGCTTCACTTTATTGGCTGACCGGGCGGGTTCCTTGAGTGAAGGGACGAGAATCTATTTTCGGGATATTCAGGTAGGCAGCATTATCGATGTCAATTTGGCCGATGACCGAAGTAACGTGCTGGTGGACATATTCATTGATGCGCCCTACGACCAACTCATCCATGAAAGCACCCGTTTCTGGCAAACCAGCGGCATCGACATTTCAATGGGCGCTCAAGGGGTCGATGTCAAAGTCGGCTCGTTGTTGAGTCTGTTGGGCGGCGGCATCACCTTTGACACCCCAAATCTGAAAGACACCAACAACCCAGCCAGCAAACCCGGTGCAAAATTTTGGTTACACAAGGACTTTGCCAGCATTGCCGAGGGTTACTACATTCATAAGATCGCTTTGATGATGAATTTCGACGACTCCGTCCGTGGTTTGTCCGTGGGTGCCCCGGTCGAAATTAGAGGTATTCAAGTCGGCAAAGTAACTGAGATAAAATTCAATTTTGACATTGATACCAGGAAACTATCGATACCTGTGTACATCGAAATTGACCTCGACAGGATTTTGCCACAATCTGATATCTCAAGAATGAAGGATGCTTTTAAACAGGCTGTTGAAGCAAGGCGTTATCCCGGTATTGAAGCGCTCGTTGCGCAGGGTCTCAGGGCAAGACTAAAAACCGGCAACTTGCTGACGGGTCAGCTATTTGTCGATTTGGATTTTTATCACGACGGCCCGCCTATGCAATTGTCCTACAAAGGGGAGTACCCCGAGCTTCCGACTTTGCCATCGGTGGCTGAAGCTTTCAAGAGTGATGTTTCAGAAATCTTGGCGAAGCTGAAAAAACTTCCGCTGGACAAGATAGGCAATGAATTGCTGGGAACCGTCCAAGGGTCCAATCGTTTGATGAATTCCGAGGATGTCAAAGAAACCATCCGTTCCATGAACACCGCGCTTAAGGATGTACACCAACTGGCGCAGACCACTGACAAAGAGTTGGTCAAATTGACTACCGGCTTGGACAAGAGCTTGTCCACGGCGGTGAAAGTATTGGAGCAAATCGATCCAGGTTCGCCAATGATAGTGGACATCAACAACGCGCTGGAAGAGTTGGCAGCTTCTGCCCGCTCGATCCGCGCACTCACCGATTATCTGGAGCGCCACCCAGATGCCTTGCTATATGGCAAGGGAGGACCTAAGAAATGAAAAAGACATTATTGAACTTGATCTGGTTAAGTGTTTGTTTGGCAGTGCTGCTTGGGTGCAGCGGCAGTCCAAACACCCGATTCTACGTATTGTCCAATTTGCCTAACACGGCACACCTGCCAAATAGCACTGGCCAGGATGTCGCGGTCGGGGTCGGGCCGGTGGATTTGCCGGAGTACTTAGACAGACCGCAGATAGTCACGCGGAATGGTCAAAATGAACTGAACATGGCGGAGTTTGATCGTTGGGGGGAAACGCTCAAAGATAACACCAAACAAGTGTTGGCCGAAAACCTAGCCATCCTGCTACCCAGTAAGAAAGTACACACATTCCCATGGAAACGTTCCAACACGCTGGACTATCAAGTCGTTGTGAAAATCACCCGGTTTGATCACACCGAGGGGGGCGACACCGTCCTTCACACACGTTGGAGCCTTTCCAGTGGCGACGGCAACACCGAGTTTTTAACACGGGAAACCCGCTATACGGACCGTCCCGACGGTAAAAGCTATGCCGATACTGTTGCTGCGATGAACCGGGTTTTGGCTAAATTCAGCAAGGATGTGGCTAATGCAATCATCGACCATGCCAGCGGTCATCTGACACAACCTTGATGCCACGACACTTTATCATTAACCTAATATTGGCCCTATTTGCTTTGGCCGAGGGTTGTGCAAACCAGTCACCCTCACCGCTTTCAGCCATGCTGGTGACAAAAAGTTTCTCGATTGTCACCTTATCTCGCGGACAAGGCGTTCCTGCCTTGGCTAAAGATAAGCTTAAGCAGATAGAATCCTTGCTCAAGCCTTACGATGATCGCGGCGAACTTAAAGTTTCAAAAAGCCGGATTGGACTGGAAGGGGAGACTAAGGTATGTGTTACCGTTTCCGACTCAAAGATTGCCGGACAATTGTTAAGCCAAATACAAGCAATGGCTAAAGGAGTGGATTTAATGAATGTCACAGCAGAACCTTGTGATCCACAGTATTAGGCTTTCGAAAACAATAGCTATGCTTCAATTACGTTGGGAGAGGGGAACCTATGAAAATCAATACGATTATTTCAAGTTTAAGGGCTGTCACAGTCACCTGCCTATTAATAGGCTTATGTGCCTGTAATGGTAGCGGAAAAACCACGAAGCCCGTCACTGTGCCGGGGGTCAATACCGATGCAACGGGCAAAATCCTGTCAGATGAGGAAGCGGCGACCAAGGCATCCTTGGAAATAGCAAAGTCGGTCGAGCAAGAACAAGAGGCATTTAAGGCGAAATACAAGACCTACGAAGAATTCGAGAAAAGCGAGGACTTCAACAAAATTGTCCATAAGGAGAATTTCCCAAACGGGAAATATATCGTTAACGGAGATACCCCGATAGCCGACAAAAAGCATTTGCGCGAATACTTCGAAAAGATATTTGCCATGAAGCCCAAACCGCCAGTGAAAGAGGGGGCACAAGAACTAATCCTATTTCGTGTAGGCGGGGTGGATGTAAAATGGAGCCGCTTGGACAAAAAGGCATTGTCTTATTGCGTGAGTACGGCGTTTGGATCGCAGCATCAACAAGTGGTCGATGCAATGGCACAGGCTACAAAGGCATGGGAGGCGGTTGCCGATGTCGGTTTTATTTACCTGCCTAGCGAAGATGCCAACTGCGACACAGGCAATTCTAAAGTCCTTTTTGATGTCAATCCCGTATCTGGTCAAAATTACTTGGCTCGCGCATTTTTCCCCAACGAATCAAGGGTTGGACGAAATGTGATGATAGACCAGAGCTCGTTCGACCTTGGACCCGGAAAACTAACCCTCACGGGCATACTTCGCCACGAATTGGGCCATGTATTAGGCTTTAGGCATGAACATACCAGGCCGGGCGGGGCAGCGAGTTGCTTTGAAGATAACGATTGGAGAACCGTTGCGGGTAATGGCATCGACTTGTTGTCAGTGATGATGTACCCACAATGCAATAAGGACAAGCAGGGCCAGCAGGACTGGAGTCTGCGCCTCACCGAAACCGATAAACAAGGGGCGGCGTGTGTTTACGGACCTTCGGCAGGATACCCATTTGACAAAACGATTTGCATTGATCCGCCTGCCCCTACGCCTGTGAGCAAGGGTATCCCAACGATAAACTCTTTCACCAATCAGAAGGTCAAGCTTGGCCAAGACCGCGTCTATGGACCTTATCCTGTAATACCGGGTAGCCTCCTGACGGTTGACATGACCGGCAAGAAAAGCTCTGAAGACCCTGATTTGTATGTCGCTTTTGGAAGCCAGCCAGTCGTTGCATCGGGGAAATTCGCGTGTCGGCCATTTTTAACTGGACCCAACGAAAGCTGCAAGTTAGACGTGCCGGCCAACAAGCAAGATGCCTATGTCTTAGTCAACGGGTCCACTTCGGCAACGTATAACCTGAAAGTCCAACGTGAACGGTCACAATAGTTCACGAAATTTCGCCAGAGGGTTATATCGGTTAATATGACAAGGCTTTAACACGCACAGCATTCCCCTCACCCTAAGTTTGTACAGAGTGAGGGGATTTCAAAAATCTTATCAGCAAAGCCTAATTGCGTGAGATTGGTTTATTTGCTGACGACGCTGCCAGGGGGGAAATTCTTGAACATTTTGCTGACACCCTCGCTTATTTCCTTTTCGTTTTGCTGCGGGTCATCGGTAATGGTTCCTTCGGCAGTGGCATGCCAGATGCCTCTCTTGGTTTTCGCATCCAAAATATCGACTAGCAACGTCCCCACGGTAAAGTAGGAAACGGTGGAGGTTGACACACCAGCCCCCGCCCATCCTCCGGCGAAACCAGGCCCGTACCAGCCACCCGGACCCACATTATTGTACATGGTGTCGATTTGCTCCCGCTCTTGGGTCGTGACGTGAGCGGCGATTGTCGCATTGGCTTGACCTTCAGGCGCTTTTTGCCAGCCTCTTGCCAAAAGCTGCCCATCAATTTCAGCAACAATCCGCTGACCCATCAAAGGGTTCTTGGTGGTAGGCGTCTTCGACCAAAAATAGGTTTTATAACGCGAAAAATCAACTGAAGCATCATAGTCAGTGTGTACATCAACTCCCGAACAAGCGGCGATGAAAGGCAATACCGCCCATGAAAGCATTCTAACGTTCCGCATAAATGACTCCTAAAGGTTTAAATGATTTAACGCCACGGCATTGACGGCTGTCAGTCCGTTTATAGTCGGCATTATGGCGCAAGTGGTGGCCTTAACGCCAGTCTGAAAAGCGATTCACAGGGGAAAAGAAAGCATAATTTTAATCGCCCGGCACTATTTCCTTCCAATTCGGTTTCTGCACCTTTTATTTCTCGTATTGGCCTGTAGAATGGAATCCATGAACACACCAAAAACCAAACCGTTTTCCGGGTTAACGCCTGACTGCGTCATGAACGCCATCGAAAGCCTCGGGTTTTGCTGTGATGGCCGATTATTGGCCCTGAACAGCTATGAAAACCGGGTTTATCAAATTGGCATTGAAGACAACTCAGCCTTAGTGGCGAAATTCTATCGTCCAGACCGTTGGACCGATAAAGCCATCTTGGAGGAGCATGGCTTTCTTCACGAACTTGCCCTGCATGAATTGCCGGTTGTGACCCCCTTAACCATCACAGAAGACCAATCGCTTTATCAATTTGAGTCCTTTCGTTTTGCAGTGTTTCCCAAGCAAGCCGGGCGAGCGCCAGAACTGCAAGGACGGGAACACTTTGAACAAATGGGGCGTTTGATTGCCCGCATCCATGCGGTCGGTGGATTGAAGCGTTATCGCGCACGACCCGCAATTAATTTTGAGACTTTCGGTGAAGAACCGCTCCATTACTTGTTGTCCAATGGTTTCATCCCGCCAGATTTAACCGAACCTTATCGCAGCGTGGCCTGTCATGCATTGGAACGGGTTAGGCTCTGCTATGAGCGTTCAGGCTCCCCTGCCCTTTTGCGATTACATGGAGACTGCTATCTAGGCAACATCCTATGGACAGACGATGGTCCCCATTTTGTCGATTTTGACGATAGCCGGACTGGGCCCGCCATCCAGGACTTGTGGATGCTGCTGGCCGGCGAACGTGAGGACAGGGAGCGGCAGTTGTCCGACTTGTTGACGGGTTACCAGTGTTTTTACGAGTTTGACCGCCGCGAGTTGCATCTGATCGAAGCTTTGCGAACCCTGCGTTTGATCCATTATTCGGCTTGGCTGGCAAGGCGTTGGGATGACCCCGCCTTCCCCATTGCGTTCCCGTGGTTCAATAATGCCCGTTATTGGCAGGACCGCATTCTCGAATTGCGCGAACAAATCGCACTGATGGACGAACCTCCGTTGAATGTAATTTCATAGAACTATTCCGCAGTAAAAATGTCAACTATTTTGGGGGAAGCAGTCCCTTGTAAGTCGGTATTTTTTTGCCCACCTTTTCATGCAACTTGACAATGGTTGGTTGGGCAAGATTGCCATCGATTTGAGCCTATAATTACACTGTTTCGGGGGTTATAATGAAAATAGTTTACGGTTTTTTATCATTTTTTTTAGTAATGGGTTTGTCCGGGTGCGGCAAAGAAGCCGACATAAGTGACCTAAAATCGACTATTGGCATGAGTAAGGACGAAGTGGAATCGAGGTATGGCAAGCCCCAGACCTCAATCTTGGAAGCCACCGATGACCATCCCGGCGGCTATTGGGTCTATAAAGTCAAATCAGGCGCAAACTGCAAACTGCGTTTTGACATTCCCCCAAGGGTTATTGGCGCGGACTGCTGATCGATCCTAGTCTCATTCTTTTTTTATTCCGTTCGCCCTACAGGATGCTTGGGCGAATGGAGAATCCTCGCTAATCTTCTGGCCTAACCTTGGCTTGAATCATCCCAACCCCTCAAACATCCTAGTGCTTCACTCTGCAAGCACCAATTCACCATAAATCAGTTATATTCGTAATTCTGATCGCTTTTGTCAAGGTGAAAATTACCGATATAGTCAATGCAAAAGTCAGTTGACATGAAATAAAAAAGGCGTAGCATAAAATATCGACAGGCTAAACATCGAACGTCTAAGTATCAGACAACCCCGAGAGCGTTGCCGCACAATAACACCAGGCCGCTATACTATGTTTGGCTTCGTTATAATGACGTATTGACTCCCACCATAAACAAGGAATAAAACGATGAGTTCGATTATCTTAAAAAATGTTAATGATGCAGCAGCAATCGTATTAGAACAAGCGACGGCTGCCGCAAATCAAACCACTTTCGCTGTGGGTGGCGTTATGGTGAATAATTTAACAGGGGAAGTTATATTCGCCATCCATAATAATGTTATTATTCCGCTAAGTGATAACACATCGTTTACTTTCGATCCAACGGCCCACGGAGAGCGCCAGTTGGTTTATTGGTATTATGAAAATAAAGAAACTTTAAACCTACCTGACCCATCTCATATCACGGTCATTACATCCCTAGACCCCTGCGCCATGTGTACGGGGGCGTTGTTGACAGCGGGTTTTAACGTGGGCGTTGTTGCCATTGATACTTACGCCGGAATCAATTGTGCCCAAAATTTCAAATTTGATACTTTGCCTTTGAATTTACGACTGAAGGCACAAGAAACTTTTGGCTATTACGCCTCAGGGCCGTCCTACCCTAAGACCTTGACTAGGAGATATGTGGGGGGATTAAATGTTGCCTTCAAAGATGGAATTGTAAGCCCTGCGAATCTTAAAGATTGCGGCTCTATATTTAATCAAAGTGTTGACACTGTCCGTACAACAAGCAACAGTAGTGGGCTACAGCCTAGCCAAATGCAAGATCCCGCAACATTGCCAGGCATATCGCCCATTATCAGCGCATACCAAAATATCTATAGTAAGGCATTTACCATAAAAGTAGAAAACTCGCGCTTACCCGATTGTCAAATCCTGAATGAATTACAAACTACATTAGATTCCGCGAGCAATGCTAATAATGCAGTCGCGTTCATCGATCCATTTGGCAATCTTGTACTTTGCCTAGCCGATACTTTTGACGAAAGCCCTGTACATGCGGCATTCATGAACGTTACCCAAGCTTATGCAAAAACTCGTTGGGAACTGATGGATCAATACGTTGCTGAAGCAGGAGCAGACAACCCTCAACTATACCTAACCCACCCCAAATTTGGAACCTTCGTGTTTCTATATGCTCCAGATCCACATGACTCCAACACTATCATGACACTGGGCGGGTATGGATCAACCATGGAAGGCTCCATTCCAAATATGTTCCCTAGCAACCTTCAGTTTTATTATCCACCACGCGATGGTAGCAATATCAGCGAACTGGTGTCCGTTGTTAATAACATGCCTCCATTTTATACATCGAATGTCAACATATCGATGATGCAAGTCCTTTCCATGATCTGCAATTAGCCATCTTAAGACAAGCCAACTAGAGTTAAATTTAAATATCGTCTCAGTCAGTGCTTTAGCATGAAGCAATTCGCTTTGTCGATTAGCAGAATGACATCCCGCCGATTCTCGCCGCTGGAAGAACAGCAATTTTGTCAGTTTTTTAGCGATAAAGCTTATCCAAAAGCCCGTTTTGGCGTGATATTTGGTTTTTTCGCTTGGATGGCATTCGGGTTTTGGGACGGCATCGGATTTCCTAGGCTTATACCTGAATTGGCGGCTATACGCTTTGGGCTGATTGCCCCAATCATCGGTGGCATAGGTTGGTATATCGCCCGACATGGCAAGCAGTTTAAACAGGCTATGCAAGCTTGGCTATTCATCCCACCCGCCGCCGCTGCATTGGGTTTGTTCCTGATGATGACCCTTGCCCAACAAGAAGATTCCAACCGGGCTTTCCAGCAGTATTGGCCGACTTTTTCAGCGCTTTATTTCTTTGTTTATGCCTTCCTTGGGATGCGTTTGATTCCTGCCACCGTCTTGGGTGTAACAGCCTTTGCCTTGGTGTGGGTGGCGGGTTGCCGCAATGGCGTTGAAAACAACTCTTTCGGCATTGCCTTGTTGCAACTATCCATCCTCAATATCTTAGGCATTATTATCTGTGCGAGAAACGAACTTCAGGAAAGGACATTATTCAGGCTCCGGCAACATCATCGCCGTCTATCTCGAACAGCTTGGGAAGAGAGGACAAAAGCCCAAGCAGCACGCGACGAAACTCTGCTCGAATACAGCCGTGCAGAAGCCGCATTGATGCTTGCCCACTCGGAGCGGGCGAAATTAGCAACCGCAATTGCGGAAAAGGAAAGGTTTCTTTCTGCCGCTTACCACGATTTGCAGCAACCCTTGTCGACCATTGGCCTTTATGCTCGTATTGCGACCCATAAATTGGAAACATCGTCGCCGCTTGCGATTAAGCCTGACCTCAGCGTGATCGAGGATGCCGCCCAAGATATTGCCCTGATGTTCAGAGGGGTGCGAGACACTTGGGAGGTTGGCAGTGCGCTGCCCACTCTTGAAGCAGTCAATATTGATGGGCTTCTTGCCGAAATTGAACGCGAATTGCAGGATTGGGCCGGGCAGAGGAATTTGGCTTTACGGGTACGCAAGCCAAGCTATTCTTCTCGTTGGGTTTGCAGCGACCGGACACTACTAAAGCGGGCGCTTTCCAATCTAGTCTGCAACGCCATCAAATACACTGAAACCGGCGGTGTACTGCTTGGGGCAGTCAATTTTTCAACGGGTGTCCGCGTTGATATTTGGGATACCGGAGTAGGGATACCTATTGAATATCATGACCTTATATTTGACGAATATTTCCGGGTTGCGAGTCCCTCCATCGGACAAAAACGAGGATTGGGTTTAGGGCTTTCCATCGTTAAGCGCATTGAGCAAAACTTGACGGGTCATAGGCTTCGCTTTGCCTCAAAACTCGGGCATGGCTCACGGTTTTCACTTTACATTCCATCCGTCCAAGCGCCCTGCCTGGATCACACCTGTTTGAACGGCAAGCATTCGACATCCCCATTAAACAACAAATTGGCGGGTAAATATATCGTCATCATTGAAGACGAACCCGCCAATCTGGACGGCATGGTTCAAACCATTCGCAGGGTCGGCTGCATCGTCGAAGGGGTGGACGGAATCGAACCGGCAAAACGGCTGTTTGCCGAGCGGGAACGTTGCCCTGACATCTTAGTGACGGATTTCCAACTGCGCAACGGTGAAACGGGATTGGATGCCGTCGCCGCAATGCGGGAACGTTTTGAGTGGGCGCACGATGTGCCGATTCTGTTCGTGACCGGTGAGCTTGAACTTTCGGCTAAGCTCAGCACATTCGAAGGGGAATTCGACATACATTACAAGCCCATAAATCCCGATGATTTATTGGCAAAATTGGACGCGCTGGTCAATCCTCTCCAAGCATAATCTCATCCTTGGGGTCGCTTAATTCCGGCGAACCAAAAAAAATGCCACGCTCTGCAATGGTGGCGACTAGTTGAGTGCGACTAACTACCTGAAAATGGGCCAACAAATCACTGACATGCTTCTTCACCACCGGAACCGAAATTTCCAGCTTGGTGGCAATGCGCTTGTTTGGCAAGCCCTGCACCAACAGCTTTAACACATCGCCTTGGCGTTTAGTCACCCCCAACTCATCCACTTTGCACGAAAGATTTAGGGTTCGGTCATACCCAGCACCATGCTTGATCGACTGGTTTGCCATTGAATCCTGCCTAGGCTTGTTGACTAGCGACATCGGCAAGAACACCCCGCCCGCCAATGCCGCCCGCAACGCTGCCGCGATCATCTCGGCATTTTCCGACTTGGGTACAAATCCCATGGCTTTCAGTTCCAGCGCTTCTTCGATCAAGTTTCGGTTCATTTCCTCACCCGACACCACCACGACCGGCAAACTGGGCCGCGCATCCTTCAACGCCCGCAGACAGTCCAGCCCATGACCGTCAGGAAGGTTCAAGTCCAAGAAAACTAGGTTAAGCGGCTTTCTACAGGCAATGGCTATGCCCTCGGCACAAGAACCTGCATGAAAAACCACGACGGCAGGCTCCAACTCTTTCAACAAGAGTTCAAGTCCGGCACGGAAAATGGGGTGGTCGTCGATCAGTAGGATTTTCATGGGTGGGCTTTGCTTGCCAATTGTTACAACAATATCAGCCTTGAAGAACAATTGCACGGCTACTGAAGTTTGCAAGGATGGTACTTTGGTAGGGGGTACTTCAGTAGTCTGGAGTGTTTAAGCCATTGGGAGGAAACTGTTAGCCAGTGTAAGGGAACGAAACTTATATCAGGTTCGTATTCCTAGTTTGGAATGGCTACTCCCATCATCCACCAAACTTTGTTATTGCTACGACAATGGGAACCAACTATATCATTAATATGAAAATGACAAAATTAGTATTACCAAATAAAGTCATGTCATATCGGTTACAGATAATATTACTGGTGATTGGAAATATGTTATATGGCTGCGCCATAAATGATATGGGTTTCGCAAAATTGAAGTTATATGAAAATGAAACTGCCATCTTGGCTATTTTGGAAACATGGGGTATTTCATTGAATACTCTGCCTATGAGTTCAGGGCTCAATCTAGGTCATACCAAGCACACATATTTATATGATAAACTTGAAAATCAATCTAATTCTATTATTTCTATGGATGGATTGATGAATCTTGACACGGAAAGATATAAGGTTGACCCAATGGATGAAAACAATAATATAATTTATTCACAAAAACCTTTTGCGATGTCCCGAAAAAATGATGGATTTTCGATAGATGTCAATTCAACTCGAATTGGTTTTCGAATAGGAACTTCTAATTCCCAGGTAGTCCATCTCTCAGATAAATTTCAATGGGTTGTTATTATGATGAATAATTCAGACCAGCCAGAGAATATGAAGATTCATATTGAAAAAGGAGAGTTGAAGTGAAAGTAGAACGAATGCTAATAGTGCTTGCGGTGTTGTCTATCAATGGTGGCTGTGCCAATGATTTGCTATATGTACATGATACTTCATTGGGTGTCGATGTCAGCGTAAGGCCCGATGAAACCAGTGGGCGAATGATGGTGGGTTATGACCGGGATACTTATGCATTAATACCACGCAGGAAAAGTTCGAACAATAAGGAAGATGATGCCATGGCTTTGACTTCAGTAAGCTGCATTGATTTGGATGGAATAAGTGAATTCCATTACAATCAATTTATTGCCACCGGCAATTCAGCGGTCATGATTGCGAAAGACAGTACGGCCATAAAGCAAATAAGAAATGCATTATTTGGGGGAAACAAAACATGCGCCCCATAAAATTAATCTGCATGATTTTAGGATTTTGTTTGGCACAAACTGGGTGTGGAAAAAATATCTATTATTACCAAACTGATGGATTCTCGCTTAAGTTACAGGGTCGCCCGTCGGATGTATCCCAACCAGTCCAAGGCACTCTAGCATTTAAAGAAAGGGCTGTGGTTATCGTTCCTCAAAAAGAAAAGGGTGATGATACAGGTGAAGCATTATCTCTGATTAGTGGATTCAGTTTTGATAAAGATAAAAGGGATAAAGACGCGAGTATTTTTAATTTCGGGACTCTCCATATTCGAAGTGCTGTCATTTCGGGATCGGCGGCCAGTGAATTGGATAATGTTACAATCGCTTCTGCATCAAACACACCCGCTGGCATCAAGCCATCAGATTCAAACAATATCACCAGTAATGGCGCAGTGAACGCTGCAAAAAACGTGATGGGTATAAACGGCGAACAGCTACCAACGGAAGACGATAATGCTATCGAATTAGTCGACTCGTTAACCCCGAATCAAAGGGTAAATCTAAAAAAATTGGTCAATAAAATTGATTGCCAAGATGCTCCAAATCCTGTAGACAAGAAAGCCTATGAGGTTTTGACGGGATGGGATTACCGAGCCAAAGATTGCCAAGCACTTCGAAAAAATCTACCGTAGAGGTTTGATCATGATCAGATATAAATTTGTGTTAATGAATAAAGCACCACTATCAACAGATGATGCAGATAACCTGTCCAATGGCCTGACCACCAAGTATGGAAGGCAAGGATGGAATCTAGTGGCAACTACGTTGATACCAACTGATACTGTGCCTGGATTATTATTAAGCTTACAAATGGAGGTACCAGACCCACCCACTTAATGCTGTTGAATAATCAAGTGTAATTAGGTGTCACGCTATGTGGTAATTGTGTTAAATCGACTTTATCAAACAGGAATACGATCATGACTGCTAAATTTGTTGATCTCGAAGCATTAAACTTTCGTTCGTCACCCAATTCATCCTCTCTCGCTAACCGAATCGGAGTTTTACATCTAGGGCAACCAGTGGACGAAATTGGACCCGCCGCCAGTGCGCCGGATTGGTTGGAAATACAAGCTGAAATTAATAGTGTAAAGACCAAAGGCGTGGTGAAAGCTGAAATCAATGGGCTGCAATCTTTGAGGGACCCGGTTTCAGATCCTCGGGAAGCTCTGGTTGCAGAGGCAATCAAAGAATGGCTTCGATTCGAAAAAGGGCAAGGATTGGAATACGTAGACCCTTATTATAAATTTGTAGGTGATATGTGGGAAGCAATCGGCCAGGATCTTGACGGCAGGGATAGAGGTATTCCTTGGTCAGCCGCTGCGATTTCTTTCATGGTTCGTCATGCTGGCGTAAAATTTGCTAAATATAAAAACTTCAAATTTGCGGCTGCCCATGCCCACTACATGCATGATTCCATTGTACAGCGTGAAGCAAATGAATCAGGTGCGCCATTTTGGGGGTTTCGTTTGTATGAAATCAAACCTGAAATTGGCGATATCGTTTGCAAATGGCGGGGAACTGAAAGGGATTACGATGATGCAAAACACAGTGCTAATTTCAAGAGCCACAGTGACATTATTGTCAGCGTCCAACCGGACTATGTCCTTGCCATCGGCGGGAATGTCGCAGATTCGGTGAATATAACGCAATATGAGAAAACCGGAACTGGCTTCTTGGCGGCTAAAGGCAACGTATTTATGATCATGGGTAACAAAGCTTAGTATGAAATACCGGCAGATACATTTAGGGGCATGGCCAATTGTTTTGATTGTTGTTCTCGGCGTTGGTTGCGCAAGCATACAGGCGGTTGAAGACACAACATCCATGCTCCCCATCCGGGCAAGTTGTGACAAGGAAGCTCAACAATTAGGTGAAATGGTCGCCGTTTACTCTGCTCCGCAGTCGAGTTTGGCTCCCGTTGCCAAACTTGACCAAGGACGCTTTGTCTATCGATGTGAGCAACGGGGCGAGTGGCTTGGGGTGATGTTTCCAGCAGCGGGGGAGAAGGTTGATTGCTCTGAGCGGCAGCCAGAACGGGCGTGTTCACTCGGTTGGATTCGTAGCAATGTGCAGATGCAAATATTTGGTTGACCCCAGCCGACAAAGATTCATATTCGATAAGCTGTGACCTCGCCATGGGACAACTTCGATCACTTTAATCAAATTCTAAAGGTATTCTCATGAAGATAGTAAAATTTTCGCTAGAGCAAGGCAATAAGTATTTTGGTGAGATTGACGATGATAAGTTCTTTATTGGAAAACGGGTGTCGTTTGATGGAAATAAGGGACTTATGAACACAGTTGGGCAACCAGAACAAAAATATAAGAGGGATGATTTTCGACTTGAATTTGGCTTTTGGGCAGATTTTATCCACCCAACGGCAATGTGTGAAGGTGCACTTTATCACACACTTAATACCTACGATAGGGCAAGATTTACCTTCTCTTTTCTACAATTCGCAGCCCATGTTCCGAATGGTGATTTTGTCATCTACTTTCGCGAGTTACTAAAATTACCAAATGCGGAAGATTATTTTCCTGATCTAACGCTGCATAATAACAGGATATCCCTTATCAAAAATACTAGTATATTAGCCTTGGAATCTGACGATTCCACGTCAGGCTTAATGGAATATCTGAACCCTTCCAGTATAAGCATTGAGGACACTGAGGTCATTCAAGCAGCTAGATTTATTCATTGGGTTCAAAATGACCCACAGCATCGGCAAATTCAAATTGAAGTAGGGATATCTTTATTCAAAGAGAAAATTCAGGAATATGATCGCCGTTATAAGCTAGATGGCATTTCTGATGACGTTTGTGTAGTAATTGCTGATATTCGCCATCAAGGCAGAGCAAAAAGTGCGGAGATTATCACTGCGCTGAGAAGTTCCAAGCCCCTAAAAAACCTCTTGAAAATTGGAGAGGATGAATATTCAGGGCGTTTGACTGTTTTAAAACGTGAAATAGAAGTACTTAAAGATGAAGGACGACTCGGCATTCATAAATATAGCACAGTGAAGAAAGATTTTGTTTAAAGGGAACCATAAGCGATTTATCCATGAGCTTTAAATTTATTCTTAGGACGAACACCTAAGGATTAATACAAATTACCCATCTACACCTTAAATTTGAATAACCACCATGAACCCAACCCATACAATCTTGCTTGAATTTGACCCCACACTCAATCGTATAGCTAAAGGCAAAAAGCTAAGTGACGGGCTATCCGTGGTCGTACAACTGGGTAAATACCTATGGGTTGCCAATGACGAAACCCTCAGCATTGAGCGGCTCACCTTAAAGGAGGCAGGCAGAACGGGTGAATACGCTTATGCCGGGGAACATGTTCAATTTAGGCTTAACGATTATCTCAAGTTGCCGATACCGCCAACGGACGACGACCCTGAGGAATGGGAAGAGGCTGATTTGGAAGGGTTGGCCTATGAGGACGGCTACCTATGGCTGATAGGTTCGCATAGTTTGAAACGGAAAACACCTAAAGAAAAAGAACCAAAATCGGATGATTCGCCTGAAAAAACGGTCGAAAAGGCGCAGAAGCGGTTGTCAATAATTGAAGGCGAGGGCAATCGATACTTGTTGGCCCGCATCCCGATTGAGCAAAGTGATGAAACCTATGTGTTAGTCAAAGAAACGAGCGGAGATGGGAAAAAGCGCACGGCTGCACAAGTTCGAGGTGACAAATATGGCAATGATTTGATCGATGAGTTAAAAGAAAAGGAAAAGGTGAAGGAGGACGACAAAGACAAGGACAAGGAAAGAAAGCATTTATATCCATTTTTTGCCATTCCTAGCAAAGACAATGGCTTCGATATTGAAGGTTTGGCAATCGCCAATGGGCATTTGTTTATAGGTTTGCGTGGGCCAGTGTTACGAGGTTGGTCAATCATTCTGGAGGTGGTACCGGAGGAAGACAAGAAAGATCCAACTAGGCTGAAACTGAAACCCTTCGGACCCGATGATCGGGCCTATCGCAAGCACTTTCTCCAATTGGGAGGGTTGGGCATACGGGAAATGTGCTTTCAAGGCAACGATTTGCTAATTCTGGCAGGGCCGACGATGGGCCTAGATGGCCCAGTCTCATTGTTCCGTTGGACTAATGTCTTGAAGATTAATGGCGAGTCCGTGGTTCCATCCAGTGAATTGGCGATTGACCGGTTGAGTATACCCTACGGTGACGGCAACGATCACCCGGAAGGCATTACTATGCTGGCATCTCCCGACGGTAAAAAAGGCCGATCTATTTTAGTGGTGCATGATCTCCCCGCTGATCATCGCAAGTTTGGCGAAAATACCTTGGCAGCAGATGTCTACCGGCTATAGAGACGGGCGATAAAGCTTAGCGTATAGCGCTGGAGTAAATTCATGGCCTCACAATTCAATTCAGTGTTATGCTCCTGTGAAGGTGTCTAAAGCTAGGTTCGTAGGATGCAGTGAGGAACCAACCACAACGGTTTGCGTTACATCATCGCCTAACAAACCGTTCCAGCCCATCCCATGGCCATGCCCGTTCCCCTATATTCATAAATCTCATTACGGTGACCTCATGGTTAACAATCAAAATGATCCACAGACTCAGAAGAACCCCCTCGCGTTCCTCCAAAAGTTATTACGAAAATCAAAAAATAAGGTTTTGTTACAAGAGACGGATAAAAGACTGCTGGAATTTCTGATAGCCGAATTCGAAACAATTACTCCAAAGCTTCCTGACGACCCTATGGTGAAGTTGGGAGAGAAAATCATTGCTGACTATAACAAGGACGAGCCCGATGCTTTAAGTAAGAGTGATATTTATAAGCTCGAAACCTTGATTTTGAGTCTGCAACCAACAGAGCGTCTAGTCCAAAGAGCGGAAACCCTGCGCGTCAGATATTCAGAGATGGCTGGGCCCAAATTGTATGAAGCTTACCGTCCAGCCCCCAATCCAGCACCCGACAAACTTGATGACCCGGTAGTCCGCAAGTTATTGTTGGCCGACTTGCAGCAATTACTTTACTTCATTCACTGGAATTATTTTTTCACTCCGATCAGAGAAAGCCTTCGTACTAACATCGTAAAATGGGCGGCAGGAATCATGGCTATTGTCACCATTGTTTGGGTAGGCATGATCTGGTGGCTTAATCAGCCACCCAATACCAGTGCTTCCGGCATGCATACTTCCATTGCCCTGTTAATAACTGTCGTTTATGCGGGGATGATGGGAGGATTCATCAGTTCACAGCGGCGCATGCAAACGGTTCCAACCGATGGGGATGCTCTCAGTAGTTTCTATACCCTTGAAAACGGTCGGTATTTCCTTTGGTTTTCGCCACTCACGGGGGCGGTCTTTGCGGTTGTCTTAATGATTCTTTTCATGAGCGGACTGGTGAAAGGCGGGTTATTCCCGGAACTTGATGGTACGGGTCTTCTGCCAAAAGCAGTACCCAAAGACTATGCGCTTTTGTTCTTTTGGTCGTTTGTCGCTGGTTTTGCCGAACAATTTGTGCCTGATGCTTTGGACCACTTCATCAGTCGGGGCCAAGAGGCTATCAGAACATCGCCACCCCCGAAACCAGCTAACGATGGGGCTGTACAAGGGTTAGGAGATGATGCAGGGAATGGGACAAAATCGGATATTAAGCAAAAAAATGACACCATTGAAAGGTATCGAGATATATACCAAGATGATGAAAGCTACAAGCCAATCGAAACAGAAGAGGAGATATGGAAATGAGTACTTGGCCGAAACAAGACTTTGCATCTATGACCGCTTTTTATGGGCCTGTCGGAGAAAGACAGACAACACTTATATTGCCATATCCCATGAGATTGAGTTGGTCTCCTAAGACTGAAATAAAGAAAATAACCTGCCATACTAAGGTTGCAGATAGCTTAGAAACAGTCTTGAAGGGAATCCTACAGCACTATGGCTCTGAGGAAAAGATACGTTTGGATCGCATGGATTTGTTTGGCGGATGCATAAACGTTAGAAAAATCCGCCATGGAAATTCATGGAGTATTCATAGCTGGGGTGCTGCCATAGATATAGACCCTGACCACAATCAACTTAAGTGGGGCCGGGATCGAGCAAGTATGCCAGCCAAAGTTATTGAAATATTTGAGAATGAGGGATGGGTAAGTTTGGGAAAGGCAAGAAATTATGATTTTATGCATTTTCAAGCGGCACGGTTGTAACCGAAGGGAGGGCAGATGGGTGGAAACTATGCAGCATCTAGTCCGCTGGTGGGACTTCATTTTGAGAATCGAATATTATTCGACTAGGTTAGGCCATTAAGCGCGAGCTATCATCGGGCAATGTCATGTTGTTGTCTGATGCCAGGGTTTGCGCCTTAATCGGCCTATTGATTCAAGTTATGGAATTGAAAAAGGCGAAATAAAATCATCGGGCAGGTCACGTCCCTGTTAAAATTTGGCACTGTCCGATAGAACCTTAGATTGCCTGATTCATGCCCCACCACCCGACCCTTAAGAAAATCATTCGCCGCCCTGTCCCTCAAGAGAATGGGCTGTTTCAAAATTTATCCCCATTGTTGCAGCGCATTTATTTGTCGCGTGAGCTTACCTCGTCGGACGAGTTGGATCGTACCTTGGCGAAGCTGCCTTCACCTTGGCTGTTGTCTGGCATGGATGAGTTGGTCAATCATTTAATCTCTTTAAAATAGTTTGGGAATGCGGAAAAACTTTGGGTGGGTTCCCAAAAAGATTTTGGGAACTTCCTAAAACTTTTTGGGATCACGGAAAAGATTTTGGGGTTGCCCAAAAAGGTTTTTGTCGATGACTAACATTACGTATGGATTCAAGGCCGGGCGTAATACCGGCTCCGCCGTGTATTTTTCGATGCGTTTCACCTGCTCGGCCAAGTGGTCATACTAAATTTGCTAGCGGTACACGTCTTATTGAGTGTCAAGGTTGTCGCTACGGGACTTTAGCGATTGAAGAGACAAAATGGATAACAGGGGCAAAGAGGAAAAGCCATGAATTTCCGACATAGACTCCCTGCCCACCCGCATCTCAAGAACAAAATGCAAGTCATTGATATTTTGAGAAAATATTTCAGACATGCTTCTTGGCAACGCCTTCCGTCAGGGCGACAATCCCCGCAAAATCAAACAAGGCCAAGTGATGTTCCACGTCACGGCAAAACTCCATGCAGTCCGTTCGGTTTTCACGCAGGCGCGCCAGCCATTCCTCAATTTCATAGATTGCGCCTTGGCTGGCCAGTTTCGCCAGTTCCTCGCGCTCGGCAGCGGACGGGAAACCCGGTGGCGCAACCGTCAGTCCGGCTTCCTCCGCACTGGCAAGCGCCGGAGCAACTTTAGCCCGCTGCCACTCCAAACCGAGCAAGCCACCGATGCAGTCCAATGCCTCGGCACCGCTGATCGGCTTCAGCAAGTCCGCGTCGAAGCCCGGCGCGTCGCCCCAATCATCGGGCGGGTGCGGTGGTTGGGCGGATAGCAACACCGCAGGCATGGGCTTGGATGCCTTTCCGTCAAGCAAGGCTCGCAGAATATCCCAAGCCGAACCGTCAGGCAGGCGCTGATCCAGCAAGACCAAGTCGAACGCCCCGCCAGCCAAGCGTTCCAGGGCTTCGGCCACCCCGCCAGCCGTCTGCACCACGAAGCCGAGTTCGGTCAGTAATTGTTCGAGCAAACGGCGATTGGCGACATGGTCTTCGACCACGAGGATTGCTCGCGACGGCCCCGTGTAGCCGATAATGTCGAGGTCGGGAAACGGCATCGGAATATCCTCTTCGTGCGCCAGTTCCAGATTAATCTCAAACCAAAACCGGCTACCCTCGCCCAAGCGGCTGTCCACCCGCAATTCGCCGCCCATGGCCCGCACGATCTGCCGGGCAATGGCCAGACCCAGGCCCAAACCCCCGGTGTTTTCGCCATTGCTGACACGCTCGAAGGGATCGAAGATGCGCTCAAGATCGACTACCGCAATGCCCGGCCCGGAGTCTTCGACTACAAAGCGCAGCCGTATTTGGCCCGCTTCCGCCCCCGCCAACGCCCGGACGAACAGGTTAATCCGGCCATTGTCGGTATATTTCACGGCATTGGACAGCAGAATCAGCAGGACTTGTTCCAGCCGCCGCGCATCCACCCGGACCACAGCGGGCAGGTTGTCGGCAAAGCGGGACTCAAAGTGATGGCGGCGCGGGTCCGCCAAAGCTGTGCCATGCCCTTTAATCCGTTCCAGCAAGCGATAGGGAAAAGCCGCCTCCGGGTGCAGCGCCAAACCGCCGCGTTCGCCACGCGCATAGTCCAACAAATCATCGACTAGCTTCGCCAAATGCTTGCCGCCTTCTTCCAACAACGCCAGCCGGTCTGATGCTGGGCCTTCAGCGTCGCGGCGCAGCAAATGCGCATAGCCCAAGATCGTGTGCAGAGGGGTGCGCAACTCATGGCTGACCCGCGCCAGGAATTCGCCCTTGGCGCGGTCGGCTCGTTCCGCCAACTCCTTGGCCTCATGCAATCGCAAGGTGCGCTCGGTCACTTGCGCATCCATGCGGGCAGCCGCTTTGGCTTCGATAGTGAGTGCTTCGGCCTGTGCGGCATTCTTCTCGCGCTGCAACAAATCTACGCGCTGGCTGTTGCTGACGAAAAACAGCAAACAGGCTACATACGTGATCGCAGCCATCACCGCTTGGGCGCTCCAGCTTGAAAACGGCAGCCAGCCATAAGACTCGCCCAGCCTAGGGAAAATGATAAAGATGACTAAGACCACTAGGCCCGCGAGCAGATAGCCGGCGGGCCGATAGCCTTGGGTTAACGCGGTCAAGCCGATGCCCAGATAGGAAAGCTGGCTGGCTAAAATTAGGAACGGGAAAACGGTGACGAAACTCTGGAACTGAGCGCTAATGAGCAGGGACAGCAATAGCGCCAAATCCGCCAGCATCAAACCGTCCAGCCAGCGCCCGGCCCACTTCCAACCGAACACGCGGAAGGGAATAAACGCCCGGATAAAACGGTTGAACCCAATATGGGCCAGCAGCAGGAACACCCCCCCCGCCAATAAAGACCACTCAGGACGATCCGGCCACCAAAAGGTATAGTCATAACCATTATAGTCCGCCTCAAACAGGCAGACCCAGAGCATGGCCAGCCCCAACCATAACGCCGCCCAGTCCCGCCGCAAGGGAAACATGATGATCGCATAGAGGCCCAGCCCCAGCAACGCGCCAATGCTCAACATGGCGAACAGATCCTCTTGCTGCATGGCGCGCTGGAACGCGGTCGGCGTCCACAACACCGGCAACAGCGACAAGCGGGTGCGGGACTGCACACGCAGATACAGCGTAATAGTGTCGCCGGCTTCGATGCGCAGCGGGAAGGCGAGGCTGCGGGCAGGCACTGGACGCTGCGCCACCGCGATTTGCAGCCCGTTCTCCACGCGCTGGTAGCCGTCGGTAGTAGGCAGAAACAGGCTGACCCGTTCCAGACGTTCCGGTTCGAGGTGCAGCCAGCGTTCGATGGCGGCATCCGCGGGATTATGCAGCGTCAGCCGTACCCACAACACTTCGGCGAGGAAGCCCAAGGTCAGGCTGTCGCCGCCGGCGGGCCGGTAGCGCCCGTCGCGCATCGCCGCTGCGGGTGTCAGTTGTTGGCTTGCGTCGAGGAAATACTCCAGTGCTGCGCCGACCGGCAGGCGTTCGGCACTCGTCGGCACGTCGAGAACGGCGGCATGAACAGTGCCTACGAGGAAAAGGCCCAACAGAGCGAGACAGTGGAAAAAATTGGAATGCACCCAAGGGAAGCTCATTCGGCATGTCGCCTGGGGTTCGCGTTGACTAGCCCGGCGGATCGCCGGTAGGCGCTAGGCGTCAGACCGTAACGCTCGCGGAAGGCAGTGCTGAAGGCGGCGGCATTGCCATAGCCGACGACGGCGGCAATCTCGATCATGTCCCAGTCTGTGGACAACAGCAATTCGCAAGCCCGTTTATGCCGCTCCTCGCGCAACCAAGCGAACACTGGAAGCCCTAAACGGCGGCGGAACAATTCGGTCAGGCTGCGCTCGTTGCTGCCCACCCGCCTTGCCAGTTCGACCAGACTAGGCGGCTCGGCCATCTCGGCACGAAGCATCGCCATCGCCTTGTGCAACTGGCGGTCGTCGCGGGAATCCGGTTCCGGGGCGTTAGGCGGCGGGTCCGGCGGGGCGGTAAGCAAGCGACGGCGGATTTGGCAATGAACCTCAAGGCGGGCCACCAGTTCACCGACTTGGTAAGGCTTGGTAATGTAATCGCTGCCGCCGGCCCCGAAGCCATCCAGCTTGTCCGCCGGCAGGTCTTTTCCGGTCAGGAAAATGACCGGGATATCCGCCGTGCGAGGGTCGTCCTTCAACAAGCGACATAAATGGTGACCGTCCATCGTCGGCATGCACACATCCAGCAAAATCACCTCCGGCGGATTCGCCAGCGCTTTTTGATGCCCGTCCTTGCCATCCAGTGCGACGCGCAGCTTGAAGCCGCGCCCGCGCAACAATTCCACTAATACCCGCACGGTGGCGGGATCGTCGTCGATGAGCAGAATGTCGGCGGCTGGATGCATGGCGGGTCAATCCTAGGCGGGTCATGGTTAGTACCATTGTAACGCTAAATCAGACAAATAGTCGCTCAAACGAAAGAAAAGCCCATGCAGACGAAAGCATCTGGTCGGCGGGTTTGCGAAACTATGTCCGACGGAAAATTAGTGGGATCCTGAGCCCACTCTAAAAAAATTGGGGGCGAATTCCGAAAAGCCAAACGAGTAGGAAACTTCATCTTGGAGAATATATCATGTCCACAGATCTAAGCGCTTTGGTTTTCAGCCAGATAAAGCAGGATGCTAATCCAATTGCAACCGCAAAAGGCATTTCGCATCTATATCCAGTAGATGAAGGCAACTTGGGTGATTTCCCTTGGTTCTGGCAATCAGGAACCAATTTTAATGCGGCTACCTATAATTGGTTGGATAACTTATTCAGTTATCAGGAAAATGGATATATAGGCACTGCTGGCCAAGCATTGATGACGGCTTATTATAACGTACTAATGGCAACAAGTTATGTGCTGGATGCTAGTGACAATGATGCCCTAAATGCTGCGAACCTGAACGCTTCTAACGTTGTAAACACGGTAATCAATGAACAGATTGCTTTGTTCGGCCCTATTCCGGTAACTTACACGACCGAAAGTGCCCAGTTGAATTTTATCATGACCGAGGTGCTTTCTTGGGGTAATCCGGGACTTACGCTCAACCAACTTCGAACTAGCACAAATCCGATGGCATTGTTGCCCAATGTGCCTCTGGGTGCCAGTCAATTGGTCAGCGATGTGATGACGTATCTAGCCGAAACGAGTTCCGTTGCCAACATTCAAGCTGCAGTAGTATCGAATAATGCCCAGTTATCTCAGATGCGCCTAAATGCTAGCAGCACGGTTCCGCCACTATCAACACCGCCGACTGCTGCTTCGCCCGGTTATATGCAAACCGTAGACACGAGTGGCAAACTGCAGGTTGTTCCTCAATTCACGATTACCGAATCAACCGGAACAATCCAGAATAACTTGTTGCCGACTAGCGGTGGCAGTAGTTTTTCTTCTACTTTTACCGCTACGGCATCTACCAACGATACTGTAAATATTTCATGCAGAGGCGGATCTGCGCAGGGTCTTTCATCATTCTTCTTATCTTTCGGCGGAAGTACTAGCACAACAGCCACCTTGTTCAGTGCTGACTCGTCTCTTACCACATGCCAGGTAACACTTACCTACAATGGCTGCACTACTATTACCCCGGTGTTTAGTGCTTATAATGTGTCAACTTGTACCGGGTGGTGGAATCCATTACCCATAGAAGAGGCAGCGAATCCTCCGCCCAACCAAAGCGGGTATATTTTTAACCCCGGACAACAATACAATTTCGGGGTAAATGGAAACTTTGGGGTTTTAAGCCGTTTGTTGATTTCACAGCAGCCAATAATAACGCTGGTTTATACAACCAGCAATTATTCGTTGATCCAACAAACATTTGAGCAGCATTCAAGTTGGGGCTGTTCATTCCTAGGCATCCATTTTGGAGGAGGCAGCAAATCGTATTACCAAAGCACGGTTACTCAAGATGCGAGCAGCAATACGGTAACGGTGACTATGACTCCCGTGGGGCTTACTGTTCCGATAACTGCTACCGCTCAGCTCGCAACTGTCGTTGGTGCCGAAATACTGTGGCCCGGAGCATCAGCCACCCAAAACGCATCCGCAATCTAAACTAAACATCTGCGCGTCGGGGCATGCGCCCCGTCGCAACGGGCAGCCCGGTGTGCGCATTGCGCACCTTGTTTCGTTCTTGGGCAGGCGTCTTTATGCCTGCCCACCGATTCGCACTACGACTTTTTAATAACGAACGAAACTGGAGATTATCATGGCTATACCGAACCACAGCGCCGCCGTACCGGGCGCAAAACCAAACATCCTGCTCATCCAGGTCGATGAAATGCGTTTTCCGATGGGCTTCCCTGAAGGTATCGAGGACGCCGGTGAATTCCTGCGGCAGTTCATGCCGAATGTGTATTCGCTTTGGCAGGAGGGTGTCAAGTTCAGCCGTTTTTACACGGCGGCATCAGACTGCACCCCGGCGCGGGCGACCCTAGTCACCGGGCTATATGCCTATCAAACTTATACAATGGTGACGCGGGCGAATCCGAATAACGCCACGGCGGTTGCACAGCCCCAGCCGCAATTATCGACGGATTTTCCGACCTACGGCAAACTACTGCGCGAGGCTGGTTATGACACGCCGCTGATCGGCAAATGGCATTTGTCCAACTGCCCCGACCCTAACACGGCCAGCCGTGAAGAATTGGACACTTATCTGCAAGACTATGGCTTTGAAGGGCTGACGGTTCCCGACCCGCTAGGTGTGCCGGGTCATGGTGTCGGCGAGGTTTTTTACACCGCCCAGGGTACCCAAGTACATGAATGGGACGATTCCGAGATTGCCGAACAAACCGTCAATTGGCTGCGCCTGCGTGCCGACTCCGGCAATGACAAGCCCTTCTGCCTGAGCGTCGGCTTTGTCAACCCGCACGATAAGCAGTATTTCTGGGGCGGCACGGAAGCGGCCGCGTTCCTGCAAACCTATGCGGACATCCAGCAAACCCCCAATTTCAATTACGGCATCACCCCAAGTGAAGGCAATCCTCCGAAACTGGGATACGCCTTACCGGCGAATTGGCAGTCGCAGGCCGATTTGACAGCAGAAGTCGAGGCGGGCCAGGCACCCAAGCTGCATTTGTTGTTTCGGGATATTTTTTCCTACTTGACCGGCGGTGTCGCCGACACGCCCGACCAGCAAGGGTTCACCACCGTGCCAACGCCGGTTGCCAAAGGCGCTTACACCGCCCTCGCGCCCTTTGATTACTGGACTCGCTCACTTGATCTGTACACCCAATTGATGACCGATGTGGACGGCCATATCGGCACGGTCATCAACAATATCCCCGAAGCCCTACGGGACAATCTGGTGGTGGTATTCACGTCGGATCACGGCGATTATGCCAGCTCGCATGGTCTGCAAGGCAAGGGCGGAACGGTCTTTGAAGAATGCTACAACATCCCGCTCATCGTGCGTGATTGCAGTGGCCGGTTTACTGGGGACATCGAGAAAACGCGGGAACAGCTTTTCTCTAGCGTGGATATGTTGCCAATGCTGGTGTCTTTAGGTCATCAAGGCCGCACCGATTGGTTGCACAAAAACCCAGATTGGCACAAACTCTACGGGCGGCGGGCCGACTTGCTGGCCTGTCTGCGCGATGCCGACGCGCTGGGGAGGGAGTATGTGGTCTTCACCACGGATGAATATTTCCCCGTCAACCTCAACTATCTGCACGTCGGCCAGCATGTCGTCGGGTTGCTTATCGCCAACGGCAAACTGGGCGTTTACTGCCGCTGGAGGCCAGGCACGACAGAGCTTATCACCCAAGTCGGCGAGCAAGTTGAGTATTTTGATTACACAAACGACCCCGTCCGGCTGGAAATCCATTCCACGCCGGACACCCCTAAGGCGCATCAGGCGTTGAAATTCCTGTTCGATGAAGTGGTTCCCAACGAACTTGAAGCGCCCATGCCGAAGGCGCTGGAAGCTGCCCGCGCAACAGCAAGAACGCATTTACTTGAGTACATGGCTTTAGCCGACCTTTCCGGCCTGTTCGCAGGACTGGCACCGTTGGGGACAGAGAACTCCTGAGCCGAGACGCGAGGCTTCCTAATCTTCACTTCCGACCATGGGGAAATGCTCGGCTCGCATGGCGGCTTACATCAAAAGTGGTATAACGCCTATAACGAAAGCCTGCATGTACCCTTAATAATTTCTAATCCTAAACTGTTCCAACAAGCTAAAACCAGCGAACTCTATACCTCCCACATCGATTTGTTACCCACCATTTTGGGCTTGGCTGGCATCGATCAGGAAGCTATCCGAGGTGAACTGGCCAAGAGCCATTCCGAAGCGCAAAAACCAGTCGGACGCGATTTGTCCGGGGTAATCACGGGCAAGGTCAAAGGCAACGATGAGCCGATTTATTTCATGACCGACGACAACCCAGAAGTTGGCGCGCAAATGTTCAACCCGATGACCGGTTTTGCGTATAACGCCATTATCCAGCCCAAACATGTGGAAACGGTAATTACCAAGCTGCCGCTGTTGACGGGCGAAGTGGTCTGGAAATACAGCCGTTACTATGACAATACGCGCTTTGCGGTCGGGCAAGTGGGCAACCCGGACAATATCACCACGCCGCGCGGCATACCGGATGAGTATGAATGCTATGACTTGCACAACGACCCGTTGGAAGTGGAAAACCGCATGTCGCCCATCTGCTCCAACCCATTGCCTGAAAATGTGCAAACAGCGCTAGAGCACGAATTGAAAAAACAGCACAGGGAAAAATGCCTATACCCGCATACGCTGAATAACCAGAATACCAACGACACTGAAGACAGCGGCAGCAACAAAAATAGCAAACCACAGGTGCCGATGCGCAATTAATCGGCTTTCAAGAATCGATGGGGTCAGGGTCGTAGGGCGCAAAATCGATACTCGCGTATTGTGCCGTATATTAAAACTTGCCATTCGGCGCAATACGCTGACGCTATTGTGCCCTACGATCCTATCCATACCCAATATGCAAACCGAATATTAACACTATAAGCTCATTCGAGGTACACTCAATATGAACATTTTAAATAATTGTATATGCCCTGCTTCCGCCGATTTAAAGGTCGGAAAAACAGATGGGCCTTGGTATGCGACGCTGATGCCGTCCGAGCACTATGACTCTATGCGCACATCGCATTTCCCAAACACATGTAATACACAGCAACTCGCAGGGTATGAAAACATTGGTATTTTGACGCGAAATTCCGTGAACGATTATCCGAATCCTTACAATATCATTACCAGAGAGCGAGATGAGTTGTTTGTATACGGAGGTTATGTCGGTGAAGGATTGGGCGCCTATGTTGCAAGCGTTGATCGAAGGAACCTATCTGAGCAATGGCGAATTTATCTTACCGTTGGGACTGAAAACCCCTTCAACTGGCCAGGTGCCGTTGGAGTACATGGCAACGGTTATATCTATGCGATTGCTGGAAATGTTCTGGCTAAAATTGATGCGAAGACTGGCAAACACAGCACGGTTCAACTTCCAGAGCATCCTGGGCAGGGAGGCGCAGCTTATAATGGCTTCGTTATTTCGCAGCAAGGTGTTTTGATTTGTAAATCGATAGAGCGCGGTACAACAGAGGTCAATTCGATATTAGGATTGAGAGCTGCCGTGGAAAATAAAATCCCTGCTTTTTTGGTCGCAGTCGATCCAGACAATCTGACCATTCTGGCACAAACGGAATCACCGGAGACTGTATTAGGCCGTGCAATGACAAGTGAATATGCTGGATTGGAATTTGTTTACTTACCCGGCGTAACTAAAGTCTGGCGCTATCTATTTACTGGGAATCAGTTCATTCTGGATGACGATTGGCAGCCTATCTACGTTGAGGAAGGAGAACAACCTGGAACTGCATGTGCGATGTTAAATGACTGGGTGATTGTGCAAACAAACTTTCTGGTTTCTACTCAGCCACTTCACATATCAGCCTTCCATGTTGAAGATTGCAACCGCAGCCACTCCATCCGACCATTTCCAGGCCACACACCTAGTCAGGAATACTCAAAACCCGGCATCGATTCTGAAAACATGCGAATCTATACCAATGATCAGCTTGTAAGTAAGGTGGCCGGCCTGGATTTTGATGAAACAGAAGGGTTCAGCATAAGTTGGCAAGCAGAACAAAGAATGGCTTCATTCTGGGCGATTATTGGCCTAAAAGCGGACAGGAACATCATCGGCACGAATTTTACCGAACAGGGAGACCGTGTGCTATGGCGGGATGCACGCAGTGGAGAAGAACTGGTTTGCAGCGATATACTCGATTCTAAATTCAATGGCAATATCGTAAGTTCTGGTTTTGAAGGACGTTTTTATTATCTTGCCGTGGAAAATCAGAAGATAATCGAATTGAAGCTTGCCGCTCAACAATCATAACATTTGTCAACAAAAGTCACGGGGGGCTTACTAGGCTTAACTATAGTATATCTGCTCTTTCCAATGTCTTCATTCCAACAACAACCAACTAAGGATACATTACCATGTCAAAACCACTAGCAACGCCAGCAATTTACCAAAACCCTTTCATGGCCCCCAACGATTTCAGTGAAATCCACTTTAACGCCTATCAGACCGACACCTGTTCCGTGCAAGGCCCGGCCAGCGCACAATATCAATCTGTGCAGCACAAGCTGATAATGCCGCCGGGTATTGCCGCAACGCTGGCATTCAATGCTAAAGGTCAACTTATAACCATCAGGATTGGCCATTCTTCCTGGGAGTCCGCTAATCCAACCATTATGCTGCTTGAACCCGACACCCTCGAGACCTTGGCCGAATGCACCCTGCCACGGCGACCAAATACAGATAGCCTTAGTTTTGCAGGTGGATACTTTTATTTGGATCAGCTTGGGAATGTGGTCTGTGTGACTGCTGACCAGAAAATCGGCATTTATTCAACCGACAATGACCAAATCAAACTCCTCAACTCCTGGGACTTGAGCGAGGCACTCAAAATCAACAGCAATCCAGCCGATATCCTGAATTCGGTGCTGCCGGACAGCTTGGGCAATCTTTGGTTTATTTCGCAGGCTGGCGTTGTTGGCTATGTTGACTCCACCAATCAAGCAATACTGGCTACCTGTGTCCGGAATGTTAGCGGTGCCAACCCCGCCGAGACTATCAGCAAATCGTTTGCCAGTGATGCCAATGGCAACGTGTACGTGGTGTCGGACTATGCCCTCTATTGTTACCAAGCAAGCGCAAGCGGGCCGCAAAACATTTGGCGCACGGAATATGATCGCGGCAGCGAAACCAAGTCCGGCCAAAACCAGCAGGGATCAGGCACCACGCCAACGTGTTTTGATGATTTTGACGGCAACCAATTCGTTGCGATTACCGATAATGCCGCTCAGATGCATGTGAATGTGTATTCTCGTGGCACTGGCCAGATGGTGGCGCAACAGGCGGTGTTTACGGACTATCCTTCTCAAAATTCGTGTGAAAACTCCTTGATCGCGCTAAATCGGTCAATTATCGTGGAAAACAATTATGGCAATACCAGTGTGAAAAGCACGATGGGACATAACACTACTACGCCCGGCGTGAACCGGGTTGATTTTGATCCAGCGACGGGAAAATCGGAAGTGGTTTGGGCCAATAATTCGATTTCGGTACCGTCGGTCGTCTCGCAACTATCCAGCGGTGATGGCATGGTTTACACGTATGCCAAAGACCAAAACGGCTGGTATTGGGCGGCCTTGGATTTTGAAACTGGGCAATTACTTACACGTTCACCGACTGTCGAATTCGTCCATCAAGGTGATGGCTTGATAGACGACACATTGGCCAATAACTATTACGCTGGCCTGACAATCGGTCCTGACGGCGGCGCCTATCTTAGCGTTTTTGGCGGCATTGTGGTTTGGCGGCCAAGGCCGTAAGGCTGAAGGGCGCAATAGCGGCTTCGCCGCGTATTGCGCCGAATAGATGACAAAGGCAAAGAGCAAAAGCCATGAACCCCCGGCATTGTCTCCCTGCCCACCAGTCTCTCAAGAAGCAAATGCATGTTATTGATATTTCATGACCATATTTTAGGCATGCTTCTTGGCAACGCCTTCCGCCGGGGCGGTCACTCCGCTAACCCGCCGTTCCATCTTACCCGCGTGGACGTTTGGCATCATTGTTCTGGCTCCTTCCGCGCGGGCGGCTGAACGTTGGCGTTAGGCCATAAATCAACAGATGACAGATTCATGACTGCCTTTTTGGCTAAAAAATCAGTTTTTTTCCGATAGACAATACAAACGGTGCCGGGCTAGACTGCGCCCAAGCAAAGAGATTTGCCGAATTCGCAATTGACAGGCGAAGGTTTACATCACCATTTAGTAGAGGTTGAAAACGCTTTATGCATAGAATTAAGCACTTTGTCGTCGTCATGTTTGAAAATCGGTCTTTTGATTCCCTGCTCGGCCACTTGCCGCATATACGCCCCGAAGACGGGGTTAAAGATAAAGACATCACGTTGAATTACCCAGGAGGTAGCCTTAAAATTCATAAGGCTACTGATTTCTGGAGTCCCAATCCTGACCCTGGCGAGCAGTGGCCTAATGTCAATGCCCAACTTTGGAATCAATATAGCCCGAATTCGAACGGGGGCAAAGCGGGTTCGGCAGCTTTTCCTAATTTCATGGAAGCGCCTTACAATATTCCAGAAAACGCGGGAACACCCACTATGGACGGGGCAGCTCTGGATTATTATTGGAACTATCAATGGCAGACCGGCAGGGAACCGAGCAATGAGGAAATGCAGAGTATAGCGGCAGTATATACCCCGGAAACCGCGCCGGTCATTAACACACTGGCCCAAGAATACGGCGTATTCACTCGTTGGTTCAGTGAAGTGCCTACCTGCACCAACCCGAATCGTGAATTCTTTTTGACCGGCACTAGCCAAGGCCGCATTGACAATGAGCTAATAATCAATGAGGCATTTTCTGAAACCAGCAAAACCATTTTTGATTTGTTTACGGAAAAAAAGATCCCTTGGAAAGTTTATTATGACCGCCCGACTCAAGTCATACCGGTCAGTATTTCACTACTTGGCGGTGTGCATCACATTAAAGAAATAGCCGACCATGCAGCCACTTGGGAAGACTTCATCACGAATGCGGGGGAGGGAAAGTTACCCGCCTTCTCTTGGCTGGAGCCTAATATGATGTTTTCTCCACTGACGGATTACCACCCACCGACCGACATCCGTGCTGGCGAAGAATTTCTGGCAACTGTGTATGAAACCGTCAGGGAGTCACCTGCTTGGGAAAGCACCGCTTTAATCATTTGTTTTGATGAACACGGCGGAACCTATGACCATGTGCCACCCCCCGCTATCATTCCCCCCGATGCCTACCAATCCAAACACCCCCCATTTGCGTTTGACCGTCTTGGCTTACGCATCCCTGTTATCGTTGTATCGCCTTACACCCAACGAGAGACGGTGATTGCCGATACCTTCCACAATTGTTCGGTGCTGAGGTCGCTACGTGACCGTTTTGACTTGGGACCACCGTTGACCAAGCGTGATGAAATAGCGCCGAGCATCGCACCCATGTTTAATTTGTCGGAACCGCGCACTGACCGCCCGTTCCTTAAGGTACAATCTTACCATCCAGACAAGGGCGGCAACGAACGTTTATCGCAAATTGCGGAGTATACTTTGCGCAATGTCGCTAGGTTTGTAGGCATCGATCCGGGAACAGTGCCTCCTACGCCGGAGGGTGCGAAGTCGTTTTTCCACATGATGTTTTTTGATCAAAACGGGAAGTTTCATATCCCATACACTTAACTACGGTTTCAACTTTGATTAGTCATAGAGGGTTGGGGAAACTAAGCTACATTTTTGTGTCTTCACCCCAACGCTCTACCACAGGGTGAGGGGGCTTTATGATGCTTTACTTCCGCAGCCCTCTATACTTGGTTACATGACGCTTGGCATCGTTAACAGTATCTATTCAGCGAAATAAAATCATTGGGCAAGCCATGTCCCTGTTAAAATTTGGCACTGTCCGATAGAACCTTAGATTGCCTAATTCATGCCCCACCACCCGATCCTTAAGAAAATCATCCGTCGCCCTGTTCCTCAACAGAATGGGCTGTTTCAAAATCTATCCCCATTGCTACAGCGCATCTATTTGTCGCGAGACCTTACCTCGTCAGATGAGTTGGATCGCACCTTAGCGAAGCTGCCCTCCCCTTGGCTGTTGTCTGGCATGGATGAGTTGGTCAATCATTTGATCGAAGCCATTCAAACCAAGCAACATTTGCTGATTGTTGCCGATTTCGATGCTGACGGGGCGACGAGTTGTGCGGTGGGCATGATCGGTCTGAAGGCGATGGGTGCGGCAAGGGTTTCCTATATCGTTCCTAATCGCTTTGAATATGGCTACGGCTTGACCCCGGAAATCGTAGCCGTTGCCGCGAAACTCAAACCCGACTTGTTGATTACCGTGGACAACGGCATTTCCAGCCTTGAGGGGGTCAAGGTGGCTAAGGCATTCGGCATGAAGGTATTGGTCACCGATCATCATCTACCCGGTGCGGAATTGCCCAATGCTGATGCCATAGTCAACCCCAATCTGGTCGGAGACGAATTCCCTAGCAAGGCATTGGCCGGCGTGGGGGTCATGTTCTACGTACTGATGGCATTGCGCTCACGCTTGCGCGAGAAGGGCTGGTTTGCCCAACAAGGCATTGCCGAACCCAATCTGGCGCAATTGCTGGATTTGGTGGCCTTGGGGACGGTTGCCGATGTGGTCACACTCGACCGGGTTAACCGCATCCTCGTCCATCAAGGTTTGCAACGTATTCGACAAGGCACAGCAAGGCCGGGCATTGTGTCCTTGCTGGAAGTGGCCGGACGCAAACCGGCGGCGGTAGTGGCTGCCGACTTGGGCTTTTTCGCTGGGCCAAGGTTGAATGCCGCCGGACGCTTGGAGGATATGGCGCAAGGCATCGAATGTTTGCTTTGCGAAGATGCCGCTACAGCACGGGCGATGGCAGTCCAACTCGACCAACTCAATCGGGATCGGCGGGAAATCGAGGATCAGATGAAGCTGGATGCCTACGCCATTCTTGACAACTTGGACACCACGAAACGGGCCAAAGACTTGGCAGGGGTTTGTCTATTGGATTCGTCTTGGCATCAAGGTGTCATTGGAATTTTGGCTTCCCGCATCAAAGATAGGCTACACCGCCCGGTGATTGCCTTTGCCCCGGTAGGCAATGGCGAAATCAAGGGTTCAGCCCGGTCCATCCCCGGTGTGCATATCCGCGATGTGTTGAGCAACATTGCCGCTGCCTGCCCCAATTTGTTGGACAAATTCGGTGGACACGCCATGGCGGCGGGGCTTAGTCTTGCAGAGAACAACTACCCGACATTTGCCAAACTATTTGACGATGAGGTTAGAAAACAGTTAGTTGGCATGGATTTGGCCCATGCCGTACATAGTGACGGGGAACTGACCGCCGACGAATTGCGCTTGGAAAGCGCCGAAGTGTTGCAACAAGCGGGACCTTGGGGGCAAGGATTCCCGGAACCTACCTTTGACGGGGAATTTGAAGTGGTCCAAACCCGCATCGTTGGCGAAAAGCATCTCAAATTAGTGTTAAGAACGCCCGACCAAAAGCGCATGATCGACGGCATCGCGTTTTTTGTCGATGACCCGGAAAGCTGGTTAGGTTGCAAACGGCTAAAACTCGCTTATAAACTGGATGTCAACGAATTCCGCGACAACCGGACGGTGCAGATGCGCATCGAATACATGGAAAGCTGAGGTTTTTTTGAATATTGTCTTGATCCACGGCATGGGGCGGACACCACTTTCCATGCTTATGTTAAGCCAGCGCCTTCGGAAAGAGGGCCATTCCACACGGCTGTTCGGCTATTCGCCTACGTTGGAGACATTCGAGCCTTGTCAACACCGGCTGGTTCGGTTTATTCAAAGGGTCTCCGCGACTGGCCCTTATGCCTTAATCGGTCATTCATTGGGTTGTGTGCTGATTAGGTCAGTCCTAACTCACCTCCAACAACAGCTACCGAGTGCCTGTTTCTTTCTCGCACCCCCCAGCCAAGCGTGCAAAGCCGCCAAATTCTTTGCGGACAATCCGCTTTATCGTCTGCTAATGGGTGAAATGGGGCAATTGCTTGCCAACGAGACATTCATGGAAGCCTTGCCAGTGCCAACCATGCCAACGCGGGTTTATGCGGGGACAGGGGGACCGATAGGCAAATTATCACCCTTTGGGGACATTCCTAATGATGGGATTTTATCGGTGGGGGAAGTTCAGGGGGCTTTGCCTAATCCTGTCATTCTGATGCCATCGGTTCATACTTTCATCATGTATTCGCGCCAAGTTGCCGATGACATTGCCCATGCTTTGACAGGCTTTGAAAATTCGACATGAAAGTCCTCAACTTTCTTCTGCCGTTTTTTGAAAGAACTTTTGCTCCTAACCCATGAGCTTGGTTAGGCTGTCGGTGAAAGTATCGTAGATGTTGAAGTCCATTATTTATTTTGTTTTCTAGATTTTAGATTGTAGTTATCGTTTCGTAATCTTCGATCCGATGTACACGACGTAGAGCGGATCTTCGGCTCGAATGGGCCATGAGAAATGAACACGAAATTGTGGTGTCTGAATTTTTCCATGCCATGAACACATCAGTGTTTTACTGGAGTCCTCCGGGTGCTCGAATGTCATTTCCTTTCCAAATTCTTCTTTCTCGGAATCAGATGAATCAGTAAAAAGAGCGCCACGCCCACCATCTCCCTTTTTTCCTGTGAAAAAATTTTGGTAAATTTCATGGCCTTCATGTGTGCGTTGACCGTTTGCATCGAAACAAAGTTTGAAGCGATTTAAAGTTTCGAGGATGAAGAGAATGCGCTCGGCAGCACTAACGACAAAAGGATGACCGTCTAAATGAACAAACGCATCCACAGTGAAGGTTAATTGAATATATCGGGCTTTGGCTATTTCCTCTAACTGCCTCCATGAATTGATTGGCACTGGTGCACTTTTAAGAACAGCCTCAAATTTCGAAGGATCCCATTGATTCATTAGAGCAACAGTTTTTTTGCTGCCATTGTCCAATACCCAATCGACATGAACAGGAGAAAATTGCCAATCAGATGGAATAAAACTAACCAGTTCTCGATTAATTCCATTTATGCAACACCAAGCAGCTTCACCAACTGCCGAATCTGTCACGATACGATCCTTATGCTCGATATAATCGTCTGGCCCATGTGAGCGTATATCTTCCCAGAATGGCCCGTGCTGAGTAAGCCATTGCATCAAAGCGCGTTGCTCGTTCTTGGGTAGGGTTTGAACCGCCTGCTGCATTACCTTGTCCTTGGTAATTTTGGTATGCAAAATTTTCCTGTTGCAATATAAAGAGCGACCAAAACGAAGCGCAATTTTCCTGATTTCCATTACCCGCTGGATCGAGTATCGGAACGAATTCATATCTGGAAACTGTCCGTCGAGTGATAGGTCATTGACCAAGAAATCCATCTTATTCCCCCCAACCAGCAAAGTAATTCATGTCTTTATCGAACTGATCAAAAAAGCCATCAGGCCAAGAATCAATGTTTCCATGTTTATCTAATTGCGGGCTGACAACTTGTGGCGACTCCGCAGATCGTGGTCTAAAGAAATGGATAGCGACTTGTTCCGGCTGAAGCCGTTCAACTTTAACCGCCCTGCGAATTCCATTGAGAATATGGTCGCTATGGGTTTCAACTATAACCTGTATCCCCGCTCGGGAAACATCCGCCAAAAACTGGCCCATTAGTGCCTGTCCTACTGGATGGAGATGTACTTCTGGATTCTCGATAAGAAGAATATCACCTTCCGATGCTGAAAGAGCCGCTACTACGATTGGTAAAACTTGAGTAAGCCCAAAGCCGACATGAATCGGTCTATGAAAGTCCGTATCATCAGAAGTGCGTAAACCGAGTGTCACAGCGTTTGCTTGAGGTACTTGCTGTACAGATAATGCAAATCCAGGGAAGAATCGGCGCATTCGTTCCTCGACTTGGCGCAAACGTGTCTTTGGCGATCCCTCAAGCGCAAGTTTATCCAGAACAACCTCATCTCGCCCCCAATGCAAAACACTAACCGCATGTTCTCCCGCCGGACCAACAACTGTTGCAATCTGGCGATCTTCAAGTGTATAAACTTCGCGTGGCCCCACTCGCTCGGCAGTGATATAAGTAAGGTTGCGTAAGCGATTAGCCAACGATGCAGCATGTTTATTTAACTCAGGCGGCAGAAGATAGCGTAATAACTTTAATTGTTCGTGTGGCACATTCTCTACAGTTACACGTGCGACAGCCATGGACATCTCGGAGCGTTCCCCTGCAAAGAACCATAAATAACTTGGCCCATCGTCGATTATGCCGATTTCAAAATTTTGTCGTCCATTAACTTTATCCACTACGTCAGATACTGTGCCTAATTTGATTGTCGTTCCGTTTAGCATAAGACGTGTTGACCATTCGTGTTCCCGCATTGTCTGATGCAACAGAGCAAGTGATTGAAGGACAGAGGACTTTCCTGAAGCATTTCCACCCGACAAAAGTGTCAGGGCAGCCAGAGGGAGTTTAAGCAGTTCAAAACACTTAAAACGCTCAAGATCAAGACGGGTAAGCATTGAATACCTCCTTAAACATCTCTCTAGCAGCGGCAAAACGGAATTTTACTTTTCTCATATCGTTTGGCCCATATGTGATGGATTTAGTAAAGTTAATATCTTCGGATTCCCCACTTGATAGTAACTTGAAAAAAGCAAGCTGAAGTCGTTTAGCTCGCGCCTCTACAATGTTCTCGGGATAGCGCGATAATCCTGTTGACATGACATCCCAGAGTGAAGCGTTTAATACAGTCCGATTGTCCTGATCCTTAACGTGCTTTCTGAATGCATGCTGACCAAATACTTTGAAATTATTGGCGAGGCTTGTTCTGAATTCAGATGATAGCTTTTCGAGTTCTCGTTTTCCCATGTGATTCATTAGCTTCAGCGCTTTGGCAAGGAAATCGTCCATATCGCCCTTATATTCTTCAATTGGCAATAGTTGAAATGCACAGAAGCGGTTTACAAATTCACGATCCCTCATTGTCGAGGTTTTTAAACTTTTACCAGTTGCTTTAATAAAGATTTGTGTTTTAGCTTCTGCCTTCAAAAAGCTCGTCGCAGAACCCATGTAAAGGGAGTTTCGCATCTGCTGTCGTGTTAAGGGTATACCGCTATTTACACGCTCAAAAATATCCAATCGTGCTTTCTCGGGTACTTTGGCATCAATGACATATAGAATTAAATTACAATCCTCAACGCGGTTTTGAAGCTTGGGTGATAATTTATTAAACAATTTATTATTCAATTCGTCTTGTCCAGGAAGCTTTAATTGAAGTTCATTGTTAACGAAGCGTCTAAAAGTAGATAAGCGCTGTAAACCATCCACTACAACCATACGTCCAGCATCATCCTCAGCAAGATAAAATACAGGTAATGGAATCCTCATTAGGACAGATTCAATTAATTTGCTCTGTTTGTCCTGTGGCCAAATAAAATCACGCTGAAAATCTGGATTCATTACGAAAGTTCCTTTTTCGATTCGCCTCAATACATCGTGAACCGTGCGATTCTCGTTCCGAATCAAAACCGTATCAATCGGATACTCACCCCAGCCAGTATCTTCATCTTTACCGAGACCCTCGATTTCATCATCGTCTAAATTAGTTTGTTGTGTACTCATTGGTTTATCTCTTGTTTCATCCATAGAGCAGAATTGTATTTTCTCATGTTGTCTGATTTTGCGCTCGCGCTAAATCGTTGAAGCACGGCGAAACTGGCTTAAAGGGCTTTGATGTTACGTTTGCTCTGGAGCGTAAAATGGTTGAGTTGATGCTTGATTTTGAGCAGTTCAAGCTTGAAGAACGCATAGATGGACGCTAAAAGGTTCGAATACCAGACGATATGGGGTTATAGAAGGGAAAACAGAAAAGTCCAATACCTTGAAAGTTAGGCCGTTCATGGATCAACAAGCTTAACACGAACCGCTCACCTTAATTGTTTCCCCCTACCGATTGCCATATTTTGGATGATTCCAACCTTTAGGCTTCAACACATGATAGGAAGCCGGAAGCCGAAGATAGGAACCCGCCATCCAAGCCTGTTTTCCTCTGGCCGTCAAACGTTCCATTTTGAGGGCTTCCTCATCGGGTTCAATCGGTTTGGAAAAACCCGAACGGGTATAGATTTGCAACTGGTCCGGCCCATTTTCATTGATTTGCAAGCGGTGGCGGATGCGCCCATCCGGGCCACGCTCAGCCATTTGCGCGGCAAAATTTTGGCGAGATTGTGCCGGTCCGCCTTCCACCATCATGTCTGCTTTAGAGTTTTTTCGGCCTCGTTTTAGACGGGGCTTGATGGAAGCGGTATATTGTTTGATGCTATTAAAATTTTCCGGCTGGCTAGTGCCATGTATTTTGCGATCTTGATTGCGTTGATTCAGCCATTCGCGCATTTCTTCCAGACCCAATTTTTTCTCCGGGATTGTTGATCGCCCAGCATTTCCCAGTTCCGGTTGTGGAATGCCTATCTCGAAGGCAAGCGACAACTTTGCCGGAATCAGCACTAACAATATAAGCAAGCCAAAGAGACGCCCGTTGTTCACGCATTTTTCGCTATAGTTTTGGAAAGTGAATTGTAGATGATTTTCCAAAGTTCTTCTCGTCAGAATAATTTCCGGTCTACCATTAATAACAGTCATGACAATGACTATGCATTCTATGCATCTATCAATCAAGCGCTTGAGAGGTTATCATTACCCTCTTGATTGTCAACCCACACCCGTCGAACCTTCACGTTGCCGTCACCCAATCCCACACTTATCAATGCTCCGCTGGCGGTTGTCGATCTGGAATGCATCCGGGGTGACAATTTGTTGTTTTCCGGCTTGAACTTTTCCTTGCGCGAAGGCCAGTTGATGCAAATTGAAGGGGCCAATGGCAGTGGAAAAACCAGCCTATTGCGTATATTGGCAGGTCTGAGCCGCTCCAGCGAGGGGCAGGTGCTATGGGAAGGCGAAGACATCCTCAAGCATCGGACGGCTTATTTTTCGCAAGTCGCCTATCTGGGCCACACGTTAGGGGTCAAATCCGATTTGTCGCCAGTGGAAAATTTGAAAATCTCTTTGGCATTGGCAAACATTCGGTTCGATGAAGAGGCGGTTTATCGAGTATTGGAGCAAACCGGCCTTGCGGGAAAAGAGGACATGCCAGCCCGTTCTTTGTCGGCGGGGCAGAAACAAAGGGTTGCCCTAGCGCGGTTATTGGTTTGTCCAGCAAAATTATGGATCATGGACGAACCCTTCACGGCTTTGGATGTTTCCGGCGTTGGCTTGGTCCGCGAACTATTGGAGGGTCATCTGCAACGTGGCGGCATGGCGGTGTTGACCTCCCACCAGGCCGTTGAAGTGCGCGGGAATATAGTCAGGGTAAATTTGTCGGATGGATGAAAGTTAGATGAATTTATTTTTATTCGGAATTTGATGTTGAAAACGCCCTATGTTCCAAGCCTTTAAAGCCCTGATGAAACGCGATTTGCTGCTGGCCTTCCGCCATCGTGGCGAGTTGGCAAATCCCTTGCTGTTCTTTTTCATGATTGTGACCTTGTTTCCGTTGGGTGTCAGCCCGGAAGTCACCTTGCTCCGAAAAATTGCCCCCGGTGTGATTTGGATTGCGGCTTTGTTGGCGGCTTTGTTTTCACTGGAAAATCTGTTCCGCTCCGATTTTGAAGATGGCGCATTGGAGCAAATGTTGCTCAGCCCGCAGCCTTTATCGTTGCTGGTACTGGCGAAAGTGTTGGCGCATTGGCTGGTCAGCGGCTTGCCTATGTTGTTATTGGCACCCTTGCTTGGATTGCTATTGGCAATGCCCGAACCGGCTATTGCCGCGTTGGAATTGACCTTGGCAATAGGCACTCCCTTGTTAAGCTTGATCGGTGCGATTGGCGTGGCACTGACGGTAGGCTTGCGACGCGGCGGCGTATTGCTAACGTTATTAATCATGCCCTTGTATATACCGGTGCTGATTTTCGCCACCAATGCCGTCACGGCGGCAGCGGCTGGAATGCCCATCGCCGGACAAATTTATTTCCTGGCGTCGTTGCTAGTGCTGGCCTTGACCTTGGCCCCGCTGGCGATTGCCGCCGCCCTTAGAATCAGTGTGAGTTGAATACCATGTGGCAGTTTCTGCATAAACTGGCGTCACCCCGATATTTTTATGATATTACCGGCAAGTGGATACCTTGGTTGGGTGGCTTGACCGTAATGACCCTATTAGCTGGGCTTTATTATGGATTGCTCAAAGCCCCGCCCGATTATCAACAAGGGGAAAGTTACCGGATTATGTTCATCCATGTGCCGGCGGCTTGGATGTCGATGTTCATTTATGTGTTGATGGCATTCTGGAGCGGCATCAACCTAATTTGGAATATCAAACTGGCGGATGTGATGACCGTCAGTTCCGCCACTTTGGGTGCATCCTTCACTTTTCTTGCCTTAATGACGGGTTCGCTTTGGGGAAAGCCGATGTGGGGGGCGTGGTGGGTATGGGATGCCCGGTTAACCTCCGAATTAATCCTGTTGTTTTTATATTTGGGCTATATCGCCCTCGTCGCCGCCATCGAAGACCGCCGCACCGCCGCCCGTGCCGGTGGGGTATTGATTTTAGTCGGTGTAGTGAATATCCCCATCATCCATTACTCGGTGGAATGGTGGAACACCTTGCACCAAGGCCCAACCGTGACCAAACTAGACAAGCCTTCCATCCATCTCAGCATGTTAATCCCCTTGCTGATTATGGCGGTCAGTTTCAAGCTGTATTATCTGACCGTGGTTTTGATGCGCGCTCGTGCTGAAGTATTGGATAGGGAACGGCGGAGTGCGTGGGTGAGGGAGTTGTTTGGGGCTAAATTGGCGAATTAATGGTTATATAGACAATGCTCTGCTTGGATTGGAATATCCAACATGCAAGCCAAGAAACTTTTCAATCGCCGCATTCCTTTGTCCACAATTGAATTTGCGGAACTAGTGGCTTGGGAAGTACCGACCCCTATTCATGGGAGTTCTCATGGTTACAAATATCGTCTGGCATTCGTGGTAAAGGGTAAATGTGTCTTGCGCTACGACAACGAAATTGGAAAAGGTGACCATATACACCGAGATGGATTTGAGATATCTTAGGCTCATTGGGAATTCGCATGGTAAACGGCTCTTGGAAAGTGGCTACGCATTTAAAAACAATGGCATGTGTGCAGCCTGCTGCTGGTCACCATGCGAATTCCCAAAGAACCATATCTTATACATTTACCAGCATTGACCAGTTAGTGGCAGATTTTTTAAACGACGTTAAAGTTTGGCGAAATGAACACAGTGACCATTGATGTACGCACACTTGAGGATTCCCTCGCTGATTTTGTCAATGCATGGAAATCAGGGGAGACCAGCGACCCTAGAATTAGTTTTGCCAGTGATGAACTACTCTGGAAGACGCTGACGATGAAACGTTGGGGCATTATTAAAAGAATGACTGGAGCAGGGCCATTGTCCATCCGCGAAATTGCTCGTCGCGTTAATCGCGACGTGAAAGCCGTTCATAACGATGTTAAAGTATTACTAGATGCCGGTTTGCTAAGTAAAACTGAAAATGGGAAAGTCGTTTTTCCCTACGATGCCGTTCATGTTGATTTTCTATTGAAAGCAGCTTGAGTTATCTCATTGGATGAGACTGTGGTTTTTTCTTTCTGCTATTATTCCATCTTAGTCAACTCTTCAATGGTATTAATATTAACGAACAATTCAGGGCAATCGCTATAATCAGCCAAAGCCAGTTTTGTTGACTTGAGCCACGTTTGCATTTTACGTTGTCCGCTTGCCAGATAAGCCGCCAGATCGTCAGCCAGTCGGCAATCGGCCATCAGAAACACCGGATGCAATCTCTCCCCGTCGGTAGCCGTGCAAATTTCAGCTTGTTCAGCCAGCAAATTATCGTAAAGCCGACCCAATAAAAGGCCATCGATGCATGGGCAGTCACAAGGAACCGTCAACACATATTGGGTTTGCGCCGACCGCATCGCGCTTAATAATCCAGCCAACGGACCATCGAAATTGTCATTGAGATCGGTAATGACGCGATAGCCAAAATGGGCATAATCTTCAAGATTGCGATTGGCATTGATGAGGATGATGTCGCTGACCTGTCGCAATGCATCCAATGAATAACTCACCAAAGGGCGACCCTGATAGTGCATCAAGCCCTTGTCTTCCCCTCCCATGCGCCTTGCCCTACCACCAGCCAGCACCACGCCTGTAATCTTTGATCTTTGGTCTGTCATCAAAGCCCTCATAACCCTATAATAATGGAAATATTGTGACTCGTCGCGGCAAACCTACCGAGTCGTCGATTACCCCGGATTGCTCTTGGCCCTTCGATTCTGTGAAGGCAAGCCTGGTCCGGTCTACCTAAACTATCACTGTTAACTGTGAGGAAATCATAATGGCCTTGTTTCTGGATTCAGCCATTGCAGCCGATGCGAGGGAGGCCATGGCATTAGGTTTTGTGTCTGGCATCACCACCAATCCCACCTTGATCGCTAAAACCAACCGCAGACCGTTCGATGTGGTCGCAGAATTGGCAGACATTTGCGGCGGTACGGTGTTTTATCAACTAACTGCACCTAGCATGGCGGAACGCGAAGCCGAAGCGAGACGTGTATTAGCACTTAGATCCAATATCGCATTGAAAATCCCCATGACGACGGAAAATTTGGCTTTGGCGGCCAATTTTGCGGCTGAGGATGTCATTGTCGGGATGACCGCCACCTACAGTCCCGCACAAACCTATTTATCCTGCGAGGCGGGCGTGGCCTATTCCATCGCTTATGTCAATCGCAGCACTCGCTTGCAAGGCGATGGCTTGGGTCTGGTGCGGGAAATGCGCGAAGTGGTCAATGCCTGCAACACCTCCACCACAATCATGGTCGCCAGCTTGAAATCCCCTCAAGAAGTTGTCCAAGCGGTGATTGCCGGGGCGCAGCATGTCACCATTCCCTTGCCATTGTTGAAGGAAATGGGCAATCATCCGTTGTCCGAACAGACCATTGAGGAGTTTGCCCGCTCGATGAAGCACGGCTGAACGAGCACGCCCTTATGTGGCATTTTAACCGCCTATTCGTCGCGTTTGTACTGGCTTTGTTAATGGCTTGCGCAAGTCAACGGCCTAAGGAGTCAGAGCAATGGTATCAGGCAGAAACGGTCAAGCCTTACGATGATGTGTTGGCAGAACTAGAATTGGCTATCACCGAAAACAATTTTCGTATCACCGGGCATAATCATATCGGCAGTGTCATCCGTCAACGCGACAATATCAGCTTTCCCGATTACGACACCATCCAATTTTGCAATTTAAGTTTGGCTCGTGTCATGCTGGAAATGTCACCCGCTGCCGTGGCCTACATGCCTTGCAATGTTGCGGTAAGGTCGGAACAGGGAAAGGTGATTATCGTGACCCATCTGCTCCCTACCGAAGGCCCGAACGAAAAGCTTAATGCCTTTTTTCGGGAGTTAAATGGGAAGTTGAAAAAAATCGTCGATTTTGCGGCTGAAAAATGACGAATAATTTTCGCCGATGAATTAAGATTGGCGGTTAACTGTGTTCGTAAGGGCTTGCCGACCAGCACTGAACCACTAGGCTGCTTTGCCTGTCAATGGCAATGTGGAGAGAATGTCAGGAATTGCCAACACCAAGCTTTGTACCCTATCATCATTCTTTCTTAAAATGTATAACAACACAACGCAACAACATGACTATGAAACTTAACCCATCCATTATCTTGATCTTAGCATCGTCCTTGCTCTTTGGCTGCGCTGGAACCGGCAAGCCAAAAGCCGTCGCGCCGGGAGCGCAAGCCACCGCAAGCTCACCAACAACCAACAATGATTTCCCAACGCTGACTCGCGTCGAGTATGTGATGAGCTGCATGCAGGAAAAAGGCGGGAAAAACTACGACAACCTCTACCACTGCGTGTGCGCGGTGGATAAAATTGCGGCCAATATGTCGCATGACGAGTTCATGCAAGCACAAACATTTGAGACCAACAAAAATTTAGCGGGTGAAAGAGGGGGCGTTTTCCGCGACCCGCCACAGTCCAAGGCGCTGCGCGACAAGCTGAAATCCGTGAGTGATGAAGCCAATGCAGCTTGTTTCCCCAATGGCGGCAAAGTGTCCGCCCCCAAAACGAAATAACAGTCATGTGGAACTTTAACTTACTTGCCGCCACTCGCACCGTCGAGGCGACCATGCCGTTCATGCTGTATCGGTTGGCCGTCTGTCTGGGCATTGCCTTCGCTTGCTTGTTCGCTGCCTTGGCGGGTGCGGGCACCTTCATCGCATTTGCCTCTTTTTCCGCCAAACAAGGCGGCATGGCGAATTTTGGCGCACTGGTCGGACTCGTTGGCTTGGCCTATTTTCTATACCGCTTTCGGGTTGGGCTATTGTTTAACATGAAGGCTGGGCATCTAGCCTTGTTGGCAGAACTTGCTTGGGGGGAAAAGCTACCCCCAGGCAAGCAATTGATTGAGTTGGCTAAACAAAAAGCTTCGCAACGCTTTCCGAAAGAAGTCGAATTCTTTGAAATTGACGAGTCGGTCAAACAGGTGTTGAACTCATTACCCGCCAAACATTGCCCATACCTTGGCAAAATCACCAATCAAGCTTTGGCTGACATTTTTGTGAAAGTAGCTGGATATTTTGCCCAAACCTGCGACCAAGCCTTGCTTTGCTTATGCTTTGTGGCAAAGGAGACCAATCCTTGGGAATCGGTGCGCGGCGGACTCGCATTGCATCTTAGGCATTTTGACATGCTGTCGAAAAACCGCATATTCTTATTGGGCTTTGAATACTTAGGCTTATTGCTGGCCTTTTTCGCCATGCTCTATCCGGTAGGCAGTGCGGTGTCGATATTGCCGGTGGATGTTGGCGTTTGGCGCTATGTTTTTGCGTTTATCTTTGCTTGGAGCCTTAAGGCAGCATTCTTAGAGCCGATTGCCACGACAGCACTGGCAGAGTTGTATTTCGATTTGGCTAAGCGGGAAGGCGGTCCAACCGGTGCAGAGCTTAAAGAGCTAGAATCGGGTTCCGAGGCATTCCGCACGATTGTGAACAAAGCCGCTTAAACAGAGCGCTTCTCAAACCAACCGACTCGGTTTTTCAACCGAGTCGGTCTTTTGATGATAGTTCTATCAAATGTCAAAATCCAAGCCTTCCTGCTTGGGTTCAGGATGGCTATAGGAATGCAGGAGTTTGATCAAGTCATCCATAACCACATCAGCCGCTTTCAACACTAACATACCCTCCCTTGCCTCAGGTTGAATGACATCCAACGCGCAGATGCAAATCAGTCCTGCTGCATTGAACTGGCGGGCCAATAGATTGGCTTGATTGCCCAGCAAATCATCATCCAACACCGCACTGGCATAGCCTAAATCGAATAATTTTCTATCCAAGCGGTAGGCGGTATCCAAACGCTTGTCTCCGGTCAGCCATACCGTCAAAGGCTTTTGGTTAAAGCGGGCCGCACGTTCCTCCGGGCTAACCTTGTGGGGTTTTTCACTCGTTTCTGCTTTGCCGACTATCATGCCCGCTCCCACGGTCACATTGGTCAGTCGGTCTATAAGGATGAAAGAGCCAGTGGTTTTGCATAATTTATAGGAGTCAAAGGCAACCGATGAACCGAGCGCCACTTCGCATCGGCCAATTTCATTCAAGGCGAGTTGACGTGCCTCGTGCCGCTCCAAGGTGTTCACATCGGTGCGGGAAATTATCCGAGAAATGGAACCTGTCACCGTTTTGGTGGCCATTTTTAAGTAATATTGACGCCCTGGATTAAGCGGCACTTCCGTCATCCAAACAATATCAGCAACGAAACGCGTATCCACCCAAGGCAAGTCATTCGGTTTCGCCAACATGTCCCCCCGACTGACATCGATTTCATCCACTAAGGTGACGGTCACCGCTTGCGGAGGGAAAGCTTGTTCCAATTCGCCGTCGTGCGTGACAATGCTTTTGATCCGGCTAGTTTTGCGTGAAGGCAAAGCCATGACCATGTCACCCTTTTTCAGCACCCCCGCCGCCATGGTTCCACTGAAGCCACGGAAATCCAAGTTCGGGCGGTTCACCCACTGCACTGGAAAACGTACATTGGTGAAGTTTTGCACGTCGGCCACTTCAATGCTGTCCAACAGTTCCATCAGCGGTTCGCCATCATACCAAGGCATGGCATCACTCTTATTGACCACATTGTCACCTTTGAGGGCCGATAGCGGTATGAACTGAATATCGTGAAGGTCTAAGGTATCGACGAAATCCAAATAGTCCGATCTTATTTTCTCAAAAACAGCCTGACTGTACTCCATTAGATCCATCTTGTTAATTGCCACCAGAATATGCTTTATGCCGAGCAGGGACACGATAAAACTGTGCCGCTTGGTCTGGGTCTGCACCCCATAGCGTGCATCGATGAGGATGATGGCGAGGTCACAGGTGGAAGCCCCCGTCGCCATGTTGCGAGTGTACTGTTCATGACCTGGGGTGTCAGCGATGATAAACTTACGCTTGGCGGTGGAGAAATAACGGTAGGCCACGTCGATAGTAATCCCTTGTTCACGTTCTGCCTGCAAGCCATCCACCAATAAGGCCAAGTCTATGTCCCCGCCGGTGGTGCCTGACTTTACACTGTCTTTTTGGATAGCAGCCAGTTGATCTTCATAGATCATTTTAGAATCATGCAGCAAACGACCGATCAGAGTGCTTTTGCCGTCGTCAACATTGCCACAAGTCAGGAAGCGCAATAGCTCCTTCCGTTCATGTTGGGCCAAATAGCTATGAATATCGGTGCTTATCAGGTCGGATTGGTGTGACATGGGTAGTGAGTTCATTGAAAGGGTTCATAATTTTAGCACAAAAGGCCAGAATATTTTCGAGCCTGTGCCATTCCTGCATGATGCCTTGGCTGTCCAAATAGGATATGATTGATTTGAATGAGTTGGAGCTCAAGCGAATGGCTTGGCGCAACCAGACGAACCTTCCAAAGAAACAACATCAATCACAATTAACTGCAAATAGTTGGTATAGGCTAGTGAATTACGAGTTGGTTAAGAAATGGAAAAAGCTTGTCAAGTCCAAGCTTAAAGCATTGCAATCTTGGTATGATATGACTTTTTTTCAGTTTGACAGGGGCAAGCTGGAATTCGCCCTAACCAAGCTTGGGATCAAAACAGGTGATACGGTATTCGTGCATAGCTCGTTTGATGCATTCCGGGGATTCAAAGGCAAGCCAACCGATATTATTCAAATGCTGAAAAGCTTAGTCGGTATGAATGGTGTTATTATGCTGCCCACTATGGCAATCACAACAACCGCTGTCGACTACGCCTTGGAAAACCCTATTGTCGATCTTAAGCGGACTCAATCGCGGATGGGTCTGATTACTGAGCTATTTCGCCGTACCCCAGGGGTTTTCAGAAGCTTGCATCCTACCCATCCTATCGCCGTATGGGGGAATGATGCCCAAACCATTGTTGCAGACCACCATCTAGCGAAAACCCCTTGTGGTTTCCCCAGTCCACTCTATCAATTATATGAAAGGGATGGCAAAATATTATTATTAGGCACTGGCATTGAGGTACTCACCTTCTTTCATACCGTCGAGGAGATTCTGGAACACAAATTATCTGTCAATCCATTTACGGAAAATAGCTTTGATTTGCAAGTCAAGGATGAAAAGGGGCAGTTATGGGATTGCAATACCCGTTTATATGAGCCTTCTGTTTCAAGAAGAAGGCGGCTTTACCCTTTATTAAATGAACTTAAACGAATGCAAGCTTTAAATGAATGCAAGGTAGGCAAACTTCACATACAATTATTTCTGGCCAAGGATGTCCTCAAAGCCGTCCAACATCTGATAGACTGTGGCATAAGCTGTTATGAATGAAGCTCATACCTCTAACCAATCGGCCAAGCGCGAAGCTCAATTAAGAGAGGCATTCTCCCTTCAGGTACAAACAGGTAATCGTGACCATGCGATACAATTTGCACGTTTACTGCTTAAAGAATTCGCCAGCGCTAAAACTTATCGATACCTAGGTAAAGTCGTTTCTAGTGAGAGCGTTGTAGATTTTGGCCTAAAACCTTACCGCATCGCATTATTGTCTTCATTTTCCATAGAGTTCATGAAAGATGCATTATTTGCACTAGGCGTTGCCAATGGGTTATTAATTGATTTTTATCAAACCGGGTTTGGTGCATTTAGGCAAGAGATATTAAATCCTTCAAGTGGACTTTATCAGAAGCCAATGGACTTGACTATCCTTGCGGTTGAAGGTGAGGATTGGCTACCCGAAATATATGGGCGGTATACGTTATATAGTTCGAATCTTATCACTATAAAAGAAAATTTTAAACATGAATTAACGGGCCTGTTGGAAAAATTCCGATCTTACAGCCATTCGCCAATACTGATTCATGATTTAGCACAACCCCTTTATTGCCTATTGGGAATAGCAGAAGGTTCCAATCAACTAGGACAAAGGGAATTGGTTCATGATTTGAACAAGTTACTGCATGAGCTTTGCAGTCGATATAGTGATGCATTTGTAGTAAATTACCAGACTTTAGTCAGCCGAGTTGGTGGAAACCATTGGTATGATCTGCGAATGAAACATTATGCTAGGTTTCCTCTTTCCCAAGAGGCCATTGGTGAGTTGGCACGGGAGTATATGAAATACTGCCGGTCACTGCTGGGTTACTCAAAAAAGTGTTTAGTTGTGGATTTGGATAATACGCTATGGGGGGGTGTCCTAGGTGAGGATGGACTGGAAGGAATCAAATTAGGCCCCACTTATCCGGGTAGTGCTTTCATTGACTTTCAACAGCAGATTCTAGGATTACATTCTCGCGGTGTAATATTGGCTGTTGCTAGTAAAAACAACCAGCAGGATGTCGAAGAAGTTTTTGCCAAGCACTCATCCATGATCTTGCGACGAACCGATTTTTCAGCTTTTGAGGTGCATTGGAATGCAAAAGTTGAATCGCTAAAGCATATTGCCTATCAATTGAATATCGGTTTGGAACACATGGTGTTCGTGGACGATAACCCAGTGGAATGCGAACAGGTGAGAATGCATTTGCCTATGGTCACAGTCATATTACTGCCACCCCAGCCAGAACAATACAGTCAGGCTTTATTGGAAGAGGGTTGGTTTGACACAGTGTCGATTTCGACAGAAGATATCAAGCGTTCAGCGCTATACGAACAACGGGCACAGGCTGAAGCATTACGGGAAACTAGCACCGATCTTGAAGGATTTTATCGTGATTTGGATATGACTCTTGATTTTTCCCCAGTCAGCGCGAAAAACCTGGCAAGAGCCGCGCAACTTACCCAAAAAACCAACCAATTCAATGCCACAACCCGCCGCTATACTGAAGGGGAAATAACCAAATGCTTGCATGACCCCGCCTGGATCACAGCGGTCGTATCGGTGACGGATCGATTTGGGGATAACGGTATTGTAGGGTTAATGTTGGCTCATTTAGCAGAGCAAGAGTTGATCATTGACACCTTCCTTTTGAGTTGTCGTGTCATTGGTAGAACCGTAGAAACCGCGATGTTAGCTTATTTGTGTGAAATCGCGGGTAGTGTCAATGCCAAAGAATTAATTGGTGAAATAATCCCAACACAAAAGAACCCTCCCGTGAGAGATTTATTTGAACGGCACGGCTTTGCGTTGGACAACACTGGAGAAACCGGAAACTCATACTGGCGATTAAATTGCGAAACCTCGAAAGTCGAATATCCGGCTTGGTTTAAATTCATCAAAAACCAATAACATTGTAACAGGATCATATTGTGGAAAATAACATAGAACAGAAAATAAAACTTGTAATGTCGGATATTCTAAATATCCCTGAAGATTTAATTAACGAGAGTACGGCTTCCGACAATACGGATGGCTGGGATTCAGGCAATCATATTCAATTGATCGTTGCCTTGGAAGAGGAATTTTCCATTAATTTTGATGTCACTGAATTTGAGTCCATGTTGTCATATATGGATATATTAAAACTTGTTAAAGCGAAGCTTTAATCAAACTATCTTAAAATTGCTCCTATGAAAGTTGATCATTATGGCTTCTTGACCGAAAACATAGAAAAAAGTATCGCAGCATTCTCCGCACTAGGATATGATGAAAAATCAAGGACACTGGATGAAAGCAGGGGAATAGACATTGCCTTCATCGAATCCAAAAATGGTGAAACCATTGAGCTTATCATGCCCGTCAACGATCAGTCGGTTGTATCTAAATTAATGGGAAAATTAAAATATAATATCTATCATACTTGCTATGCTGTTGATGACATGGAACAATCAATAGCAGATTTAAGAAAAAAAGGATTTTTAGTGATTGACGCTGCAAAACCAGCCGTGGCATTAAACGGGATGAGGGTTGCGTTTTTATATTCACGATATGCTGGTATGATCGAATTATTAGAACAAACACAGATATAATAGCTATCATGCTAAAAGTCAAACCTATATACATAATACTATTAGTATTATTTTTTATCCAATTAGCATTGATTAGCTATTCACTGCCAATTTATGAGCTATGGTCTGAAAAGCCATTTCTTCATGTCGATTCCCCCTATCATATTTACCAGATATCTATTGCGAATCAACTGGGCAAAGAGGGGTTGCTGGCAGGATACGACCCACTCTTTTCATCAGGATATGTTGCGGGGGTTTCAAAAAATCATAGCGCACATTTCCCTGCCTTTTTTTCAGCCTTTCTTTTTTCTGATATTAATCCTATTATTGTATATAAGTTCTATTATTTTCTTTCTGCCTGTGCTGCTGCAATCATGATACCCATTGCCGCCTCGGTTCTTGGTGCTGGCACAATGGCAACCGCTTTGTCAGGAACGATTGGCGTACTACTGTGGTGGAATTCCGATTTAAGGATAACCCATAATAGCGGAATGGTGTCATCCGTCCTATCTGCTTACTGGGGTGTTGCGTTTGGCGCTTTATTATTATCAAGCTGCAAGTTACGCTTTGACTTGAAGGCTTCTATCATGATTGGTTTGGTGGGTGCCTTGGGATTAATGTATTATCCTTTCTTCCCCATTATAGTTGCATTTATCGTCATACCCGGAATTATTATTTTACGCAATGACTATAATTTAAGCTCAATGCTTTATCACTTTAGCACGGTTATTGTAATTGCCATTATTGTTAATTTATTTTGGATAATACCTACATTTTCCGATCACCAATTAGCTTATGTCAGCAAATCTTTTAGCTCAAAACCGGATATCGGGCAGTTGTTTTATTTAACTTTTGGGAGAATGACAATAATTAATGGGGCGATATTAATATCCACTTGTTATGCTGCTTTATTCATCGAAAATATAAAATACAAGCGGTTTTCATGGATTTTTTTATCCGCTGGCTTAATCACTATGTTGTATGGAAGCTTAGGGGCTTATATACCAGCCATAGCAAAACTTCAATCCAATCGATTTCTCCCATTCTCCTTCATCGTCATGGCACCTGCCACTGGGCTAGGAATAATGCAAATGATTGATGACGTCAAATGTCATACTGGTTTTAGAAAACTGGCAACTTACCTAATGCTCATCGGCTTAGGATTGATTGGGTTAAATTTGATCCGTGAAACATGGCAGGAAATCAGCTATGCCAATGTCCCACGTCGAGGACTGTACTCTCCAGAAGTAAGGGGCGAGGGTCCTGCCACGACATGGCTTAGGGAGTGGATAGAGACAAATACTACGGATGATTCAAGAATATTGTTTGAGCATTCTGGTAATCCAGTCTATGATCGTGCCTATATAAGTAGTTATCTAGGCATGAAGACAAATCGTGAATTTGCCAATTACAATTTTCAGTTACAAGTCCCATCTGGTTTTGGGAATGGATGGCTATACGGGCGGGATATAAATGACTACAGTATAGATGAACTGCAACAGTTACTCTGGACACATAATGTAGGATTGGTGATTACGGCTGAACAAAAAACTGCCAATGCCTTCAAAAATGTGCCTACAGCAAAATTAGTTGCCAATCGGGGCAGTATCAATCTATTTCGCATTGAGCATCCACCGGGACTATTTATTAAAGGTTCCGGTAAGCTAAGCCAGCGTGACTTGAATAAATTGGTATTTAATGATCTGACGGGGGACGATGTGATCATACGCTATAATTATTATGATTGCTTGAAAACATCGCCAGTCACCCCGATTGAACCAATTAGTTTGCCATTAGCCCCTTACCCATTTATCAGATTGCGCAACCCTCCCAACCAAGTCACCATTGCTTGCTTTTAAATATTGATATGAAACTCATAACAGCAATCAAAATACTCAGAGATCGGTATCTAACACAAAATACTAAGCAGAATTATTGGCTTTTTTCTGCATTTAGTCACGAAGTCAAAACCCTGATACTCCATCCAGATAAAGTCTTGCGTCAGCACCTCAGGCACGACTTGATAAAATTTGCATTCGGTCTTGTCAAGCCTGTCAACAACCAGACCGAAACTCGTGCCCGCGCTGCAGTAGATTGGTTGTTACTTGCCCAATCAGCCAGCCCAGATGAAGGAGTTGCTTTAGGTTATTTCCCGGTTGATGGTGTTTATCAGGGTTGGCGAGCATCGTACCCGGAAACCACTGGCTATATCATTACCTCACTATTGCACTATGCACGTCGGTATAATGACCCTAACATAAAGGAGGCCGCACTACGAATGGCACAATGGGAGATTGCCTTACAAATGCCATCGGGCGCAGTGCAAGGAGGACCAGTCACTACTCCAGAAAAGCAAACTCCGGCTGCATTCAATACAGGCATGGTATTGGATGGTTGGTGTTCTGCTTATCTTGAAACCCATCAACGCGACTTTCTGGATGCCGCACGAAAAGCTGCCCATTTCTTGCTTAATGATATGGGTGAAGGTGGATATTTTCAAACCAATGGCGAGTATGTCAGTGCCGGCGAACTGAAGACCTACACCTGTCTTTGCGCATGGGCGATGTATAGATTTGGAGTATTAGATGGCGACAGTCGCTACCTTCAAAGCGCGATTCTTTCTATCGAAGCAGCACTCAGGCAACAGCAAACCAATGGATGGTTCTCCCATAATTGCCTATCCCGTTCGGAAGCCCCATTAACCCATACCATCGGTTATGCTTTGCAGGGAATACTTGAAGTGGGGGTTTTATCGGGTCGCGGGGATTTCATAACCGCAGCCCGTCGCGGAATCGATCCAATATTAGATAAAATCACCAGTAATGGTTATCTTCCCGGTCGATTTTATCCCACTTGGGAACCTGCTTCTTTCTCTTCTTGCCTCACTGGCAGTGCGCAGATTGCCATTGTCTGTTTTCGTTTGGCTGAATTGACAGGCGATACTCGCTATGCCACTAGCGCCAACTTATTAGTAAACTTTTTAAAATCCCTGCAAGCCCTAGATTTGAACAATCCCGCGTTGAATGGGGCTATCGCCGGATCATTTCCCATCTTGGGCGAATATATGCGATCGGGTTATCCGAATTGGGCAACAAAATATTATCTGGATGCTTTGATGTTGCAGGAGAAATTAGTTTCAAAGCAGATGCCATAATCAAGAGCAACGAATCATCCAAGCCCACCACCACGCCAGAAAGGTAGACCTCGACTACCTTGGAATCATGGCAGGGCTTGCCAACTGGCACGGCCTTCCCGATCTGGCAGATTGCTGGGCATCCCGACCCTTACCCTCTTGCTTATCTGGCTAGGCTTTTCCATTTTATACCGATAATTACCAAGAAAAACACCGCACCCGCGAAAGCGACCCCGGACAAGAGCTAGAAATCAGGGGGGAAAGAAAAGAGAATGCATTAAGCAAAAAGGCATTGGCTTTCACCTTTAAATGCACTTTTTTTGATTTTTTGTTTCTTGTGTTGACAGCCTAGGCATATGATTTAATTGGTGGGCGGTACTGGGATTGAACCAGTGACCCCTGCCGTGTGAAAGCAGTGCTCTCCCGCTGAGCTAACCGCCCAAAAAGTCGGTTTACAATAGCCTAATGCATACAAACTGTCAACATCAATAGCCTATCGGCGAAGCAAGCACCCTCTACGAGCCAATCGCTAAACCGTTCTTCCTAATTGATGCCGGATTAATGCGACAATGCCAAAATCCCACATTTAATTATCATCCTGTTGCCGAAGGAGCGCTTTCCAAATTTGGGGGTAGGCAAGTACGAATAGATTTTCATCGCTTTGTGGGTTACATAGATAATCCAATTGTTTTCCAATTCTTTGGGTGTTTGTACCCAAATAAAAAAATCTTCTTCCGTGAGGCTATCTTATGCCTCAGGTCTAGCCATAAAATCATTGCAGCTCATCAAAATTAGACGGCCAGCATGAAAAAAAAAGGCGGAATGACTTCTTCCGTGCTGTATTCGATCAGGGCTTGGAGGTTTCTATATGCATCAAGCCAAAAACCGGCAGGATCATCGCCTGCAATCGGGCATTGCACAGCATCCTAGGATACGATCCAAATAGCTTATTAGATCGTTCAATACTTGAATTAGCCCCTGACAATCCAGCCGGGGAAGCTTGGAACGCGCTTGCCAATTGCTTTGAAATGCGAGATAGCGGCATTGAAGTCCTTCACAAAAATGGTGACAGGATTCCCATGAGCGCCAGCGCCACGGCCATCTGGAGCGATACGGGTTCACTCAGTTGCAGCTTGATCAGTTTTCACAGCCCATCATCCGGGGCCTTGCCCTGGGGGAACCTGCAAGAAGACCAAGCCGACTATCATAATTTGGCTTATGAAATATCGGTGGCCGAATCCCGCGAACGAGAACGGATCGCACGAGGCTTGCATGATGTGGTGGGGCAATTGCACACCTTACTCAGCATCAAACTGGACGAATTGAAAGAGGCAAGCTTGACAGCAAACACTTCAGGCTTACTTTCAGAGATGCGCACTCTATTGAACCAAGCAACCCAAGCCACACGCGCCACCACATTCGACTTGAGCAACCCGCTCATCAATCTATTGGGACTGAAGGCCGCCATTGAAAGCTTGGGCCAAACTTACGGGATTCCCTTGCAGGTGGAAGGCGACAATGAGCCACTCCCTCTACCAGAACCCGTTCTGAGTGTAATCTTCCGGGTAGTGCGCGAGTTATTGTTTAATATACGCAAACATGCATTGGCAAGCCACGTTTTGGTTGCGATCAAGCGTAGCGATGATCGATTGACAATCCACGTCCATGATGATGGCGTAGGATTTGAGCCGGGAATCTTGCCCTATACTAGCCCCAAGGGGGGTTATGGGCTACCTAGCGCCCGGGCCCAAATTTTGTCCTTGGGAGGTCGCTTGGAGATCGATTCATCGCCGGGTGCAGGCACTCGAATAGTCATCGACCTGCCACTGCCAGACAGATAATCCGTTTTCCAAGCTTCATTCATAGCATGGTTTCAGACCTTGATGATTAACCATATTTTTTGCTTGGGAACAGCCAAACCAGCAGCAATATTGTTTGTATCTATATGATTTTTATAATTTGTTACATTTGGTTATATTTCAACCATTGTAAGTTTTGAGCAGATAGGAGTATAAACAAGCCATGGGATTAGCTTAGGTCATTAGATTGATCCCTTCTTCTAAGTTCATTAAAGAGGCTTACCACCCTAAACCAATGTAGGGTGCGGGCTGCCCCCTAAACATAAAGAAAAATAGATGATAGAGGAACGCCATGGTCATTCGCGTGGTAATTGCAGACGACCATCAAATCGTCAGGCAAGGGCTTATTTCTTTGTTGGAACGTGAGCCTGACATACAAGTCGTTGGCGAAGCCAGCGATGGGCTTGAACTTGTCAATTTAGTTCGCAAACTCAAACCTAATGTAGCCGTAACCGACATTACCATGCCGGGGCTGAATGGTTTCGAAGCTATTCAGCGAATTCAGGCTCATCCCCAAAGGCCCAAGCTGATATGCTTGTCCGTCCATGGCGACCCTAGGTTGGTTCGGGCAATCCTGGATATGGGGGTTTCGGGTTATTTGGTCAAGGGCTGTGCGTTCCACGAGCTGATACTCGCTGTCCGAACCGCAATGGCTGACCAAACCTATCTTAGCCCGGAATTGACTCATCTAGTTACCCAACAATCCCGGTCAGCGGAAGCCGATTTGCCTCAACATATGAGCTTAACCTCGCGAGAACGGGAAATCGTGCAGTTGTTTGCAGAAGGCCGGAACACCCACCAAATTGCCGAACGTTTGCACATCAGCGCAAAAACCGTTGCTACGCACCGTGAGCACGTCATGGAGAAATTGGGGATCACAGGGATTGCCGAGCTAACCCGTTACGCCATACGGGAGGGGCTTTGCTCCGTCTGCGCACCCTGCCCTGCTTCCAAATTTTCCTGTGTCACATCCACATCGGCTTGTTGCGTTTCCGACCCTATCCAAGCCCCTACTAATCCCCAATCCTTGCCGACAACCCCCGGCTAGGACCAGCGAACGTTGCCGTTCATGCCAAATCTAGCAAAACATGAACGGCAACCATTTCAAGCCAAAAAATCAGATTTTTTCCGATACCCAAACCGCTCCGACATAATTATGCTACACGGCAACCCGTTGTCTGCGATTGATCCTATCTGATCGATTCACCCAACGTGAGCAAGCCGTTCCCTAGATGGGCAATTGAGGATGATTGCACTCAACGGAACAACCCAGAGTCATTGCGTAGCGCTTTCTTTAATGAGAGGAATTGAATCATGTCCACCCAAAGCAACCAAGAATTAATCAATGCCAGCATGGCTTTTCTCGCTTATGCGGGAGAATCCCTAGCCGTAAGCTCCAACACAGTCTTCGAAACCGCCCAGCTATTTGACAAAATCTTACCCACTTACCCCCATTTGAATAATGATTGGCAAGTGGTTTGGGGCCCTGCTTTGCATCTTACAGACGAAATCATCATGAAAAAGCAGGCAAACCTCACCTATGTCGCCCAATCGCGGTCAACCCCGTCCAGTTATATCGTCTCCACCCGTGGAACGGTGAGTGACAATATTTGGGAATGGCTCAGTCAAGATTTGGCGGTTGATTTTTTGGCATGGCCAACCCCTGAATCGACCGCCATCACCCCCTATGTATCCAAAGCCACTGCTGACGCGTTGAGCGTGGTATTGAAGACCATCCCACCCACCGACACACCGTTCGGATTTAAGCCTCTGCCGGGCGCAGGGCAAAGCCTGGCAAGCTTTTTGGCGGGTTTGACCGGCTTCGGGCCTATCGAGATTTGTTTCGCCGGTCATAGTTTAGGGGGCGCCATCGCATCGGCTTTGGCATTATGGTTCAAACAAGCGCAAGGCAAGGCGCAAATCCCCAACAATAAAATTTTCAATCCAATGCCAGCGTGGGATGTCAAAGCCGACGCTACCATAGCCTGCGTGTCTTTGGCAGAGGCAACGCCCGGCGACACTGTCTTTAGCCAGTATTTTGAGGAACTCATTGGCCCTAACTTTGACCGCATCTTCAACACCCACGATGTGGTTCCCCATGGCTTTGACGAATTGAAACAATTGCCAAGCTTGTATGCCCCGGATATTGCCTTAGAGGAACTTGAAAAACTGGCTTTGGAAGGGTTTGAGGCGAATGTTCTGATCGCCGAGAATAAAATCAAATCGAAGTTTGCCGTATTGCCCAACGGCAACCCATTCACCTGCCCTATTAACATGGCCCATGCCAGCTATGCATCGCAAGCCTTATTCCAGCATATAGACGCCTACGAGCAGCAATTTGGATTGCCTGATAACTTTTAATCTCAAAGCGTGGCGTCCGAGAACACCTTGAATGACTAGATAAAAAAAAGGGGCGGGTTTAGAACCCGCCCCCTGCCCCACCCAATGGTGTTGAATTAAGAAAATTCTCGTCGTTCCGGCAGGGATTGCCGGAACCCAGAAGCCATGGAGGGCAAACCAGATTCACATCCCTGTGTTCTGGATACCGGCAATCCATGCCGGTATGACGGCTTAATTCAACAGCATTGTCCCCAGCCCCCTCCCGCGAACGGGAGAATGGCCAAGCCAAGGAATATTGGCATCCATAAATCATGCGGCGGAACCCATCCCTAGGTTCCGCCACGGCCTTAGGGCGTGAAAGCCTATCGGTTTAATAACCCGTCGCAGTGTCGGTAGATTGGGCCACAATCCCGCCAACGGCCCAACCGACGGCGACTGGATCATCCGTCACTACGCCAAAAACCAATGCGCAAGCCGAAACAATATCCGACAACCATTGATGTTTGCTCGGATTACTGAGGCTATTGGGAACCAACATACTATTTTCGGGCAGGGAACTATTTGGGTTATAAGCAGCTAATGTGCTGATAAACACTCCGGTACTGCCTGTGCTGCACAGGTAATTTAGGTTGGCATCTGCGATGATTCCCCAAGGTGGACCCGATATGCTTGCATCCTGCTGCGCCGCATCCCCCACCGTATTGTTGGCAACATCGCAAACCCACATACTCCCCTTCGTAGAAGTAGAAGGGCTTGACGGGCTGGTGCCAATGAATAGCGCGCCATCTGGATAATAAGGATAAACATTTTTACCAAGCCTATAAGTTCCACCCACTAGGTTAGGGTTTGGTGAATAGGCCAAAGACAAAATGATCTCATTGTTGGGTGCCGACCAAAGCGCTTGAAGTGCGGAATTGAACCCACTATAGGGCTGATAGTGCAAAGCACCGGATGGCGTCGCAAAATATAGGCCGTTTAGCCCTCTACAGACGGCTACGGTAGGGGGTGCGTTCGTATAACCGTAAAGCGTCCCACTGCCCGTGGTAGGGCTGTTTGGATTGAAGACGACCCCCGTTGCCTCTTCTAATCCGCCTAGAAACAAACAGTCAGTGCTTGACCCGATTGGGTTATTGTTTGCTTGGAATAGGGTTAGCGTCACTTGCCCATTCGATGCTCCGCTATAGGTTTTATTTTCATTGATATAGTCGACACTTGGCGTACCGTCAGAACCCCATGTGACGGAATACCAATAGAGATTGCCGTTTGTCGTCGCAACATAAAGATAGCCGCCGGGTGGATAATACAGTATCGCGGCAATACCCGCATCGGGTTGGCTGCCGATTTCGCTGATTTGGGTGCTGACATTAGTGCTTGAAAAATCACTGGCCGGTGTGGACGTTGTGGACGTTGTGATCGGGGGGGACGGGGTGATACTGTTCAACCAAAGATTCCCAACCGCAGAACCAGAGACAAAATAGTAAGGTGCTGAAGCCGGGACACCCGTAGACGAGTCAAAATTAAGCAAAAATTCAAAGGCTGTGGCACTGCTGCCATTATTATCAATGTCAATCACTCCCCCGAATGCATAGTTAGGGGGGCTGTATTTGGCTGCGCTTGGCCAACTGACATACCGCTGGAATACGCAGAGACAACGAACGTATAGTTTTTGTATACACCGGATGGGATGGTAATCGCAGTGATGCTTTGGGGATAGGGAAATTGCGTGTTAGACATGATGATATCCTCTTGGATTTGTGTTGAAGGAATCCATGATGGATTCCTCGTTACCTACTCTTATGGCTTTTCGGTGTCCGCCCCGTGTTTTTTTCGATGGTTACCGGTCTCCATAGGATCATTAAGAAGGGGCGGGTTCAGAACCCGCCCCCTGCACCACCCGCCTTCCCCAGCCCCCTCCCGCGAACGGGAGAATGGCCAAGCTAAGGAACTTGGGTGTCTATTGTGTCAGCGTCACCGTGAAACTACTTTTGGCGCCACTAGGGTTGGCTATATAGTAGTTCGCACCCATTCTCAAACAATTTCCCGGAAGAGTGGCTCCATTGGTGACTGAACCCGCAACCGTAGGGTCTTTTCCACCAGACACGTCTTCCATGATGTCGAATGTCACACCATTCACGGTGGAGACCATGATATTGTTACCTGAATTCGAGGAAAGCCCGAAGTCCGGCCCAGACCGGTGTTTCTGTCCCGATTCTGGATTCATTTCAGATGTGGCAGTGGCAATAGTAGTCATGATATATTCTCCTAGTTGAGTTTTGATAAAAACAAGAACTTAACCTTAGCTCACCATTGTTAATAGCCTAAGGTTGGGAATATTTTGTTCTAAAATTTATAGCGTGTATATCAGCAAAAATCTGATTTTTTCGTTCCAAATATCACCAAATGTAACGAATTACCACAAACCAACAATCCCTCATGAATTAAAACTTATCCTTGCTAACTAGATTTGAGAATTCAGATCACACCAATGACCATCCTCAATCGATTTTTTCTGGTTTGAGTGAAAAATCAGATTTTTTCCGATACCCAAATCGAATCGGTTCGTATAACTTCTCCTTCAAGGTCATCAAACGTCAACACTGGGCTTCTCACAGCTAAAGTGATTCCTAGTGTCTGTTTCATGGTCGTTGCAATGTTCGGCGGAAAGTCCGTCAACATCGATTGCATTTGCATTGTCTCTTAGCATTTGCCGGATACGGAAAAGCCGTAACCGATACCCTAAGTTAGACATTATGACTAAACGAACTATCTGAGGAGATTACTGATGTCAACACCTACCCCTAATGAACTCACCAATGCCAGCATGGCATTCCTAAGCTATACGGGCCAGTTTTTGCCGGTTGACCAAACTACCGTGTTTGAAACGGCGAACCAAATTAACTCCCTTCTAGCAAGCTATCCCAATTTGGATAATGATTGGATCATCGTGTGGGGTCCGGCACTGTATTGCACCACGTCTACAAAAACCAAAAACACACAGGCCAACCTCACCTTTGTTGCCCGCTCATTGTCTTCATTGAATACTTATATTGTTGCTACCCGGGGAACCGTTGCCAACGACACATGGGAATGGCTATCCGAAGATATAGCCGTCAGCTTTGAGCCATGGCCTACGCCTACGCCGCAAAAACCCAAACCCCATGTATCATCTTCCACTTTTACCGCGTTAAGCTATGCACTGACCACCGTTCCGCCGACTGCTGCTGAAACGCCCAGCGGATACTCCCCATTGCCCGGCGCTGGGCAGACCCTAGCGGCCTATTTGGCAAGTATTACGAATAACGGGCCCATCAATATTTCTTTCACTGGACATAGTTTAGGCGGGGCCATCGCCCCGGCTATGGCCTTATGGTTCAAGCAAGCGCAAGGCAATGTGCAAATTCCCCAAAACAGTATTTTCTATCCTATGCCGGCTTGGGATGTAAATTCTGTCGCGACCATTTCCTGTGTGTCATTGGCGGGTGCGACACCGGGGGACAAAGCATTTAGTGGCTATTTCCAGCAGTTGCTGGGGAATGACTATGACCGTATTTTCAATACGAACGATACGGTTCCTTATGGCTTTGCGGGACTGGCCCAATTACCGGCCTTGTATTTGCCAACGCTACCGATGACCGCGGATGAACAAACCGCTTTAAAAGGGCTTGAGGCTAAAGTGATATTAGCCCAAACCACGAATGGGTCCGACTATACCGTTCTGCCCAATGCCAATCCCTTCTCCGGGGCGTTGGATTCCAGTTGCACCAGCTATGCGGCGGAAGCACTTTACCAACACATAGCCGCTTACGAGCAACAGTTCGGTTTGCCCGTGTCCGCTGGCGTGTGAGCTTGTCCAGCGTTTAACATGCCGCATCGGGCGGGTGAACCACTCCCAATGCTGTTGAAATAAATCTGCACATCATAAGCAGTAGGGCGACAACCGCTTGCCGCCAATGGAATAATCAAGTCCGTTGTCGGCATGGGGATGCCGACCTACTGCTTCATTCAACTGCTCGGCATGGGGATGCCGACCTACTGCTTCATTCAACTGCATCGCCACCCGCGAGTTGTGGGAGCTATGCCACCTTGCGAACTGATTTTTAGAGGTTATACAAAAAATCAGATTTTTTCCGATACCCAAACCCTTTTGTTTTGTTTACGCTAGATGCCATGCCACACCAGCCCGTTCCGCATGTAAAGGCTATGGGTCTGATTCACTAAACTCAACGAGGTATACGTCTATGTTTCTCGACTGGTTACAACATTATTGGTATGTACCCACTTTGATTGTCGTTTTAATAATTCTTTTTATACTCGGCTATAAGTTATATAGAAAACTAAAACGCTATAATGATGAATCAAGGAAATTCTTTGAAGACTTGATAGAAAAAAGAAAGAGACAAGAAGCTTCAAACGATGAACAACACGAAGAATATATTGATCCAGAAAGCATCCAAAAAGCCGAGGAATGGCTGAAAAAAAATCCCTACGACCAAAACAATTTCATAGGATCTAAATCCTATGTAGACGAACTGGCCGATAAATTAAACAATTGGCTGGATATAATCGCTTCTAAAAATTGGTCAAGGGAAGTTATAGCGGCCTACCAGTTTCAACTTGAAGATGGGATTATTCAAAAAACCAAAGATGAACTCATCAACGAAGAACTTGGGCCAGACATTATTAAACAGATTTTTGACGAATGTAAATTGCCGGAAGATTTTGATTTACCAGCAAAGGATTATCTTCATAAAGAATGGTCAAAACTAATCAATCCCAATGCTGAACCTAATATAAGCATTGACACATGGCGAAAACAGGTTGCGAAAACGAGAATGGATATTATCAATAATTATAAAGATTATTTCTTGAAGAATCCTATAGAAATATCAAAAAATGAAAAACAGCGTTCTTTTAGCGATCCTAATTTCAGTCAATATGAATACAGCTTAGAATCATTGGAACAAAACCTAAAAGCATCTTTCAGAGATTTTGGTTCATCGGCAAGCCTTGATAGCCAAATTTCTCAAATCAATCAAGACCTAGAAATAAAGGAGCAAGTAGAAACACAAAATGCCATCAACTCACTCAAGAATAAATTGTTAGCTCAACGACAAGACATCAATGAATTAATGCAGACCGACAATAATGCTTCAACCCGACAATTACAGGTTGAGAACCAAAATAACATGACTGCATTGGATCAATTAAATCCCCAAGACTTAGTATCCTGCACGGAGGAATTGGTAAAAATTCAGGGAAATTACGCTAAAACCCAACAATCCATTCGAATACTCAATGCTGACCAAGCAAACAAGATTGTGCCCATCAATAAAAAAGTAGAACATATTCCTGATCCATTAGAGAAAAAACAAGTTGACGAGAAAGATTCTAAGGAAATGCATTTCGAAGAGCCCATCGAATAAAAAACAACAAAAAATCAGATTTTTTCCGATACCCAAACACGGTTGGCTTGTTTAGGCTTATGCCCAACATTTTACGCACCGTGTCGGGTGTGATTAAAAGTGATGCACGCGACCACTGGATATGCTTGAAATTACGTCAGGAGTGCAAGGCTTGCCTTGCTTGAAATTCCGTCGGGAGTGCAAGGCTTGCCTTGCCCTAACACGTCCTGGCAAGGCAAGCCTTGCACTCCTGCATCACTTTTAATCACACCCTACCGTATCCCGGTTGGAATACGGACGCTTTTCGAAACCCATTGGAGAAACATAAGCCATGCCTAGCATCAAACTCAACAACGCCCAACAAGCCGCCGCTTTACAACTCTTACAAACCCTTTGCGCTTACCCTGAGTCCAGCCTGAGCCAAGGGTTCCAGAAACTGGCGCATTCACTGCCAACTGACGGCCAAGCCGACATCAAACATTGGGAACAGTTAACCGCATTCTTCCAAGCCCAAGGCGTGGACATGGAAGACTTCGCCGGTATAGCCGAGTCCTTGTACGAATCACCCGCCGCATGGGCCGGTTTCGCCGACCACTGCGTCTACACCCTTTTGACCGGCGATGCTGGATCGTCTTCCCCCGACGCTGGTCAGGTAGTGTTCGACCGTGCATCGGGTTCCGCTAGTGCAGAGACTGATAGCTATGCCATCACCTACAACGCCCCCGACGGCAGCGCCACCCCGTTGTATTTCACCCAAGGAAAGCTGGTTTCCGCGTTAGCGCAAGAAAACCCCGCCATCGACCTACAAACCGCTTTTGCTCCTAACGAAATGACTGACATGGCATCCGGCGTAATGCCGGTACTGATTGGCAACGTCAATGGCCAGCAGGCGGTAGGCGTGAATCTCGATGAGACCAGTTCAGACAATTTCTCAAAATATCAATGTATTTCAGATTTTATTGAAACTGCTGAATTTAAACGCATCATCAAGATAAGTTTAATTGGCTCAGGAGTCCTTACAGCGATTATGATTGTGGGATATTTCGTGTTTGATTACATAGACAAAGACGAAGAAGAAGAAAATGAAGAATCCGAGCGAAAAGAATCGGAAACTGATCCAAAAGAGGTAAAACCTAAAATAAAAAAAGTCACTGAAGATTTGGAAGGAGATTATATTAAACCACAACGAAAACTCGAAACCAAATCTAATAAACCCAAACACCAAACTCCAGAATGGATAAAAGATCTAGACTATGATACCAAGATGCAAGCGGTCGAATACCTTGCCACTAGAGAAGCTGAGAATCGGTCGTTTACCCCACAAGAAACGGCATGGTTTAAAGAGAATATCAAAAATAACGCCAGAATGCATGAATTCATGGAAGAGCTGGATCATGTAGTTTTCAATCAAAAAAAGATTGAACACACTAAAGAAAAACTCATTGATTCTTTGAAATCTAATCTCGATCAGAATGGCATTAATCGGGATATTAAACAATTATCCACTCTTGACCCTTTTGACGATGCAACGATTCAGAAAACTATCAAAGATATTGAAGCTCGTATGAATATACGAGACGATTTTCATGCGAAGGACAAATATGATCGAAAACATAATTTAAACAGGGAACTAAGCCAGATTGAAAAAGATATAACGAAACTTAAAAAGTTAAGCCCTTTTGATCCCTCTGCAAAACAAATCATTGAGGATATAAAGCAAAATCAATCTAAGCGTATTGAGCCTAGGCTTAATGAAGAATTTGAACAATTTGCCCGACAAGTGGATACCGTGGAAGTCAATGCCATGCGTGAGGCTTGGGAGGCAGAGCAGAAGAAATTGTTAGACCAAAAAAACCAAATCAAAGAACTGCAACAAATTAGTAATTCCTCAGAGACTCGGGAACTGCTGTTAGAGAATGAAACCAATTACCGAGAATTGTTGTCTTTGAACCCTACCAATCTTGAATCTTGCGGGGCCGGACTGGTTAAAGTCCAAAGCACCTACGAATCAACCAATGAATCGGTTCAAGCCTTGCAACAACAATATGGAATAGCGATTGAATCACAACCGCAGTCCATTAATCAACTGAATAAGCTGAATGAAGAAGATTTAAAGGAAAAGGATGAATCCCAAGAACATAAAGAACATAAAGAATACGAATTACCTAGGGAACATTTCGTAGAATAAGCCCCCGCCGAGCTGACCGACTCGGTTTTGAAAACCGAGTCGGTCTATTGCATTGGGTAAGGATGTTTTTTTTAGGAGCTTCAAGCAACCCTTTCCCTGGGAAAGACTCATTTTAAGGAGCTTCAAGCAACCCTTTCCCTGGGAAAGACCCATTTTTAGGAGCTAAAAACAACCCTTTCCCTGGGAAAGCCCCATTTTTAGGAGCTTCAAGCAACCCTTTCCCTGGGAAAGACCCATTTTTAGGAGCTTCAAGCAACCCTTTCCCTGGGAAAGCCCCATTTTTAGGAGCTTAAAACAACCCTTTCCCTGGGAAAGCCCTATTTTTAGGAGCTTAAAACAACCCTTTCCCTGGGAAAGGCTCATTTTTTAGGGCTTGGAAAAGGGGGAAACACCGGAAATCGATATTGTTTAAATTTTAACCCATTGATTTTATGAACACATCCCATTTACAAAAGCGCAAAATCATGGGTTGCCTGCGTTTAGGCACATCGCCTAGACATTCATTTAATCCATAATAAGGAGACTACAAACATGTCTGCAAATAAAATTCCAGTCACTTACGAACCTTTGGTTCAACTATTGACCGACGCGGTGGATGGCGCAAGCAAACACGGTGCGGCGGCGGGGCTGAAACAAAACGATGAAGCCGCGCTACGCGCAGTGTTCTACGATCTGGTCGGCAATCCCGGTGGCACGGACAACCAACCACCGCCCACCATTGGATTGAAAGCCAAATTGAACGCCGCAATGGCGAACAAATCGGCGATGACGGCGGCTTTGCGCACTGCCCAAAGCAATGGCCGTGCCTTGGCGATGGCTTGCATCGGCACCTTGAAGCCCCGATTGGGCATCCACTGGAATAGCGCTTGGAAGGAGGCTGGATTCACCGGCTCCCTGCAAGTGCCAACCAACCCGGCGTTTGTGCTGCAAAGCCTCCATGCCTATTATAGTTTTCACCCCAATCATGAATTGCCGCAATTGACCGAACAGGTGTCTTGCACGGCTGCCACCTGTATCGAAGCCATGAAAGCGATTGCCGAGGCTCAAGCCAACAGCAATCAGAGCAATGTCCAAGCCGGGGAGGCCCGCAACTCACTCGACCAAGCCATGAAAGCCGCCCGGATGCGCTTGTCTGGCTTGCGCGAAGAATTGACCCGATTGATCGCGGACGACGACCATCGTTGGTATGCCTTCGGCTTTGACCGCCCCTCCCATGTGGGCAGCCCGGATACTCCGGTGAATCTAATTGCCACCCCCGGCGCACCCGGCATGTTGTATGTGGATTGGGACGATGCCCGTCGTGCCGACAGTTATCGACTACGCGCCACCGACGCAGAGGGCGCAGTATTGGCCGAAGCATTCCCGCAGGACAGCGAAGCGACCTTGACGGGTTTGCCGTCCGGGTCCACCGTGTCGCTTTCCGTCATCGCCCACAACACCACGGGTGACAGCCCAGTGAGCGATTCGATCACGGTGGCAGTGCCTTAACCGGGACTGGAGCGTCAAAGCTTGCTTTGACTTAACCGGGACTGGAGCGTCAAAGCTTGCTTTGACAGGCGAAGCGCAAGCTTCGCTCATCCAAACCCGGGACTGGAGCGTCAAAGCTTGCTTTGACTAGCGAATCGCAAGCTTCGCTCATCCAAACCCCCCTGTGTCAGGATAGATGTCGCCTCCTTCAAGGAGACTTTGTTAGCCTATAGGGGACGTAATGAGGAAAACGATGACAGCCTATCCAAAAGAATTCAAAGCCAAGATCATTGCACAGATGCTGCCGCCGCATGATCGCCACATCCCCGATTTGGCATGCGAGACGGGCATTCCCCAAGACACGCTTTATAATTGGCGAATCAAACAACAACGCAGGACGGGGGCGGTTGTGGCGAAACCGACCGCAGGGCCGGATCGCCTGAGCAGCCAGGACAAGTTCCATTTGGTCGTGGAGAGCGCCGCTTTGAACGAACAGGAGTTGGGGGAGTTCTGCCGCCGCCGGAGTGTGTTCCCGGAACAGTTGGCCGCTTGGCGGGAAGCCTGCAGCGGGGCCAATGAGGTACGCCAGGGTCGGCAAAGTTCCGCCGATGACCGCAAGTGGGTGCACCGCAACGCGGAGTTGGAAAGTGAGTTGAGGCGCATGGAGAAGGCATTGGCGGAGGCTTCGTCTTGCCCATATTCGTCCCAAGCGCTGTTGTAAGCCGCCCGATCAATTTCTTGGGCATGTTTTGGCAAATGCTCCTGTACGCTTTTGGGCAAATCGCTTAATTCTGAATAGGGCATGTCCTACCTCCGAAGAGTTGAGTGAATGGCATTGAGGTCAGCGGCAAAGTCGCTTTCTGCACGCTTGGCAATTGAATTCGCCAAAAAACCCAGTTCACACTTAAATCTTGGCACTTGCCATTTGTCGGCAACTCTCGGCGCATTCTTTACATGCCTTGACGCATTCGTCCATGCCGCCGACCTTCTCGCAATCCTCTGCGCAAGCCTCGCAGATTTCGGCGCAAAGTTCGCAAAGCCGATGCTGAAAATGGGAACTGCTGAGTTGGAAATTGGCCGATGTCTGGCATATTTCGGCACAGTTCATGACGAGTCGGAAGTGTTTTGGTTTGACGTGTTTTCCACCAGCCTCTAGGCAGTGG
>CAIOOA010000089.1 GCA_903859815.1 uncultured Methylococcaceae bacterium | reverse complement strand
GCAATTGGGCAATAATCTTGGCTTTGAATTCTTCAGGGTAGGTTGTCATCGTTTTCCTCTTGATCGCCCCCACTATAGGCTAAAAATTCTCCTTGCGGGAGGCGACATCTATCCTGACACAGGGGGATAGCAATCGCATGAAGCGATAGCTTGGGTTTGAGCGTGGGTGAAGCGCCGTCATTTTGGCAAGGATGCCAAAATCCATCGTCCAAGGATGGCAAACTCTCCTTGCGGACAAGGGTTTGTGGCTTCCATGCAATCTGGATTCATGAGGGACAATCCCTGTCCCTCACCCTTCGGGCAGCAAAGCTGTGCAAATAGGATTTCAACCTTTTCCACAATATCTTGAATGACTCGGTCGGCATATCGCTTGGAATCATTTGCAATGTATTGGTGAATAAACCGCAAATCTTGACGGGCTAGCACTGACCAAACGATCACCACTGTGCTATCTCGTTCTTCAAATCCTCATGCCCGATCATTTGGCCTTGTTTGATCGCCTCGCGACTTTTATGAATTTTGTCAATGACATACAAGCGATACATCATTTCATCAATGTCGGCATCGTCTGGCAAATGTTTCAATGACTCCAGAACATCTTGCTTGAGTGTTGGGTTTTGCATAGATAATGCCTTAACATCAAAAAAATAATAAATATCGCGATGATGGGCTTTGCAAGCTCAGCCCATCCTTCTACAGCCTTGTCGGACGAGTATGTTAAGCGGATTTTCTGGTATCGGTGCTTAACATCCGGGCTGGTTTGGGGTTGGCTGGAACAACTTCCCTACCATTCTGCCCTTGTTTGCTTCTTGCATCGTTACAAATGGCTTTCAAATCGTTATTAAAGCGTTTAGCATATTCTTCTCGAAATTTATGGATGTCTTCAATTATAGTATCAGTGGACATAATCAAACCTCTAATAACTCTTGTGGTGTACAAATAATCGGTGGTTCGTATCCAAAGGAACGGATCACAGACTCTATTTTATATCGAAAGGCAGGATTAGCGATATGGGCACAATTCCAAGTCAACAGGTAATCCATGCCGCCAATAGCAGCAGTGGCTATGTGCAAGGCATCTACTCTTGCTTTGTTAGGCAAAGACGCTTCGAACAATAACTTTTCTGCGATGGCAGCAACCTCTTCGGTGATTTCAATTTCAGGGATACCATCTAATGATTTCAAACGATTCTCCGCAGCTTTGGAGTCACCATTTGATGCTTCTTGTAAAACAAATTCTGAAATGTATAGTTCAAAATCATTCCTCCTTTTCCACCATTCCTTTGTAGTTTCCTGATTACCAGCCACAACTAAATCACGGCTTCGCCAAGCAGTCAGATAACTTGGGACAGAGGTTTCAATATATACCTTTGGTTTCAAATTTGTTGTCCGCCTTAGTTCAAATGAATTCGCTTTGCTCTCTTTCTTTAAGCACTTTGCAGATTGCCGCAATGTTATTGTTGCATCGTGCGGCGAGTGCCAGACCATTGTTTCGGACTTCATCGACGATAGGGTCATTCTTCATAGTCGTTACCTCCAAGTTCTTGGGCTTCGCAAGCTCGGCCCTTCGGCCCTGGAACGGTTTGTTGGGCAGCGACTTTGATCTGTTGAGGATTTTAATGAACTTGCCGACGGCGTGGACTTTCAACGATCTGAAACCCCAAAGCCCGGCAATGCAATTCAGCCGCTTGGGAGTAGGCAAGCAAATCATCTTGGTATTGCTCGGCGAGGCGTTCGCGAGTCGCATGGATTTCATCGACGATGGAATCGTGCCATGGTTGGGTGGTTTTCACGGTAGAACCTCGCTGGTGTTTCATGCATTTTGCTATTTTTATCCATCCGGTGCAATAAGAGGAGAACAGCTATTACGGTATCTTCGGGTTATCGTTGAAAAATCTAGTTTGCAGTCTGCCGTCGAAGGATGTGCCAAAGAAGGAGGCATCCTTCGACTTCGATCACGACAGAAATCATTCGCGAATGATGGGTACTTCAGGATTTCGCAAACTCAGCCCATCATACTAAGACCCTAAACCGGAATGAATAGAGTAGATACAGATATTTTCATTTGCAGATTATGAATTATTTGATCCAGTTCAATGCGTACCTCTGCTTGCAGCCCAAGGCAAAAACCAATTCCCTCTCCATCGGTACTTAATCGTGACTGCATCGTCAATTTATATGAGTCATCAACCTGTTTATCCATGCGATAAGCGTGTAAGTGCATTGAATCACCGATAGTTGCAGGTGTATGAAGATGTTCAAATTTGAATTCATGTCTCATATAATTCAGTAATTTATCCTGAACAACCAACACTAGTTTTTTATTCACATGTTCAACAGTTCAATTATTTTGCTCATAAAGAATCGCAGCGTCTTAAGGTTAATTCTAAATAACGACGTGATATATCTATCCCTATTGATTTTAGCCCAAGATGTTGAGCGGCGATTAGGGTTGTCCCCGTCCCACAAAACGGGTCAAGCACTATACCATCTTTTGGACAAGTAGCTAACAAAGGAATTTGACAAAGATCAGTAGGATAAGGTGCAAAATGTGCTTCTCGTCGTTGGGTGTCTTCAGGGAGTATATCCCATACATCAAATGGCTTACTGCCCTTGGGGTGATACTTAAGAAAATAAAAACCTTTTTCTCTAAGTTCTTTGGCACGTCCCGAAACTTTTTCTTTATCTGAATGTGTGGCTCGTTGTTGACCACGAATAATCATTCTAAAATCAGATAGTTCACCCGCTTCCATAGCGGCTAACATTTCCTGAAGCGCAGAAAGGGCAGTTGTTTTTTCGCTATCTGATAAAGCGGTTGATAATTCAATTTGTCGTTTATATCGAACACCCGATACACCGGTAGCCGAGACAATCGCGCCATTAACAATTTTAGATTCGCGCGGTTTCGAACGAATGGCATCAGCATCGTAAAAATACCCTTTAGCTTGTTTGACAAAATGGAAAATATTTTCGTGAACATTGCCTAAACGGTCTTTGCTGTTATCCATTCCACCTTTCAACTTATTCCATATTACACTATTACGCAGAATCCAGTCTTGATTATCAACTAGTTCAAAAACAACACGCCAAGGTATGCCTACCAGACCCTTGGCATTATAGGTATCCCCAAGATTTAACCAAAAAGAACCTTCTGGTTTAAGCATTCTTTTAATTTCGGCAAAAATAATAGATAGATTTTTGATAAAATCGCGGTAATCTTTTTCCATGCCAATGCCACCATTTTCATATTCTCGTTTCCCCCAATAAGGGGGAGAAGTCATAACAAAATCAATACATTCATTTGGTAAGTTACGCAATATTGTTACGGCATCACCGTTCAATAGCAAAGGCTTTGTTGTAATATTATTTTGATAAGCAACAAAAGACTGCCGAAAATTTTCGCTAATAATCTCGTCACTAAGCTTATGAAGATTTTGGGTAGGGATTGATCCCATTATGGGTGAATCCATAGTGATGGTTTCATTATAATTCATAGCATTTCCAGCATTCATTCTTCGTTGTAAGTCAGAACAGACATCTTTCGCGAATGATGGGCTTCGCAAGTTCAATCCATCTACGACCCTTTCGGTATCAATCGACGCGGTGCGCGATTGACAACCCTGCGCCCCGATGTTTGCTCTCTTTCTTTAAGCACTTTGCAGATTGCCTCAATGTTATTGTTGCATCGTGCGGCGAGTGCCAGACCATTGTTTCGGACTTCATCGACGATAGGGTCATTCTTCATAGTCGTTACCTCCAAGTTCTTCGGGTGAGCAGAGAATAGGACAAGCCCAGCCATCGGCTTCAATGACACGGGCCATGAGCGCTTTTGTTTCGGCGTTGTTGATGTGTTTGAAGTTACAAGTAAGCAGATAGTCAATCCCTTGGGTGGCTGCAACTGCAATTTAGACTGATTCGGGGACAAGCCAAATTTTAAATGATTTATGGTCTTCTCAACAATAATCGTGTCAAGCCCAAATTCGACGATTGTCCGTCATGAGGGTTGCTTGCTATTAGAAATATCGTTAAAAAATCTAGTTTGCAGTCTATCGTCATAGATGCGCCGACGAAAGGAGGTGCCCTCGGACTTCGCTCAGACAGGCATCATTCTCGAACGATGGGCTTCGAAAGCTCAACTCAACCTACGGACTGTTCTTCTACATTTTTGCCTAACGCCGCAAATCAGCCGTGCGCACCTTTGGCGAGTCGGCTGAATTTTCCTTGTTAAGTATCATTTTTTTGACCCTTAGCAAGCATTTTATCGGATATAGAAGCTTTGAACATTGCAGTGCTTACCATTCGCCTAGCATTATTCAAAACATTTTTCTCGATAACTTCATGTTGACGCTGCGACAGCTTGTCGCCTGCGTGAAGAAGCTCATTCGCCTTACCAGACATGTACTCAATCACATAGTCGGGAACCACAATACTTTTACCTCCGAAGGTTCCGTATTGGGGACTTATTCTGGTACCATGCCATTTATTTCTGAGTTCGGTAATATGCCCGAAAATTACGACCCTAAACATTTTTGCATATGTGAACGCAGTATCGTCACTACACACCATATCGGCATGAGTGGCACCAATAAAATACCTATTCATGAATCGGGATTGATTCGGCACGATATGGCTTTCAATAACATCTAGATGCATTAAATGCTGTTCGTATTTTCCCGGATGTTCGATTTCGCCCAGCAGTACCTTTCGCCATTGCTCTTTGGCTTTTTGTGTCTCAGCTTTCAGTTCATCCGGGAAATGTGCTAGACGGTTTTCCTTCTCCGAGAAAACTGCGACACGGAATGACACTGACGTTGCGAATTTAATTGCCCACTCTTTGTAGTTTACTATGGGGTTGGCATTTTCTGGATCTTGCAGTTTGGGAAACACTTCACGAGCAAACCTATCTTCCCATTTACTAAACCGCTGCTCGCATTCTTCGCAAAATAGATATTCTTTCTCGCCATCTTGAATTCGCATATTTGGTTCAAGCCCACTGCGCAAATATGATGGTGAGTTATGCTTATACCATTTGAATATAAATTTTGGCAATACGTGACTCAGTTGCAGATACTTGTCCCTGAGACATAAATGGCACTTACCGTGATGCATATTGTTGATACATAAATTTTTATTATACACCAACAAAGATGTATAATAAATCTGAAAATAAGTGTGTAACCAAGCCACCTTTAATCCAAGTCATTGTTGTTAAAAGAAACTAATAAGGTATGGACGGAATTACAAATCCTGTCCGGCTTCGTTAAACCCCAACCCCTCAATCTCCATCAAACTCTTCCCCGCGATGCCCTGCAAATCCCCATACATGCCCACCGTTGCGCCCATGACCCGCTCGATCTGCGCTTCGCGTTTGGCCCATTGCTTCATGATGGCTTTGCGTTCCTTGTCCAAGTCTTCCTGCATCGTCGTGAAGGCTTCGACGATGGCTTCAACCCGCTGACGGAAACGCGGGCCGGTGAGGTATTGGTATACCAATTCAGTTTTGGTATGTTGGCCTTCGGCGGATTGTCGGGCGATATGGATTTGCAATAAGGTATGGCGCAGGACGGTGGCGACGGGTAAGGCGGCACGGGGGCTGGCGACCCAAACCCCGTCAATCACATCGAAGGTTTCGATATGTTTGGGCAGGGTTTGGCTGACGAGAACGGAGAATTCGGCTTTGGCAGTGCGTTGGTCTTCCCTTAGTTTAGTCAGCCAAGTATCGCTCCAATTTTTGGTGCGTTTGGTTTCCCACAGGATGGTTCCGCTGGCTTGTCCGCTGGGGCTGAACACCCGTTGCAGCGCATCGCCGCCAAACTCGCCCTTGGGGACAGGTTCGATTTGATCGAAAGGGAATTTGGTCCGCAGCAGATTTTCCAATTCCAATTCCTGCACTTCACCTTGCAATTGCTGCGAGCCTTGTTCGGCCTTTTGTTTGAGTTCTTCGATTTTTTGTTGCATGGAGGCGATGGTTTGATCCTTTTCCATGACTTTAAGCTTCAAGCCTTCCTCGGCTTCTTTTCGGGCGCTGTTGCGCACGTCGGCCAGGCTTTCCTGCACCCTTTTTTCCACGGTCAGTTCCAGTTCCCGCTTGGCATCATCCAGTTCGCGCTGTTTCTTCAGCAATTCGGCTTGGGCGTTTTGGGCTTCGGCGAGTTTTTCGTTGCGGGATTTGAGGACTTCTTGCAAATCGGCTAGTTCGCGGGTTTTGTGTTGCAGTTCGGCGGCGGCGGCGAGTTTGGCTTTTTGCGATTCGGCTTCAATCAGTTTGGCGCGTTCGGTTTGCAATTGGGCGAAAACTTGCTCGGCCACTTGGGCTTGCAGATTGCGTCGGACTTCTTCCATCTGCTTTTCTTGTTCAAGAATGCCTTGTTCGCGCTTGGCGATGTCCGCGTCTTTCTTGGAAAGTTGCTGTTCGTATTGTTTGCGGGTGGCGGCAATCAACGGAGCGGCCAGCGATTCAGTCAGGCGGATTTCAGTTTGGCAATTAGGGCAGGTGATGGTGGGTTCGGTCATGGCGGTTTTGTAGGTACGCTTGGGTTATGCCACAGGAAAGTCAATGGGTGGGGAAACGGGTGGCACGTTAAACGAAACTCGGCGGGGTTTGCAACCCCGCCATTTATATTTGATACAATTCGCTGAAACCAGAATTAACCGTTTAACTGCGCTTTAAAAGGAGCCGCCAGCTTAAACCGCACGGACTTGGATGCCGCAATCGTGATGGGCTCGCCGGATTGCGGGTTGCGCCCTTCCCTCTCTGCGCTTTCCTTCAGTTCAAATATTCCAAATCCCGTGATGGGGACGGTATTGCCCTCAGCCAATTCATTGCGGATAGTTTCCCAAAGTGCTTCGGAAACGGCTTCCACGTCGGTTTTGGTGATGTCGGGGCGCTTTTCCGCAATCTGTGTCTTGACTGCGTCAATCAGGTCTTGCTTGGTCAGGCGTTTGCTCATGTAATGTTCTCCAGGATAAGATGCACGCCACGCCGCTATCGGCGAACGGGAAGTGAATTATAAATGCAAAGTCTTAAGTTCATAAACAGCCTATTCCTGTTTGTCCGTCAAAACTGAAAATTAAAACTCGGCGGGGTTTTTTTATAGCCTATTCCTCCGGCGGCGACACGGCTGTTTGCGTCTCGGTTTGATAAGCCCGAAGTGCCTGATGTAGGGTCGGGTAAAACAAATGTTCGTAATCCTCAATGCGATAGAGGCTAATCTTGCGCAACCAGTCGAGGTACTCGGTTTGGCGACCCGCTAAAATCAGCAGTATTCCCTTGGTTTCCAACTCGGCTTTGACATCCCTGAGGGCGTACAAGCCGGTCACATCCATCTCGCTGATCGGGATGGCATCAATCACGAACCATTTAAGCCCGGGTCCAGCGGCTTGGGCGGTTCTCAGGACGCGCTGTTTGAAGTAGGCAGAGTTGAAAAAAGTTATAGGGCTATTAAACCGGTAGAGAATCAAGCCTGGAAATGTTTGTGCGCCGGGATGACGATCCACCGAATGCAGTCCATGCATTCCCTCCACTTTGCCCAATATCTCATCCGCCGGGCGGGCGACAAATCGGATGAAACGCGCCAAGGCCAGTATGACCGCCACCAAGATGGCATTAATCGCACCGAAGGCCACCACGCCGAATGTCGTGATGATCGACAAGAAGACTTCCGTTTTGTCGATGTGCCAGATAGAGCGGAGGGTACGCACATCGACCAACGAGAACGAGGCGAACACCAACACCGCCCCCAAGGCGCTGATCGGGGCGTATTGCAAGGGGTGGGTGAAAAACATCAGCACGGCGGCAATCGCCAGCGCGGCCACCAAGCCAGTCACTTGGGTGCGATTGCCCGTCGCATTCGCCATGGCCGTGCGCGAGTCGGCCCCCGTCACCGCAAACCCTTGCGACAAGGCCGAGGCGATGTTGGCCGCACCAAACGCGGCGAATTCACGATCCACGTCAATGTCGTAATGGTTCTTTGAGGCAAAACTACGTGCGGTCAACATTCCGCTAGAAAATAGCACCAGAGACAAGCCGGCGGCATGAAGACTCAACGTGGGAAGGTACTCTATAGGAAATTGAGGCACTCGCAAAGGCGGCAAGCCAGCCGGAACCGGCCCAAGGATGGCAACACCTTTTGCGCCCAAGCTCAAACCAACGACGGCAATACTGGCTAAAATCATCCCCACTAGTGCCTCTGGCAATCGCGGCAAAAACCGCCTGACGAGGATCAAAACGGCAAATGTCCCCAAGCCCACGGACAGTGTCCAGATTTGTGTTTGCGGAAGTTTTGAGACAATCTCCTGCAACTGTTGAATAATGCCGCGAGATTCAATAGTAAACCCACACAGCTTGCCAATCTGGCCTAAAAATATGCTGATGGCGATGCCATTCAAATAGCCTGTCAAAATAGGCTTTGACAAGAAATCGGCCAGTGCGCCAAGCCGGAAGAAGCTCGCCGCTATGCAGAACAAGCCGCTGAGAAATGCCAGCGTAACCGAAAGCGACCAGTAATGGTCGTAGTTGCCCGCCGCCAGCGGGGCGATGGTGGCGGCGATCATCGCGCAAGTTGCCGCGTCCGCGCTGACCATCAGTTGCCGGGACGTGCCAAACACCGCATAAGCAACCAACGGCAGGATGCAAGAATACAAACCCACCACCGGCTCAAAACCGGCCAGTTGGGCATAGGCGATAGCCACCGGCAACGCCACCGCTGCCACCGAAAGTCCGGCCACAAGATCATGGCGAAAATCCTCCCCCCATTGATAGTGAACCAGCGCCGGCAAGCCGGGGGCTATGCGGTAGAGCAAGGGTTCGTTGGAATTGAGCTTTGTCATTGTTGTTCTCATTATCAGAAGGATTGTTTTTCTTATTATCCGATGTTAGACAGCGTACTTGGATTGGAGCGTCAAAACTGACATTGGCAGGCGAAGCAAGCTTTGACGATCCCTCATTCAAAGCAGGGATGCTAAACATCATCACCCCACAAGGAGATTATCACATTGGACCAATGCTCGATTTCTTGCTGCAAGCGTTTGCGTTCGGCATCATCCAAATGGAATGTCATCCTCATCACGAAACAATGCAGCCCCTACCACACTATTGTCTACCACCGCGACTTGGGAAATGGCAAGCATTCGTCCCCGCTTGCCGTCGAGCAGTGCATTGACCCACTTATTGGCATGTTCCTCAACCTGAACCAAAGACCAGTTAAAGAATTCGACCGAATCTTTGAATGCGGCTATGAATGTACGCACCAAATCCTCACGGGGAATTTCATCCGGGCTGACCAAATCGCAGAGGCTGGCGCTTGTTCTTGGAGTGACTGCCAGTGTCGTGGCAATCGAGTGCATGGATGGCGTGGCGCGGATGACCCCACCGAAGCATTCGTATTTCCAGCCGGGTAGTTTGGGGTAGCGGTCGTAGTCTTCCATTGTTTGAAATGATTACTCCAGAGTTCATAATAGTGTGTGTTTAAGGATACGCCGCTATTATCATCCTTGGACAATCCAATGACTACCGAAAGTTTAATAGAACCTCTATTATTAGACAGGTTCGGATTGGGAAAATCTGCAAACAGCACTCGCCAGACCTAGCCCTGTAAGCGAACAGTTTGAAGATGCCGCGATGGGGACAGAGATTGATGCCATCATTAGCTGAGCGATAAAACTATGGAATGGGCGAATTCATGCGCCTACAGATGCCTGAAGTCGGCCTTAGAATAGCTATTGTAAAGAATAAACCTGAGGGAGAGTTATGGAAATTGATGCAGATATTGAAATACTCAAAAGCGAAATTCTGCGAAAAATTGGTCGGAATGTCATACTGTTTCAACAAATGGAACATTTGCTGAAATATTTAGCAGTCGTTGGAAACTTTTCAAGTTATGCAAGTCAGCTTGAATCTAATTTTGAAAAAAGCTTCGAAACTATCAAAAAGCAAACCATGGGGACTGTAGTTAAGCAATTTGTCGAAAACACATTCAATAACGCTGATGAAACTACTGATGAATTGACAGAACTAAAAGAAATAAGGATAGGGTTTAAATTTTCCATAAAACTCGATGATGAACGGTATAATAAACGAAAGACAGAATTGGCTTCGATAGTAGCTGAACGAAATGAACTCATCCATAATTTACTGCCAAAATGGGATATGAATTCTTTAGAAAGTGGTAAAGAAATTGAGCGCTCCCTAGACCAGCAACGAGACAATATTCTCCCTGAATTGGATGTTTTAAAAGGGTTTATCGTAGCCATTGGTGAGTATTTAAGTTTTCTTAAATCTGATGAAGGTAATAAGGAATTTATGCTTTCATTAGTAAGACAAAGTCAACTGGTTGCATGGTTTTTTGACATGGCGGAGCAAAGGGCAAGACCCGATGGATGGGTGGTGTTTCAAAGCACCGAGCAATATATCCGTCAACAAGTTCCAGAAGAATTTGCCAATTTGAAAGAGAGGTTTGGCTACGAGACAGTGAAAGAGCTTTTACAAGCAACCGAGTTTTTTGATATGGGTGAGGAACCTACCAAAAAAGGCGGCGTTCGTATACTTTATCGGATAAAACCTGACTTAAGCTTTGAAAAATCCTTTTATATAACCGACGAAGGAGTTGAATGGGTCACTTGACTCAAGTGATACCCTTGCTACAAACTTTATTCATCATCACTATACGATACCGTGAGAGAAATAACATGAAACTGACAATAATATCGCTGACATTGCTACCATTGGCCTTTGGAGCTTGGACCACCGCACAGGCGGAACCAACCGCCACGGTGAGCGGCGAGGCATTCTACCGGGAGCGGATTGCGGTTCCCCCCGGCACACAATTCGAGGCGGTATTGGCGGATGTTTCCCGCGCAGACGCGCCTGAGGAGAAGCTCGGCGAATTCATCAAAGCCGATGCAGGACAACCGCCTTATCGGTTTGAAATCCACTACCCACCTGAGCGGATCGTTCCATCACATCGCTATGCGGTCCGCGCCCGCCTGACTCATGAAGACCGGCTGCTGTTCACTACTGACAAAGTATATCCGGTCATCACCGGCGGACACCCGACCAAAGTGAATCTAATGCTGAAGCAGGTCAGGACACCCCTACCACAAAACCTACCCGGCTCTGACCGCGACGAACACGGTTGCATACCGTCGGCTGGCTATTCTTGGTGCGCCAAAGAAAACGCCTGTAAGCGGCCATGGGAATTATCGGCTGAAAAGGGTTTTGAGTTGAGTGCGGAAGCCTTTAGAGATTATTGTTCTGCAAAATAGAGAATCTCGAAAAACCCCGCACTTCGAATCTCAGGGCGAACGGAAAATTCCTTAATTCAACTTATTGCCGGGCAACGCCGGCTCAGGACTTCAGCTTGGCAAAATTTATCGAATTAGTTTCCAATTTGCGCCAGTCCGCCAAAATTCCTCGCAAAACGATCAAAGCTTGGGGAAAATCAAAATCGTCGATCAGCCGCCCCAGTCGGGCGAGCAAGTCCTTGTCGAGAGTTTTGACCAATAGCGGTTGCAACTCGCGCCATGTCCCGCTTGCTTTGATATTATCCTGTTCCAGCAGCAATTCCAGCATTGCGAATAATTCCAGAGTATGTGCAGAATCAGACTCCGTTGGCTTCAGCGTCTCGTCGCTGATTTTCATCGCACGAATCTCCACGCATACCTCTGACAATATTTCAGTCAAAATGGCGACATTCTCAGCCAACACGGCATTGCTCGCACCATCGCGGATGTCGTGTTCCAATTGGCAGGCAATCTCGCGCAACCCATTCGCACCCAGTGTCGCAGCCATTCCTTTGAGCGAATGGGCGATGCGTTCCGCCGTGGCATGGTCGTTGACTTCAAGTGCGGCTTGCAATTTGATGGCATAGTCGCCGTGCCGGTCAGCAAACTTAGCCAGCAATCGCCGATAAGCCGGCAACTTGCCGCCAAGGTATCTTAGCCCAGCTTCCATGTTGATCTGACTGGCGTTGAGGGTGATTGTCAGTGATTCTGTCTCAATATTCGATTCAACCGCTGGCGGAATGATGGTCGAGCCGTCACCGGGCAACCAACGGGCTAAGGCCGAAAACAGAAGCTTGGCTTCGACGGGTTTAGTCACATGCCCATTCATGCCGGCATCCATGCAACGCTTGCGGTCTTCGGCGAAAGCGTTGGCGGTCATGGCGAGTATGGGGACGGATTTGCCGGCATCCATGGCCCTGATTCTGCGAGTGGCTTCCAAACCGTCCATCACCGGCATCTGCATATCCATCAAAATCAAGTCGTAATTTCCGCTTTGTAGCTTTTCCACGGCCTCTCCTCCGTGAATAGCCACATCCACCGTCAACCCAACGCTTTCGAGCAATTCCAAAGCCACTTCTTGGTTGATCTCGTTGTCTTCCACCAACAATATTCTGGCGCCTTTACGCACACCTACATTTTCGGCGACAACCACTTCAAGCGGCATGACATCGCCGCGTTTCAGTCGGGCGGTAAACCAGAACGTGCTGCCTTGATCGGGAATGCTGACAACCCCCGCATCCCCACCCATCATCAGAGCCAGCCGTTTGGAAATGGAAAGCCCCAACCCGGTGCCGCCGTATTTGCGCGTGGTCGAACTTTGCGCCTGTTCGAAGGCTTCAAATACCCGTTTTTGACTTTCCTTAGTGATGCCTATCCCGGTGTCCTGCACTTCAAAGCGCAACATGACCGCATCGTCCATTTCCGCCATCAACAAAACGCGTAGGGTTATGCCGCCATGCTCGGTGAACTTCACCGCGTTGCTAAGGTAGTTGATGAGTATCTGGCTGATGCGCAAGGGGTCGCCTATCAATGGCAAATGCGTAAGTCTCTTATCAAAATCCATGACTAGGCTTAGACCCTTCGATTCGGCACGCTCGACCATGATGCTGTAAGCATGATCGAGGGTGGAAACTACATTCAGCGGTGAAGTCTCAAGGGTCAAGCGATCCGCTTCGATTTTGGACAAGTCGAGCACGTCATTGATGATGCCTAGCAAATGTTTGGCCGAGGATGCCACCTTGCCTAATCGTATCACTTGTGCAGGATCGGTGATGTCACGCTGCAATAAATAGGTCAAGCCGAGGATGGCATTCATCGGTGTGCGAATTTCATGGCTCATATTGGCAAGGAAAGTGCTTTTTGCCAGATTGGCGGCTTCGGCGGCAAACCGCGCCGCCTGCAATTCGGCCTCGTAGCGTTTACGCTCGGTGATGTCGGTATGCGTGCCTACCGCCCGCAGGGTATTGCCATTTTCGTCCATGGAAACCCGTTTGCCGCGACTCAGTATCCATTTATAGCTACCATCCTTGGCCCTCATGCGGAATTCGATTTCGTACCCTCCCTCCGTTTCCAAGCGCTCTTTGGCAGTTTCGACAACCCTATCCCGGTCATCAGGGTGTAACAAACCGATCCAATGGCTTTCGGTATCATGGCCGAATTCGTTGGGTTCGTAACCTAGCATTTTGAAATACGTGGGGCTGCAGTAACTGGTGTTAGTTTTGACATCCCAGTCCCAAATACCGTCATTCGTGGCATCCAAAGCGTAACTGAAGCGCTCCTCGTTAATTTGTATTTTTTCCAACGCTTTTGCGAGTTGCTCTGTCCGTTCTTTAACCAGTTCCTCCAAATTCCGGCGGTGTTGCTCCAACTCAAGCTCGGCTTGTTTGCGGGCTGTGAGATCTTTGATGAAAGCAAAGAATCGCCCCTGCAAATAGCTGACATTGACCTCCAAGGGCCATTTTTTTCGGTCTTTGGTCCAATGCTCGGATTCAAACTGGACATGTCCATTTTCAATGATGTGTTCCATTTGAGCCTTCATCTTTTCGGGATGATAGTGCACATCAATTTCAAAAATTCTCATGCCCAATAGCTCTTCCCTGCTATATCCAGAAAGCCTGACATAGGCATCATTGACTTCCAATAGCCGCCCATCGGTATCAACCATCCAGTATCCGTCGGTGGAGGTTTCAATGGCCACGCGGTAATGCTCTTCGCTTTCCTTCATCTTAGCTTCGGCCAAGCGTTGTTCGGTTACGTCCAAGGATATGCCATCCCAAACAACACCTCCGTCAGGCAATCTGCGTGGGCGCGATTGCACTTGCAGCAACCGAGGCCGACCATCGCTAGACTCTAACTGTATAACCCCGGAAAACACACTCAGATCCTTGGCGCTCTTGGCTTCATCCTCCCTATATTGCCGTAGGGATTCCGGGGTGGCTTGGGCAAACAATAGGCTTGCCTCTTCCATGAGTTGAGCCGGGGTTAGCCCATGAATTTTTTCAACGCCACCGCTGATGTAATGAAATTTTGACTGTCCACTGGCGGCCCTTTCATACTGATAGACATAGCCGTTCGGTAAGTTGTCCCCCAGCGAGCGAAGTTGCTGTTCCCTGTCTTTCAATGCCTGTTCAGCCCTTTTGCGTTCTGTGATGTCCACCCAAATATTGGCAAGATAGTCGCGCCCTTGGATGCGAATGACTTTAAGACTGACATGAACATTGCGCATAGACCCGTTTTTATGACGGCGCAAGGTCTCGAATTGTGCAGCCCCGGCTTCGAGAAATTCCGATGTCATCTGTTTTACGATGGCCGGTTCGAATTCGCCTTGTAGGTCGCACACCGTCAAATCTGAGAATTCTTCCCGGCTATAGCCCAAGCCTTCGCAAGCTGCATCGTTAAACTCAATAAACCTTAGGGTTTCTGCATCAATCAGGGTGATGGAATCCGTTGCTTGGGAGACGATGGCGGCGAATATCTCCTCTCGCTTTCTGGCGGTCTCTTCCAATTCACGACGATGTAGGGTGCTTGCCAATCGTTCGGCTATGGAATCCAGCAGAATACGCTCCTCTTCGAGGAACGGGCCTTGCTGTTGTTGGGGGCATGGATCAAGGTAAGCCACCGTAACGTGGCCCCGGATATTACCGCCAATCTGAATGGGCGAAGTTTGTTGGTCTATCGGTTCACGAAAATTGGCGGTTCTGTAATGCTGCCCATCCCATTCGATGCTGGCGGCTGCAACTTCGGGATGAAACCAACCCGGCGGGAGGAGTTCGACTACTGCTTGCAACATCTCTTGGGGTGGTTTGCCCAAATCTTCGGTCACGCGGAATACCGCATGAAGGCAATTTTGTTCCTTGATCCGCTCTCCTAGGGCAACCTGAGCCTCACGCAGTTGGGTGATGTCGCGGGCCACGCCCAGCACACCAATCAAATGACCGTTCGCGTCCTTGATCGGTGTCTTGGTCGTCTGGTAAAGCCCCCGATAACTGCCGTCATGATAGGACAGCCATTCTTCGTTAGTGGTGGGCGCGTTGGCTTGCGCGGCGATGAGGTCGCGGGTACGAAAGAAGTCGCCCAATTCCTTGTCGACGAAGTCGTAATCAGTCTTGCCAATGATATTTGGCTCGTCAGTGCCGCAGAGTGGCTCAAACGCGGGATTACAAAACAGGTATACCCCGTCGGCATCCTTGAGCCAAACCATATCCGGGATGGTTCGCAGCAAAGTATGCAGGCGTGTGCGTTCCCGTTCCAGTCCCACAGCGTTCTGTTCACTCTCCTGGCGGGATTTTCTTAATCGCGCGGCGTAGGCCACTAGCAACAAAAGCAAGACCAAGATCGCAACTGCGCAAGCGGCGAGGGCGATAACGGTCAGCCAATAATTATGCCAAATTTGCTCCCAAGTGATTGGCGCATTTTTATCGAAAGGCGGCAAGTGTAACGTGCGTGTGAGCTCGCGCACCGCCTCGTAGTCGTAAGGTAAAGTGAACCCGTAAATGCCGATGCTCTTTGCCGTTTCACCGTCATTAGGCAATTGCAATAAAGCGGCAGTCACCCGTTTTGCCAATTTTTCCTCAAGCTGTGGCATCGCGGCAACCGGATGTTGCGGATATAGCGGCGTGGAAGTCGCGTAGGGATAGCCGGGCAAATCCCTTAGGTTCAACACACGCAGGGTTCCAGGGGCGATCTTGCCTTCGTGCTGCCATTCTTCTAACAAACCGCTACGCACGAATGCCGCATCGGCTTGACCGTCCAACAAAGCCTGCAAGCATTTGTCTTGGGGTAGTCCGGTGAATGTCAGCTTGGCATCTTTAGGCAAGCGTATGTCGACTTTGGCGAGTTCGTAAGCTTGAGCCTGATAACCTCCCAATGAACGTTGGGATGAGGCGACGATCCGACGACCCTTAAGGTCGAGTAAGGTTTGCAGGTCCTTGCGCGAGGCATTCACCAAGATGGTTCCGCCAAACCCATATAGAGGCAGATTGTTTTCCTGCTCCACCACACTGGCTAGGGGAGCAGACAAGCCTATGCGATGGGCATACACCAAATAATCCGATGCATTGGTGATGACAATATCGATCTTGCGGCCTTGTATGGCTTTTTCCAATCCATCGAAGTGGTAGGTTTGCAAATTAACCTGAACATTGCCTAATTTGTTTTGCAGATACTCGGCCAAAGGCTGCCAGCGGGCGTTATCAGACTTGATCGAGTGTACTGCCACTATGCCAATGTTCAATGTTTGGGCCTGCTCGGTGTGCGCTGGCGACGCGCCAAAGATCAAACCGAAGACGAATAGCAAGCGCAGCAGGGTGTTCATTCATCCTCTCTTGGCAAATAATCCGGCAAGATTAAATGGTCTAGATTCAGCGGATGGTTCAACATCCCCTCACGGGTCATGATTTGCGCCACTTCCTTGGCGGACTGAGTCAATTCGTCGGCTGGCGCGGTTAGGTACCTGCGGTTGTAAAGCGCATCGGGTAAATCCAAACCTTTAAATATTGATTTTACTTCCTCTGGCTTTACTCCAACACGGGCAGACAGGCGGTAGGAGGTGTCAATGGGGTTGCTTTGCCATAGCTTGAGGGCACGAAAATGACCGGCTATCAATTTACGCAGGATTTTGTCATGACGTTCAGCCGCTTCCGGGCGCACCGCCAACACATCAATAAGAATCTGTGGCAGGCTGCGACTGTCGCACACGCTGACAAGTCCCATGGCCAGCAATTTGCTCAAGGTTGGTTCATAGGTAATGATGGCATCAAGCTTGCCGTTCTTCCATGTCTCGAAATGATCGAAACTCATGGGTACGATGGTCAAGTCTTCCCGTTTCAGTCCGCCAAGTTCCAATACTTTGGTGAGCATGACGGCCCCTAGGCTGGAAGTCTCAACCGCAAGGCGCTTGCCTTTGAGGTCGGACAGGGTTTTGACCTCCGGTTTAGCTAGCACCGCGTCGGCCCCGGCGGAAACGTCGAACACCAGCACGATGCTAAGATCAATGCCTTTATCGCACAAACGCAACACCTCGTCCAAGGTAAGCGCCGCCCCGTCCACCCGGCCTTCAACCAATGCGGCAACCGAATCGACGGTGTTAGTGGTCTCCAACAGTTGCAACCCTTCCAAAGGCAACCAGCCTTCTTGTTTGGCAAGAAAAATGAACTGATAGCCGATCCACGGCTGGACCGCGATTCGCAGGGGTTTTTCCTGCGCACAGCCAAAAGCTCCGGCCAGGGCAGCGGCGGCGAGGGCTTTTGCGCCAACTTGCAGAAACTGACGGCGGGGGAAAGTCGGCATGCTCATACTGGCTTGGCTAGAGACGGGGGTTTGATGCACAGGATGGGAATCATCGGCCTATATACTCACAGAACCCTCAGGTTATATTCACTGATTTTGCAGCCCATGCTTCTTACCCCACGACTGCCGAATGATTCCTATTTGGTTGAGTCGCGGGCCAATACCTAGCATAGCGATACCTAGCATAGCGATACCTACGCATCCAATGGCAGGCTTATGCCAACGATGGTCCCTTCCCCGACAATGCTTGAAATCGAAAGCCGCCAATGATGAAGTGTTGTTAGTTTCTTGATGATTTCAAGCCCCAGCCCTATTCCTTGCTGCTCGTGATACCCTCGATCAAACTGCATGAAAGCGCCGATTCTTTCGATCTGCCCGACCGTCATTCCCCTGCCATGATCAATGACGCTGAACACTAAGTAATTGGCCTTAATTTCGCTTTTGATTGTCACAGGACTTCCGGGATTGGAAAATTTGAATGCATTTTCCAATAATTCCTCGACTACAAATTTCAAATCCATTGGGTGGGCCAAGACCGTTGCTTCTTGCAGATTGCATTTCAAATCCCCCAGCCTTTGCGAAATCTTGCTTTGCTGTTTGGCACAATATTCAAGGAAGGAACGGGATTTAACGCTTACCGGTTCGATTTTGCGCTGCGGTGAGCCATCCGCATCATTACAGTTGACTTCTAGTTGGAGATAAACTAAAAACCGATGAATCAATTTTTCCAGCCGGTGAGCCGATTCTTGGGCTATATCCAAAAATTCGTGAACTTCCGAATCGCTCATCGACACTCGCTGAGATAGCAGCAGGTCTATAATACCCGAAATGCCATTTAATGAGGTATTCAGTTCATGGGGCAAACTCATCGCGACATTGCTGCGCAATTGGTTCAAACTGCTTTGTAACATCGAGATCGTCGCGGCTTGCCGCTGTGACAGCGCTTTGATCCTATCGTACTGCCGCTTGATGCGCAGCAGGGACTGTACCCTTGCACGAAGCTCCAAGGGGTCTACCGGCTTGCTGATAAAATCGTCGGCCCCTTCGCTCAGGCAGCGGGCCAAGTCTTGTTTTTCGCTCAAGGCAGTCACCATGAGGATGGGAACCATCTGCCATTCAGGCAACATCTTTATTAGGCGACAGGCTTCAATACCATTCAGACCCGGCATCATCACATCCAGTAAGATTAGATCAGGGTCGAAAACAACCAATCCGTCCAAGGCTTCTTGACCGCTTGCAGCATAGTGCAAGTCATAGCCTTCATCATCCAGAAGTGCTTCGATTGACTCAAAATAAAAGGGTTCGTCATCGACAACTAATATCGAAGTTTTTTTCATTGGCTGGTGTCCAACATTTAAAGGATAGTGTTCGATTAATTGTTATAAGTGATTGAACTTTAGGTATTGATCCATATTCCCAGTCACTGATTTTACCCAAGTGCTGTGAATGCTGCTGAAAACAATATCACTACATCTCGATATACCTTGAAAACGGAGCCTCGCGGGCTGTCTAGCCACTAACCCTCATCAGTGTGTCGGGCGGCGATAGCATAAAACTCGTCAAGTCTAGCCACAAAGGCATCGACCACGTCAGGGTCGAAGTGTTTGCCACGGCCATTTAGGATGATTTCTGTCGTATGTTCCACCGTAAATGCCGGTTTGTAGACTCGTTTGGATATTAATGCATCAAACACATCGGCTAAGGCCATTAGCCTAGCGGGAAGCGGAATGTTTTCGCCACTGAATCCTTCCGGGTAGCCGCTGCCATCCCATTTTTCGTGATGGTAGTGGGCAATATCCATTGCGATGCGCAGAAAATCCAGTCCTGCCTGGTCCTCTTCGTCTTGGATTGCGCGCCAAATGGCATCGCTTCCCACTTTTGCATGGGTTTTCATGAGCTCCCATTCCTCCGGTGTGTGCTTGCCCGGTTTGTGCAGGGCGCGATCAGGTATGCCGACTTTGCCGATGTCGTGCAACGGTGCAGCCTTGACATAGCTTTCAATGATCGTAGGCGTCAGTTTTTCGGCATATTGAGGCAACTTCGACAATTCCTCGGCCAATACCTTGACATAGCCTTGAGTCCGCAGGATATGATTGCCGGTTTCGTTGTCACGCGCCTCGGCAAGGCTGGCAAGCGCTCTCATGCTGACATCTTGGATCATCTGGTTTTGGCACATGCGGCGTTCGATTTCGGCTTCCAGCCATGCATTCTGGTCTCGCATCCGATCTCGCGCCTCCTTGAGCTCGATCTGTCCGCGCACCCGCGTCAATACAATGGCAGGACGAACTGGTTTGGTGATGTAGTCGGCAGCCCCCAGTTCGAGCCCTTTGGTTTCGTCCTCGGTGGCATCCAATGCGGTAATGAATATGACCGGAATATCATGGGTGAGAGGGTTGGATCGCAGATGGGTGATGACTTTATAGCCGTCCATTTCAGGCATCATCACATCCAGCAAGATCAAGTCCGGGCGAGGCTCGGAGGCTGCGGCGACCAGCGCCCGAGCGCCAGAGTTGGCGACACGCACCCGGTAATAAGGCATCAAGATTTCGCCCAGCACGGTGAGATTTTCCGGGGTGTCGTCCACCAAGAGCAGCGTTTTTAGTTGTATGTTGCCATCTGCAGTTTGCTGGATTGTCATTATTTTTTCCCACATTCTATGGTTTCCAAGCATTTATCCTTAACAGTATAGTCACTTTACATCATATGCATTCCCCTTTAGCCAGCATTTGGAAGGATGTGGTCGCCGCAAGAGCTAGGTCAGCCACTATTGCACCAAACTCTCTTTTGTATTTCGCCACGACTTACCCGTTTTCTGCTCCGCTGGGTTTTGTCGCGACTTAAGAATATCCACTTGATCGCCCAATGCGTAGGCTGCTTCATACAACAAAGTATCCTTGGATTTTTTATCCTGCTTTTTTTGCGCCTCTTCGCTATCCAAATCCATGTCATCCTCGACCGGTGGGGTCGCAGGGACATTGGGAGTGGGCTTTCCAGTATTGCTCGCACCTTCCTTTTTACGCAACTTCAATTTTGCCTCCAAAGCATCACGCTCCTTGCGTCGTTCTGCTTCGTTCAGGGAAATTTCATTTTTTTTGCGCTGCTGATTGAACTCGCCAAGGTCTTCGAGCAGATTCTGATAATCTTTGTTCTTGGCAACACGCAGGTCGTGGCGTTTTTGCAGTATCGGCAAGGCGTCAGTCAAATCGGCACTCGCATGATATTCGGCAGGCTTGATTTGCATGGGAGGCAGCGCATTGTCATAGCTGGATTCGCCAAAATGTTCGGCATCCGAGGTTGCGGGCAAACCAAAGTCAGGGGTCACGCCCTTCAGTTGGGTTGTGCTTCCATCAATACGGAAAAACTGGGCGATGGTCAGTTTTAGCTCGCCATATTGAGGAGTTTGGTTGTGGGTGATCTGGTCTAGGTTGACTATCGTTTGCACCGTGCCTTTGCCAAAACTGGTTTCACCAATCACCATCCCGCGGTGATAGTCTTGAATGGCGGCGGCAAAAATTTCCGACGCTGAAGCCGACCCGCGATTGATTAAGACACCCAGCGGGCCATTCCAAGCCACACCGAGAGCATTAGCTTTCATCACGTTGGTGTCCCCTTCGGCATCGCGCTGCTGAACGACGGGTCCAGACCCGACAAAAAGCCCAGTCAATTCAATCGCCTCGGTCAGGGAGCCACCCCCGTTGTTACGGAGATCAATCAACACAGCATCAACCTTTTCGGCTTTCAATTCGGTGAGCAGACGCGACACATCGCGGGCCGCACTTTTGTAATCGGATTCACCTTTGCGCCGCGCTTCAAAATCCTCATAAAAAGTAGGCAGTGAAATGACCCCGATGCGATGCTTGACACCGTTGTCGTCTAGGGACAGGATTGTCTTTTTTGCGGCCTGGTCTTCCAAGCTGATTTTTTTGCGAATCAGTTTCACCAACTTGTGGGCAGAGTCTGGGCTAGCCTCGGCGGGGATGACATCAAGTATCACAACGGTGTCCATCGGGCCGCGAATCAGGGCCACGGTGTCATCCAAACGCCAGCCCACCACGTCAGTCATGGCATCTTTGTCGCCTTGCGCCACGCCGACAATACGGTCGCCCGGTTGCAGCTTCCCGGATAGTGCAGCCGGACTGCCGGGCACAAGTTCCCTGATCGTGGTGTAATCGTCTTTGTCTTCCAGCACCGCACCTATGCCGACCAAGGACAGCCGCATGGAAATGTCGAAATTTTCCGATGTCCTTGGGGCCATGTAATTGGTGTGAGGGTCGACCGTGGTCGTGTAGGCGTTCATGAAAATCTGAAAAGCATCCTCACTCTTCAGTTTGGCCATCCGCTTTAGGAAGTTCCCATAACGCTTGTCTAGGGTTTCAACGATTTTCTTGTCGTCCTTCCCGGTTAGTTTGAGCTGCAACCAATCATTTTTGACCCGTTTACGCCACAGCTCCCGCACTTCGTCATCAGACTTGGGCCAAGGTTCCTTTTCACGATCGTATTGGAAACTTTCGTTCTGCTGAAAATCGAACCCCTTGGCAAGCAGGGATCGGGCGTAGGCATACCGCTCGGTCGCCCGTTTGGCATAAAGATTGAATATATTGAAAGGGAGATCGAGGCTATCCGACAAAATGGCATCGTCAAGCTTGGTGCGGGCTTCTTTCAATTGATTGATGTCGGCCTGAAGAAAATACATCTTCTCGGGATCGAGCGCCTTCAGGTAGCTATCGAATATTTTCTCCGACATGGCATCATCAAGGGCAATTGGCTTATAGTGATGTTCACCTATCAATTTAGAGGTCAAATGGGCCGCAGCCGACTGCTGTTGCAATGGCGTCAACGGCACAAATTGTTGCGGTTCGACCTCAGCCGCATGGGCTTGGGTTACGGCTGTGAATGCGAGCGCCAGCCCTATTAATTTCCTGTACATCAGTAGTCTCCGAAAGTGACCAGCCCCGCTTAAACCAGCGTGGGCATGGATATTGACCTCGTTGCCGACGGTTTCCGAGACCCTGCATTCGCTCGTAATGTCATGACAATTTCAGCTCTATATTGAATTTGGAAGGCTTGTAGGCGATTCTGACTTGGAACGGCCTCAGATTTTCCCGTCCAAACCCATTAGATAATATTTGTGACGGATTTCTTCCTGATGCTCCAAAAGCCAGTCTATGCTGGGCTGGTGGTTCATAGCCTTGTGGATGGCTTTCGCCATGGCCTGGCGATGGATGTCAAACAGGATTTTATGATCAAGCTTGTCGTCTTTGATGACGGTGGGAGCCAGCCATACAGAAACGATGATGCCAAGGTCATTGGCCTTTTCCTTGGGTATGTCACCGGCCCTCACTGCGTCTAGCACGCCGTTGGCAATGGCGGCTTGCACAGTTCCCATCAAGATATTGGTGTAGCGGGGGTCTTTCACAGTCACCTTGCTCACCATCAAAGTGACGGGGCGAACTTGAATGTCGGTGTTCAACAGTGCGAACACACGGGTATGGCCTTTCACTTGGTCACCCGTCAGCGTAGCCAAGGCAACCCCAACAGGACCGTCGAGTTCTCCGATGACCACTTCAGGTTCTGCCGCCGTCCCCGGGGGTCCGCCAGCCACCAATGCTTCACCGGTACGCAAGATGATTCTTTCACTCATGATATTTTCCAAATTAGTTAAATATGCAAAATCATAGCAAATGCCAATGGGCTTTGGCACTGATTTAAATGATTGTAACCCTTTCCAAGCGGATGACGTTCTTTCTGCAATGACTAAATGATTAGTTTTGCATCAAATTTCCCCATAATGAAAATATTCGCATATCCCTGAATTTTCCTCAAACCAAAACCGGCGACTTGTACATCGCCGCCAATGTCGCCGGAAACCTATATTATTTAAACGCCAACAATCAATGGGTGAGCAACCCCGCACCGCACGATCTTGCGCAAACCTATTCAGGCACCAAGCAGATTGTACTAGGGAACACCTTAGGCATGGGTCCTGGCATCTATCCGGTCTATCAAATTATCACACTTCCCAATGCAACGAACATTTTCGATATTCGCAATTGGGTGGGGGGATTTAGCGGCATGGGCCAAACCACCTTCCAAGTGAAACTGTCGGCAGAAAACAGCGGCGATCATAACAGCGACGGTTGGGCAGATGACGATTCGAACCGCGACGGCTTCCACGACGACGATTCAAACCGCGATGGTTTTCATGACGACGATCTTAACCGCGACGGCTTCCATGACGATGATTTGAACCACGACGGTTTCCACGATGACGACTTGAACCAGAATGGTTTCCACGATGACGATTTGAACCACGACGGTTTCCATGACGACGATTCAAACCGGGATAACGTCCACGACGACGATTTGAATCACGATGATGCCCGCGACGACAATTCGAGCCACGGCGGTGGCAGAAAACCGTAACTTATCCAGATAATTGCCTGAATTAAAATATCGTCGTTGGGGAATGGCTTGCCTTCAGCGACGGTTTGCCACATCATACGTGGCATTTACTTTTTGCTTCGGCATGAAAGAAAATGGAGTGCAAGATTTGCCTTGCACTCCATCCAGATCGATTAGAGGACGACCCGGGGGTCTTTCCTAAAAAACAGGTTGGTCGAGATTAACCCATTGCCCGATTGGATAGAACAGGCTTTTCCTCCAACTTGCCGGTTTGATACATCTCCAGATAAACCGCCATCACAGCCTCTTCAATGCTTTCCATGGCATGTTCACCATTGGGGACTATGCCGGCTTCCTCCAGCATTTCCCAAGGTTCGTAGCCGATCTTCGAACACAGCACAGCCTCGCAACCTTCCAATGAGCGTATGGTCAGGGCCAAGGCTGATTCGGCCTCCCCACAAGTGGAGTCACCCGAACAATACTGGTCGGTTTTGCGATGGGACATAAACTTCACACCCTTTGGGGAAGCCTGGTAGATCTGGAATTCCTTGGCATGTCCAAAGTGCTGGTTGATGAGGTTTTGCCCAGACGTGGCAACCGCCATTAAGACTGGACGGGCTTCAAGTGGAATTTGCGGTTTGGCCTTGCCGGCCTGGACGGCACGCTTTTCCTCCATGTCGGCGAGTATGCCTTCATGCACCACTTTGCGCATTTCCATCGCGGACTGGTAGTCGATCTCCATCGCGTCAATCTTGTCCAGGGTGAACTCCGACCCACGGTCCTCGCCCAACAAGCCCACCGCGTCGGCACGACATTGGCGACAATGACGCATCATGTTCATGTCCCCGGAACAAGCTTCTTGCAAGTCCATCAATTCGTCCGGGGTTGGCCCACGTTGACCCATCACACCATAGAATGTTCCATGCTCGGCTTCAGCGATGAGTGGCATGACATTATGCAAGAAAGCCCCCTTGGCCTTGACGATACGGCTGACTTCGGCTAAATGCTGGTCGTTGATGCCGGGAATCATCACTGAGTTGACTTTCACCAAAATGCCACGCGCCACCAACATCTCCAAGCCTTTCTGTTGCTGATCAATGAGGATTTGCGCACCCTTTTTCCCTTTGATGCGGCGATTCTTCCAAAATATCCAAGGGTAAATCTTAGCGCCAATCTCCGCATCAACCGTATTGATGGTGATGGTGACATGATCAATGTTATGCTTGGCCAACTCATCCACCGATTCGGGCAGGGCTAAGCCGTTGGTGGACACGCAGAGTTTGATATCCGGTGCATCTTTGCTCAATTGACGAAATGTCTCAAAAGTGCGTTCCGGGTTTGCGAGCGGATCACCGGGTCCGGCAATGCCAAGCACAGTCATCTGCGGGATTTTCGCCGCGACCGCCATGGTTTTCTTGACCGCCTGGTTGGGGGTGAGCAATTCAGAAACCACGCCAGGGCGAGATTCGTTGGCGCAGTCGTATTTACGGTTGCAATAATGGCATTGGATATTGCAGGCAGGGGCCACCGCCACATGCATACGGGCAAAATAATGGTGCGCATCCTCCGAGTAGCAAGGGTGGTTTTGCACCTTTTCGCGGATATGGTCAGGCAATTGATTAACCTGATCGTCGGTCGATCCACAGGATGATGCGCTGCAACCACCTTGGGTGGCGGGTTGGGGATTATTTAAAACAGGTAGTTCCATCATCGGCTCCGCAATTCGGGGTTGGAATGAGTTTGTCTCTTATCTCCCCTCTAGCATCCCTTATGCCAATCTTCATCTATTTGAAAACAATAGAACTATCTTACTTGTTGCCTGTCATGGTCACAACACCTACTGCCAACGCTTGTCGGTAAGTCGACAAGCGTTGGCACATTTTAGAATTTGAAATGGGTAGGATTAAAATGCAAACCTTAATTTTTCTTCAGCGTCCAACTGCCATCGAGCTTGATTTCGAGTATAGCATCGTAGAGTTGCGGCATATTGGTCGCTTCATCCAATGCAATGTAGGTAATCGAGTGCATGCTTAGCATCAGCAGCAATTGCGATGCTTGGTCTGGGGACATAGCAGTGTAAACCCGGTCTAGGAAGGCAAATTGGGGGGCTGCGAGTACTAAACGAGTAAATGCCAAAATCTGTTCTTCACCGAGTGAAAGTATGCTCTCCCAATCCTGTTCCACATCCAAGTCACCTACGCGAGACAGGATTGAGCCTAAGCCCAATTCTCTCATCGTATTGACCATGCGTTCGTCGGAAATCGTATGCTCTTCGCCACTTCGCATCAGCAATTCGCGCAAGGTTCCCGGATACAGATAGGCCCGTTGCGGCAAAAAACGTATGCTATCAAGGCTTGGCCTGATGATTTTCCCCTCACCACGACCGTAAATGCTCGCTGTCGCCCTGAATAAGGCTAATTTTGCATCCTCGTTTGGGCCGGTGATTAAAAGCCTAGTCCCATGGGGTATTGAGAGTGATAAATTGTTTAGCAACAACCGTCCGTTTTCCGAGGAACGAAGCGTCAAGTTTTCATACGTGATATGTTTTTCGTCAGTCTCGATGATCTCTATGGTCGAGTCATTCGCACTTTGGGGGTGATCTATGGCTTCCCAAAGATGATTTAGCCTTGAAAGCACGGCTGTAAAAGAGGTAATGGGTTGGAATTGGCTGACAATCAGTGAAAACGCACCTACCAACTGAGCAAAAGCCATTGCCGATTGGGTGACGACCCCAAATTCAACTTCAGAACGGAAAAACAAAGGAGCCACGACTAATATGGGAATCACTTGGATTAAATTAAAATAACCCGTAGAGAAAAAATTCAGATTCCGGTTCACAATGAAAATTTGCCGCATGTTGCTTGCCAGAGCGTCAATCCTGTGCAGCAACCGTGCCTTTAGCCTTCCTTCCCTGCGTGATAAAGCAATTGATTCGGCATTCGACCGTATATGGATTAGCGTAGCCCTAAAGTCGGCTTCTTTGTCGAGTTGGTTTGAATTCAATCCGACTAACGGGCGACCCAACTTGATTGCGAAGATGGAACCCAGTAACGCATAGGAAATGGCAATGAAAAACAGAGACGGGCTTATTGTCCATAAGACGCTTGAAAATGCAATAACCGTGACGCTTGCATTGAGGAGCATCAATATGATGGAAAGGGTCGTTATCGTGTAAGTTTTGACATCATCCGCAATTCGTTCGTCTGGGTTTTCGACCACACCGTCAACCTTCAACCGGTAATAGGTTCGTCCATCAAGATAGGCATTGGTCAAATGTTTAGTAAGCCATTCACGAAATAGAATGCCAAGGCTATCTTCAGCGTAACGGTGCAACACGGCGACTATGGTTGACGCTGCAAAAACACCTATGTAAAGAATGGCTTTCCATGCAAAGGCGGATTGATTGCGTTCGGCGATGGCACTCATGAAATCGCGACCCACGTAGCTATTGACCACATTGAAGCCATTTACCCCCAATAGCAACGCAATAAGGGCTGCTGAAAGCCAGATTGCCCTGCCCCCAACATTGGATGTGATAAAAGCTTTTACCACATCGATAAAACGAAGCCAAATTTGCTTATTTACTGGAAAGTTTATCCCGCTCATTGTTTTTTCTCTGTTGTAGTCAAATGCCAAAACAACTCATTAAATTTCTAACGCTTTCAATCAGCATCTTGTACCGGGCTTTTGTTGTTGCAGCTACAGTAGGTTCCTTTGATCGGCTCTAGTTCCTATTCAATCTCAATTTTGATTGGCAAAGGGAAAGCGCTGGCTGAATATTAACAGATTTCTTCAAGTGTAGTCTTATTGTTGAGTGTGCATCTAATAGGGGGGATTGGTGGTTGAATTTTACGTTCGTCTAATTGATTTGATGCCCTTTTCATTAAGGTTCGTTTGATGATGCTTCGGTCGGAATGATTTGGCATGTTTGAGCGGTACTTAAAACATGTGCAAAGAGCTAGTGCTTAAAGCTAGTACCCAAGTTGTCGAAATCCTCTGTGAGCCTTGCCCTGACTGCCTTCCAGCAAGCTGCATTTGTCTAATACCTCCCAAGGGCTTGTCTGATACCTCCCACTACTATGGGTGATACCTCCCAGCAACTTGTCTGACACCTCCCACGGTATATGCAGGTTATCCACAGCCATTTGTCTGAAACCTCCCATGTCTTTTCCTTTGTCCACTTGTTTGAAACCTCCCAGCCTGCTTTCCCTATTTGAGTCATCCGTAATAACCGTGACTTGCACTATTTTTCCCTGTCTCAGTTGAGAGCTTCAGCCCATTTCAATTGAATAATAATGCAACATGGATTTTATTCCCCGACCAATTTCGGAAAGGATTGATTTTTAGCTCCGTGGCTTTCCAATGATTTCGCAACTCAATGCTTAATTGTAGATAGCCGAGGGGGGTGTGATTGATTTTTTGGTTAGCCAGGCGTGTTTAAATCCATTTTCAATGCGTCCTTGGCTTGACGCTTTTTGATCTTGGAAGTATTTCAATTTTTTCACGATCCATTATGGGTCATCTAATCCTATCCTTTCCCTATTTTCGATAGATCAACGACTTGTCTGAAACCTCCCGAGTACCGCCTTACTTTCCCTGTAATTTTTCCCGGTATTTGCAGTCTGGTGGGCAGGCTTTTATCCAATCGAACCGCTGTTGGTGGGCGAGTCTGTGCATTATCGCGGTGAATATTTTAGCTGTGTGCGTAGGCTTTTTAACATCTGCTTTGAATTCTGCAATGGCTTGGTAAATTAAATTTGCGGGATAGTGGATAGCAAACAATTCATAGAGGCGTTGCTTCTCAGGATACCAACCCACAACATTGCCGATTTCTTTTCCGATCATAGAGACAATTTCCTTGGGGTTGGCCGGGGGGGTGAGTTTGCGTTTTGGAAAGAGTTTTTGAGTGTTCGATTTGGGGAGTGCCGGCAACTTTCTAGCCACAAGCTTCCAGTCACTACCGTCCACTGTCTTTTCGACCCTGAGATCAAGAATCCCAGTAGATATGGCTTTGCCGTTGATCTCGCGGATGGCTCGATCGAGGATGCGTTTACGTCCTGCGGGGTAGCGGTATTCGAGTTCCTTATCGATTTGAATGTCTTCAAAAAGTCCCTTGCTAGTCCTCTCATATTGCAGTTTGTCCGCCAGGATAATGTCGAGGCGGGCGTAAAGCACGGCTGCCAACTCACCTTTAATCGCCAGGATGACCTCAATATTAGTTGGTTTGGTTCGGTTAGCCTTCAGGTTGCTGAGGATTACCTCGCTAAAGCGGATTGCATGCATGGATTGGAATCGGTCGCTGATCTTGTCGCGGTCCTCCAAAGCGACATAGGAAAAGCGATCCAGTATGTTCACATGGTCGAGCAGATCGACTTTTTTCCCTTCAGCATTCAGGAATGAATATCTCCAAGTGAACATTGTTGCTCTAAGCGTCTGAATTTCCCGATAAATATCCTCGGCAGTCTTTTTTCCGGCCCATTTGATGCCTAATTCATCTGCAATTTCACGCACTGAGAATACAACGACATCGTCATCCCTTGTACGCGCCTCCCAAAGTTTCACCAAGACCAAATAGACTTTTCGTGTTTTTGTTGTTGGCGTCTTCCCTCCATAGATGGGTTCGATGAGCAGGTAAGAGGCTGCCTTTCGCCCTCCCTCAATTTCCGTTGCCCACATTTTTTTTCTAGGCTCGCGGATTCGCTTGGAATGGGAGGGTGCAAAGATAAAATCTGCATGCTTTTCAATATTCAATTCCGGGCGGATGATGGCTCGGACTTGTTCTATGGCAGTCTCGTCCTTGATGGCAGGGCTATTTTCCGTCATTTTGTTTTCCAAATTTCGCCGTCAACTCGATTAGTTTGTCTCGGAGGATGGAAATATCTTCTGCCATCGTATCCGACCATGCTACGTCGCTTTGAATGTTTTCGAGTTGGCTGTTTAATTCAACGACGGCTTGCCACAAGCGTTCATCGGGCGGGTACAAATTGCCAATTTGTTGATTGATTTTATCGTGGAGGGAGATGATTTCGCCCGCATCGGTAGTGTTGGCAAAAATATCTGCTCTCTGTAGCAAGTTAAGTCGGTAGGCAAACAGTTTCCCGGCTGAAATGGTCAGTTTGACGATAGGGGTTGCCTCCCTGAGTTGGGTTTTCTCCTTCTTTGCCTGCCTGGCTGCACGGACGGTTGCGTTGCCAAACTTTACTGAATCCCATAGTCTGAGTTGTTCGCTATGATTTTCGTGTCGGGCGATTTCCATCAGCAGTGATTTTGATACTTTACTATTCGATGTCGAATATTCTCTTTTAATCTGCTCGGGGAGTTTGTTTAGATTTAATATGTTGCTAATGGTTGCCTGCGCCTTGCCGACCACCTTTCCGAGCGCCTCCTGCGTATATTGGTAGCGTTCCATGAGTTTGGAAAGTGCCTCAGCCTCCTCTATCGGATTGAGGTCCTCACGTTGCAGATTCTCAATGATTGCAAGTTCGTCAATATTGCCACTAGTCAGGACAATGCCTAGAATTTTGGTTTTGCCGAGAAGTTGGTGTGCGCGGAAGCGCCGCTCCCCCGCTACGAGTATGTAGCGATCTTGATCGTCCTCCTTTCGCTTGACTGTAATCGGTTGCAATAGGCCGTGCTGATCAATGGAGTCGGCCAATTCGCGAAGACTTTGCTCGTCAAAGGTCTTTCTAGGTTGACCAGGGTTCGGAAGAATATTGAATAAGTCGATATCCTTGATTTTGGGTGTGTTCGGCGAGACGTTCCCGAACAGGCTGGCCGCGAGTTGAGGTTTCTGTTCCATCGATATCGGCGTCTAAGGTATGTTAATAAGTGCTTCCGCGACCTGATGGTACGAAAGGACGCTTGGGCTGCCAGGGGTGATGGCCACGGTCGGAATGCCAAGTGAGGTTGCCTTGTCAAAGACAGTGCTGCGGTTGACTGGGTCGAAGATATTCACTGATTGACCGGAAAGTGCGTCCCTTACCCCGTTTAATATTTGATTGTCGTGAACATTGCGTGGATTGTATTGGGTGGGAAGGATGCCCAAGACCCTTAGCGTAGGGTTTAGGTCGGCTTGGATTTGCTCTATGGTCTGAAATAGCCTTGCGACACCGTGAAAAGAAAGGTTGTCAGTTTTTACCGGAACGAGAACCAAGTCGGCAGCGACCAGTGCGTTTATGGTCAGCAACCCCAAAGATGGCGGGCAATCTATTAAAATGAAGTCGTAATTGTCCCGAACGCCCTTTAATTTGTCCCGCAACACCTTTTGTGAACTCAGCATGATTTTTACCAGCAATTCGGGCTCTGCATTGGCAAGGGAGATGCTTGCCGGAATGAGTGCCGGGTTTTCGCCGAGTATCAAAGATTCAATTGGCTTGTCGCCGATCAACCCGGCGTACAAAGTGGAATCAGAGTCTTCAAGCTCGTCGGGGTTGAAACCAAAGTAAATCGTAAGGCTACCTTGGGGATCACAATCAACTGCAAGCGTCCGCTTGCCTTGTTGCGCGAGGGCATAGGCAAGATTTATCGTTGAAGTGGTTTTTCCAACGCCCCCTTTTTGATTTGCCAATGCTACGACTTTGCTCATATTTCCTTTGTAAAGCTCTGATTATTTAGGATTAGTTGATATAGGCGCCAATTTCGGGATGTGATGAGTTCCAAACATTCGGCATCGGAACTTTTGCGAATGAACTTATGCATTGACAGCCTTGGCTTCTTTTTCGCCATGATCCGCCAATTCCAAAGCTCTATCTACCAGTGCTTTGGGTGTTAGGACGATCTCATTGTCGCGGATAGTCGCCTCCAAGAAGTCTCCCTGCGCAATATTGAGATGTTTGCGCACCTCCGCAGGTAATGTGATCTGGAAGTTTTGTTTGATCCGAACAAGAGTCATTTTGGATTCACCCGTCGCGTTTAAAATTCGCAATTTATCAATTTCAAAGATTTATAATAGCGCAGATAGGCACAGAGTCAAGAGGAAAATGGCTGGAATTTATTCGATGTCGAATATCGATACGTTCGCCAATCAGGTCGGGTTGTGCAATCGCATGAAACGAAAAAGCCGCTAGATTCGCGGCTTTGGGTGACTGGCTAAACTGGCTTGATACGGTGTGAGACTCGCTATATATGTTTCATCCTGATGTTCAGTATTCTCACCCGATAGGCGATTTGGCGGGGTGTCATGTTCAGCAAGCGGGCGGCTTTGGCCTGAACCCAACCGGCTTGTTCTAATGCGGCGATGACCTGCTCTCGCTCGTCCATGCCTTCCGTGTTGAACTCGGGCTTGGCGGTTGGGGCAAGCCCTAGGGATAGTTCATCTTCGATGCCAGTCAGCGCGATGGCGTCGCGGTCGATAATGCCTTCGGCGCTCATGATGGCAGCGCGTTCCAAGGTGTTTTCCAATTCCCGCACGTTACCGGGCCAATCATGTCGCATCAAGATGCGAATGGCGCTCTCCTTGATAACGAGCGGACGACCGCCTTGCTGTCTGGAGATACGGGCAAGCAGGAATTCGGCTAATTGCGGGATGTCTTCCAAGCGATCCCGCAACGGCGGCATGTTGATGGGCATCACATTCAGGCGGTAATACAAATCTTCACGGAATTGGCCTTTTTCCACCGCTTCTTCCAAATCGCGGTTGGTGGCGGCGATGATGCGCACCCGCACCTTCAGGGTTTGCACACCGCCTACTCGTTCAAACTCGCCCTCCTGCAACACGCGGAGTAATTTGGCTTGGAACTGGGCGGAGATTTCGCCAATCTCATCAAGGAAAATAGTGCCTTGATTGGCGAGTTCAAAGCGCCCCTTGCGTTGGTTCACCGCCCCTGAGAACGCCCCTTTTTCATGGCCGAACAACTCTGACTCGAGCAGGTTGTCCGGCAAGGCGGCACAGTTGAGCTTGATGAAAGGACCGCCCGCGCAAGCGGAATGGTAGTGGATGGCATTGGCGATGACTTCCTTGCCGGTGCCGGACTCGCCCCGGATCAGCACGGTCGTGTTCCACTTCGCCACTTGGCGCACCAGTTCGAACACCCGCTGCATGGACGATGTGTGACCGATGATATTTTCGAAGCCATAGTTCTTGCGCAGGCTTTGCTTGAGTTGGTCCCGCTCCTCGGTCAAATCCTTCTGCCGTTGTTCGACACCGCGCAGCATTTCAACGCTTTGGGCGATCAGATTGGCGACCATTTCCAAAAAGCGGGCGCGTTCGCCGAGCAAGACAGCATCCACAGGTTGTGCCGCCAACACGCCAACCACTTCATCACCCCCCACGCGGATGGGCGCACCAATGAATGGCAGGGTTGGGTCATAGAGACCCATTTTGCCTAAAAAACGCGGTTCGTCGGCAATGCGCTCAACCACGATGGTGTAGCCTTCATCCAGAATAGTCCCAATCAACCCTTCACCTGGCTCGTAGCGAACTGGTTCCCAGTCGGTATTGCCTGAGCTGTTTTGTTTTACCGAGCAAATCACCAAAGCATCAGTGTTTTTCTCGCGCAGGGCCAGCATGCCTGAGCGCATGCCTGCTCGTTCATGCAACACTTCCAGCACACCTTGCAGCTTGTCCCTCAGCGTCAATGAACTATTCAGCACCCGGCTGACTTGGTAAAGGGCATCCAGTTCTTGTTCGATCAACCGCGTGCGGTCAGCCATAGGCATAAGGTCTTTGTCCTGTGTGATGTTGCGCATGGGTCTGCAATTGGATGTGAACCCGGCAGCCATAGTGGTAAGACGGATCGAAACGAATCAATCCCATGTGTTGATTTATCACTTCTTGCGCCATTGTCAATCCCATGCCGGAATGGCGACGTCCACCCCCACTTTTGGTGGAAAAGAACGGTTCGAATACTTTGAAGTTCAGGCTTTCAGGAATGCCTGGCCCAGTATCCTCGATGCAAACATGGACCAGTTCACCGTCAGGCCATGTCGAAATGCGCAATTCCCGCTTGTCCACGCCACTTTGGTTCATCGCATCTATCGCATTTTCAATGATTTGCTTAAACATGGCGCGTAGCCGATTTTCCAAACCCATGACCATGGGCAGTATCGGGGTCGGCTTCCAATCAATGACAATGCCAGCAGACAACATGCGCTGAGTCAGCAACACAATGCACTCATGCAAGATTTGGTTAATATTGACCATGCTCATCGCGACATCTTCAACTTCGGGTATGCACTGTTTTAGACGATCCAGCGATTCCTCGCCGGCCGCAAGCACCTGATCTAGGATGTCCAGCAGAGCCGGATTTTGCCTTTCCGCCCCGCGTCTTTCCATCATGGTCTTGGCTGCACTGAGCAAGTTAATCGGCCCTTGAATATGGTGCATCGCCCCCAGCAGGGTTTCCTTCAGGCTTTGGATTTTTTCCTCCTCCGCCATAAGTGCCTTGAGGGCGTTGAATCGAATTTCCGCCTCGTTTTTCTTTTGCTGGGTGATGTCATCCAAGGTCAGCAACAGATAGGAATGGGCATTTTGTTTAAAAAATGTATCCACACTGCCGTCCCCTTGGCTGAACCAAGTCCCCGAACAGGAAAACCAACGCGGGCCATGCTTGCCACCCCGATCATAGCGAACTTCCCGATTGCGAAAACCAAGCCCTTGGTTCTTTAACTGTCCCCATTCATCGCCCATATCTTCCTGTAAAATCTCCAAGAATATTGTTAAAGGTTCGCGCAAACCTAGGTCGCTGTGAAATTTCTTATAGGCTTGGTTGTCCAGCACGATGCGCCCAGTTTCATCCATTAGGATGGTAGCCACCGGCATCGAATCCACTACGGTTTCGATAAGCAATTTCTGATCCACAACCTGTTGCTGCAATCGATAAACCTCGGTGATGTCACGGTGCATCCCGATGAAATGCGTGGTTTCGCCTTCCAAATTCAAGATGGGGGCAATCGTCAGTTCGGCCAGATAGGGAAATCCGTCCCGGTGTCGGTTAAGCAATAACCCACGCCAAGGTATTTGTTGCTCCAAGTTAGACCAAAGCTCATCGTAGACCTTTCTGGGTGTTTGCTTATGGGAAAGCATGGATTGATTGCATCCAATGCTTTCTTTTGACGTATAGCCCGTGATGTCCGTGAAAGCCTTGTTGATATAGGCAATATTGGCTTTGTTGTCGGTAATGGCGATGGCGATGGGGGCTTGGCGCACGGTTTCAGCGAACAAGCCGTGCGGCAGCTTTGGCACTGCGGGTGGTTCGTCTGTTCCTGCCGGTTTATTCTGCTCCGTGGAAGTGGCGCTTACTTCTTTTGTCATTATCCGCCTCTTGATCAGTCGGTGATTGCTGCTTAAATCCAAGCAAGCTTAATGCCGTTTGCTAATATTGTGCAATCGGAAGGTTTAGGGGGGTGGGATTAAACCAGACACAGGAGTACTGGGACTAGTTTGCAAGTGCATGTTCAGGCAAGGCAAGCCTTGCACTCCCGACATCATTCAAACCTTTTCAGTCGTCGTTGACAGCACTAAAGATCACACACCAGGTTAGGCGTTGACTAGGGTAGTGGATTGTCGTAAACATGACAATCTAAAATAAATAAACTTCAAGGGTGTAGTATTTGCTACATTGGTAAGATCAATCCTGTTTATACCCGAGTGACCATCTCTGCCGACCATGTCACCACATGGGTCACAGGGATATGCTCCATCAACCTAGCCAACACCGTCTTGACTCTATCCGGTTCGTCGAAAAACTCAACGACTAAAGGCAAATCCATGGACAGGTCAATCAATGAAGCCGTATGAATTTTTCCATCCGCGCTAAAGCCGGCAATGCCACGCAGCACGGTGACACCGGGCACCTTTTCCTCGTCATGCAAAAACTGGATGACTTTTGGGAGCAGATGTTCTGATTCCCGTAGATAAATCCGCGCTATTGTAATGAGTTGTTCTGCCATAACCAATTGCCTATCGTTGCGCTGAACCAAATGAAAATGGACCCTAATAGGGCATTAAAGATGAATATGCCTAACAAGTCGTGCAGGTCAAGACTGATTTCACCGACTTTCAACAGTGCCCAGAAGGTGGAAAGCAGGGTTGAAAAACCCAATAGGGTGACTAACAACATAGCCCGGTAAGCAGGGTTCAGTGCCGAATGCAAGCTGAACCACTCGACCAGCAAAGCCAATGCAAATGTGATGAGAACCCCCAAGGCCAAATCCCGGTAAGGGAAAGAATGGTCTAGCCAAGGATAAAGGCTGTTCGAAAACAAAACCCGGCCCCAAACCAAGCCACCCCACACAGCAACCAAGCATAACATCACACTGAGGAAGATATTCAAACCTGCCTTGGCGAGGCTACCTTCTTCGATCAAAACCAAGGTTTCCAAGGCGAAAGTGGAGAAGGTGGTGTAAGCGCCTAGGAAACCCACCAGCACCGCAGCCCGGTACTCGATGGAAACCGGGAAGCGTTGGATGAGTAGTTCAGACAAAATGCCCATCAGGAAAGACCCGCTGACATTGACGACTAAAGTTCCGTGAGGGAAGCCCCGCCCCAGCAATGCATAAATGCCACTGGCGACCCAAAACCGGACCACCGCGCCGACCGAACCGCCCAAGGCAATGGCAAAGAGTTGTCGCATAAATTTGCCCAGTATTGTAATGATGGAAACCCAATGGTTGCCTTGTGCTTAAAAGGTTGGCAGGGCATGTCATCGGGATAGGGGGTTATTATAGTCTTACCAATTCCATACGACATAAAAAGCTTGCTCACGAATGCTGGATAGGTTTGAAATCCCATCCACATCCACCCAGCAATTCTCATTTTGGCGTGGAAGCCGTCATTCCGGCATGGACTGCCGGAATCCAGTGCCATGGACGGTATCGTGTCGGCTGCGTAAGCGTTTGATTAAGCGCTGTGAGTTAACCCAAGTTTCACGTCCATGTGACTGGATTCCTGCTTCCCGGCAGGAATGACGGGTTACGTGTCAACTCTTTACCTCATAATGAGAATTGCTGACATCCACCCGCTCAATTTCGTGAACGTAGGCAAACTTGTTACAATTTGGCATCAAATGCATCTACTCTCGCGAGCCAACAAACAACATGCCTAAGGTTTTCATCAGTTACAGCCAAGAAAGTGAGGTGCACGAGCAACGGGTATGCGCTTTGGCTGACCGTTTGCGTCATCAAGGCGTCAGCATCATCCTAGACCGGGATTATAATGACGGCGGGCCTGATGGCGGTTGGAATACATGGTGTGAAAAAAACGCGGGAGAGGCCGATATTGTGCTATTGGTGTTCACGCCCACCTATCGAAAATGTTGGGATGGTGAACAACCTAGAGGAGTCCGGCAAGGGGCGACGCTTGAAACCAAGGTGCTACATCAGAGGCTAAACGAGTGTGGCGCTGAAATCGATTTTTGTCGTGCAGTGACCTTTGAAAACGATCATAAAAACTACATCCCAAAACTTATTGCCGGTCACCATACTTTTGATGCCAACCGCGACTTTTTGAATATCCTCGCTTGGTTGCGAAGACTCGGTGCGTTGCCGGAATATTCGACGTCGAATATTAATATCGTTTGGCCCGAACCTGTGGCTGATTATCCTTGGTCCTTGGCGGATCGCACCGAACCTTTTGAACTCTTTCATGAAATGATTACCGCTCGCCGTTCAGAGCGAATTTTCCTAGTCGATGGCTCTAGCAGCAGCGGCAAAACCGTCTTGCTAACGGAATTGATTAAATTTGCCAAGCAGCTTGGCTTGTTGTCTGTGCAGTTGGATTTGAAAGGTTGCCCTACCTTGGATGAGTTGTTTGACTTCCTGACCTTGGAAGTGGACGCGACCCTCCTGCCCGCTTTCCATTCTGCCAACGGACCACCACGCAAAACTGCCTTGCTCAAGGATTTGGAAAAATTGCCTAAACCCCTCGTGTTGGGATTCGACACTTACCAAGACGTACCGTTGGACATTGCCGATTGGATCGAAGGTCAGTTGCTACGACGGATGGAGCATTGTCCGGGCTTGGTGGTGATACTGAGTGGCAAGCAAGTGCCGGAACGCACCTGTTTCCCGTGGGCGGGGTTGGCGGTTCACACGACCCTGCCGGCCATCAAAGAAGCCAAGCACTGGATAGACTTTGCGACTCATGCCTTGGGCCATTCCTCCATCAGCAATGACCATATCGAAATGTTGCTGCACATTTCCCAAGGCGACCCTGGACAGACTAGCGCATTATTGCGCAGCTTCAGCCGGACTAGGGGGTGACCGTCATGCATATAGAAGATGCCTTGGAACAATTGCAGCGTGTCCAAAATAACCCGCAAGCCCTCACGGTGCTGACCGCCAAACTCAGTTGCGAGGCAGTGGATCCGGCGTTATTTCCGGTGTTGGAAGCCGCTGCGATACCGCATTGGTTCGATGCCGCCCTGCTTGCCGCCTTGCTGGAAACCGACCTAGCCACAGCCACTCGCTATTACCAGCAGCTTATCACCGTGCCGCAAGTGGAAAGCTTCAAAGCGCGTAACGCCCATAACGTCCACGAAGCCACCCGCTTGGCCTTGCGTAAATGTGTGGCAACTGAAAATAGAGCAAGGTTTGACGAATTGTCGCGCCGTGCAGCCAAATGTTTGGCTGGCTCGGAAGCTCATCAGCGAATTGAAGCTCTTTACCATCGCCTGACTACAGACGTACCGGTTGAGTCTGCCGAGGCATTGCTAAAGCTTTATCAAGAATGGGATCGTGCGGGTCGGTTTGAACCACTGCAAGCCTTGGCTTTGGCGCTGGAAGAACTATTGGCTGGCGAATGGCTTAAAGGTGTCACCCTAGCCCGTGCCTTGATTACTTTGGGATGGATAAGGGGGGGCGCTTACCGCTTAAAGACATTGAAACTATGGCGCGAGCAGCAATCCCTTTATTTGTGATTGCCAATGACGATCAAAGTGAAGCCGATGCTCGGGAATTATTGGGCAACACGTTGATGGCAGAAGGAGATTTAGCTGGCGCTTTACAGCAATATCAAGCCTGCAAAGACATCATGCTGCGGCTGACCCGGCTAGACCCGGACAACACCGATTGGCAGCGGGATTTGTCGATTTCTCACGATTACGTGGGCAGTGTGTTACAGGCGAAGGGGAAACTGGCTGAAGCCTTGCTGGAATTTCAAGCCTTCAAAGACATCCTGCTGCGGTTGACTAGGAAAGACCTCAACAACACCGGTTGGCAGCGGGATTTGTCGGTCTCCCACAATCACGTGGGCCGTGTGTTACAGGCGCAGGGGAAACTGGCCGAAGCCTTGCTGGAATATCAAGCCTACAAAGACATTATGCTGCGGCTGACCCAGCAAGACCCGGACAACGCCGATTGGCAGCGGGAGTTGTCAGTCTCCCACAATAACGTGGGCAATGTGTTACAGGCGCAGGGGAAACTGGCCGAAGCCTTGCTGGAATATCAATCCTATAAAGACATCCTGCTGCGGCTGACCCAGCAAGACCCGGACAACGCCGATTGGCAGCGGGAGTTGTCAGTCTCCCACAATAACGTGGGCAATGTGTTACAGGCGCAGGGTAAATCGGTTGATGCCTTGCTGGAATTTCAAGCCAGCAAAGACATTAGGCTACGGTTGACGCAGCACGACCCGGACAACACTGTTTGGCAACGGGATTTGTCTATCACTCATCGTTGGCTCGCCACAATATTTGAAATACAAAGGCAATTAGCGGAAGCCTTGATCGAGCGCGAGGCCGATCTCGCTATCGCCGAACGCCTTGCTCAATTGGATCAATCCAATGCAGAATGGCAACAAGATTTGGCTGCTTCCCGCAAGGCGTTGGAAGCGCTTAAGCAACGCATGAGACAAGTTAAGAACTGATGTTACATGCGGATGCAGCAGTTGCTTATTTTCTAAGCCAATCCCAGGCTGCTGCGTAAACAGAGCTAAAACGCCGTCATTCCGGCATGGACTGCCGGAATCCAGTGCCATGGATGGTAACTTGTTGGTGCATAAGCGTCTGATTAAACGTGACAGGCAAATCCTAGTTTCACGTCCCTGTGACTGGATTCCTGCTTCCCGGCAGGAATGACGGGTTATACAACAACGCTTTGTCTAATAATGAGAATTACTGCTTATGCAAGGCAAGCCTTGCACTCCAACCAAAAAAAATTCCGGGGTTGCGGCTACCTCCGCAAGAAACACCCGGAAAAGGCATACTACCCCAAACAACAAGCAACAATCTTGGAGAGAAGCGGAGGATCAGGTCGATCCAGTCATCCGAACCGAGTCGACCCCATCCTACTCAAACAGCGCCGCGCAATTCCTTTTTCACTTCCACCACAAGCCCAAGCGCTTCTTCAAAGCTGACTTCCGGGTATTTCGGGTGATAATCTGTCTTCACGGCCTGACAGACGGTAATGACTTTATCGCCCGCACTCTGGCCTTTGAAATCGGTTTTTTCCAATGCCAATTCTTCGTTCAATTCGTTCCAAACCGTGCCTTCGCCTTCGATCATCGGCATCAAAACATGGTGAATGCCATGATATTTGGTTTGGATGGGTTTTGGTATGTTTTCCACATAAAACACAGCAGCCAAATCTTCCGCAACATCCCCTGCATATTTTTCATAGAATAATGGCAGTGACTCAAGCTTTTCCAAAAAACCAGAGATGAAGGTGATTTTGTCTTCCCCCGCCAGCAAAGCCACTTGCTTGATGACAGACAGCGGGGGTTTGCGTCTGCCAAGCGAATCCGCTATCTCGCCTTCTTCCAATACCAAATCGCCTCGATAAGCGTCCAAATTCGGTTTGGTGGTTTTTTCTTTGATATTGACATTGGTCAATAATGCGTTTTCATCGTAGCGGTTAAGCAGCATGATTCTTCCTCAGGGTTGGGTTGATGGGAGTCTATGCTTAATCCCTAACAGAATACATGCCATCTATTTCATGTAGCTAAAACAGTTAGATAGGTTTAATAACAAGAAATGGGAAACGACAGATAGGACAGTTTGTCGGGTTTACGACAATTTATTGCTTAAATTACTGCGGTTGATTCAGCCAATAGGGTTTAACTGGATGGCATTGGACTAAGATTGTGGGAACAATGAAAATCCACTAACAACACGCCCCTGGCGCGGCATCGTCACCGTTCGTTTGCAACGCACCCAGCCCACAATCAAACAAACCGAAATGCACGGAGGTGTCGCCTATGATGCCAAAATGGGCCGCATAGCGGGTTTGGCTTAACATTGTGGCGGTGTTGCCACAGACTAGCATAGGCCGACCGGTTTCAAAATGATGGTGATTGTCCAAGGTGAAATGATGGGGATGGTCGGGCAAGCTGCCCAGATAATAGGCCACTTGTCCAAAATCTTCGCAACGGTCTTCCAATGCCAGTTTGAAGGCTCGAATCGTCAGCGAGTAAAACCCAATCCCGCCTGCCTTTTGCGCCACTTCCGGGTCGTTCAAATCAATTTTGGACGAGGAGACGACGCGATAATCAGGACAGCCAAGCTTTAATAACAGTCGTCGGAAATCCTCGATGTACAACGCACCGCCCAAACATTCGCCCAATAATACGGGGTCTTGCGTCAGGTCTTCGGGAATTCGCCGGTCGGCAAACACATCGGAAAAATAAAGTTCACCCCCCGGTTTCAACACCCGGAATATCTCGGCAAACACGCGGCGCTTGTCCGGCGACAAGTTGACTACACAATTCGACACCACGACATCGACCGAATTGTCTGCCAAGCCCAAGCCGGCTAAATCTTCAATATAGCCTTGCAGGAATTGCACGTTCGGTTGCTCATAGCCGAAGCGTTCGGTGTGGTAGACGATCTGCCGGTTGGCGACTTCCAATTGTTCCTCGGTCATGTCCACGCCTATCACCCGGCCTTTTGGCCCGACCAGCTTGGACAGAATGAAGCAATCCCGGCCCGAACCCGAACCCAAATCCAGCACGGTCATGCCTTCCAACGCGGGTGGAATCGGTGAGCCACAACCGTAGAATTTGTCTTTCACTTCCGGGTGCAGCAGCGCCAGGATTCGCCGCAACGGTTCCGGCATGGCATCCGCCGTGCAACAGGCGCTGGTTTTCAAGTCATCTTTTGTTTGTAGGATTTTGCCATAGTAATCTTGAACGGATTCGCGGGCGTCGTGTTCAGTCATCATGTGGGTTGCTTGCTCTCAAAGGGTTTTCAGTTGTTTTTATGATTGTAGTGGTGGCTTGGGGTCAATGCTGTTGAATTATCCAGTAACTGATGTGTCGCAGCGGCATAGGATTGGAGCGTCAAAGCTTGCTTTGACATGCGAAGCATGCTTCGCATTTCAGGCTCTTGTCAAAGCAAGCTTTGACGTTCCCGTCTTACCTATTTCACGTCCGTGCGTAACATCAGCCAGTAAGTTAAAGATAAGTCGCTGGCTGATCGGAGTCGAAGCCAGCATATTCGCTTCGGCTTAGCCCCTCGACTTCGCTCGGGGAACAGGCAGTGAATGGCTAAATTCAACGGCATTACGACTTTAGCCGCTCTGGGGCAAATTTGCACGGCTTACTTTTCGGGTACAGGGCTAAACTTGAGATCGCCAAACCATGCCGTGACATTTTCACCCGTGTTGTCGGTGTCGGCGGCAAGGGCAATGCCGGAAATTGGCGGGGCTTCTTCGCCAAAGGCAGCACGGAAGTCGGCAGCCACGTCACGCTGCTCCAAGCGCCATTGCCCAACGTGGTGCGGCCCACTTTCCAACACGATCATCCGCACCCGATCAGTATAAGCGCTCCAAGCGGATACTCCAACCAAATGGCGATTGTCCCAAACATAACACAGCGCGGCGGCAGGCAGTTCCTGTCCATACAAGGAACGCCCGATGCTAATCTTGATACGGTCGGCAAGCGGCAATTTTTCCACCGGATAATCAAACAGCACATACACGCGGGCAGCGTAATCGTCGCGTTTCTTCTCGCTTAAATCGGCGGATTCCAACACCCGTGAAACTTTCCAACGCCAAGACAGCCAAGGGCTGACGGTCGGGTCAACATGCAGTTTATGGGTCAAGGTAGCCGCCGCCGCTTCGGAAATGGCTTGCAACACGGTTGCTTGTTCCGTGTCACGAACCAGTTCAAAGCGAGTGGCACGGGCAACATTCGGCAACGTGGTCAAGGTCCAAGGCGATGGGATGGCCGAACCCGGTGTCGCCGGGGAAAAGGCCGTCACGTTGGCTGAACCATTATCGGCGAGCGATACGTTTGCCAAGCCTAGCAGTAGCGCCATTAAGTTAAAGATTTTGAACATAGTAAATCGTTTGTAGTTCCGGCTTCAGCCGGTTATTTTCGGTCAGTTTGCCGCCTAAAGGCGGGACTACGAATACTAACTTAATGTTAGTGAAGCCTAGCAGGGCAATCAGCATTCGTGCTTTCATGTCATGTTTTCCTCAAACCATTCGTTCATTAATCCTGAAGATCGCATTTTAGCAAGATCTTCAGGTTCGTCCACATCCCATAGAAGCACAGGCTCTTGCCAACGCAAGCCGGCTTGCAACAACCGACGGCGGGTTTCAGCCATGACCTTGGCGCTGCCCCAAGGCATGTCGGTAAACAGGCTGGCCTCGGCTTGCCTAAGTCCAATCAACACATAGCCGCCGTCTTCGGCAGGCAAGAACACGGCATCGTCACCTTGCTGCAAGACCGCTGCCGCCCTGTGCAGATGGGCGGTTGTCAGCGCAGGGCAATCGGTTCCGATCAATAATACAGGATATTGGCTACATAGTTGTTCAAACGCAGTCAACATGCGCTTGCCCAAATCGCCATCGCATTGTTGATGCAAAGTCAGAGCATAGTCATAGTCAGCCGTGGATTGTTGAAAAGCGGGATGGGCGCAGTCCGGCACACACCACAGGAAAACGGGTCCAAGCCGGGCCGAGATTGCCGTTTGCAGGGTTTGACGCAAAAATGAGGCTTGCAAGTTTGCGGCATTTTCCGCACCTAAAGCAGGTATCAGCCTTGTCTTGGCTTGCCCAGCCACGGGCGCACGGCTGAACACGGCAATGGCGATGGTTTCACTGTTCGCGGGGTGCATAGCCATAAGCCTTGGCAAGCCGCGACGGGTCGGCGCCTAGAAAAAACGCTAACCTTAACCGCCACATTGTCAACAGGGTGCGCAATACGCCATGCTGCTCCCATCGTCTGCCGGACGTGGTCACGGGCGTTTTGAAGCAAATGGGAGCGCTGATGGCTTTGAGTTTTGTTGACAGTACGATGTCTTCCATTAAAGGAATATCGGGGAAGCCACCGACTACTTGGAAGCCTTCACGGCAAACAAAGATGGCTTGGTCGCCCGTGGCAATGCCGGTCCAGCGTGAGCGGTGGTTCATGAACCAAGCAATCACATTCAATAGCGGATGCGTACCCGCTATCCTCACATCGAAACGACCCCAAACTAATGCTGTTGTATGTCCATGCGACAAATGCTCAAAAATCAGTTCATCGGCCCGTTCAGGCAGTTGCGTGTCGGCATGAAGAAACAACAGCATCTCACCTGTTGCCAACATCGCCCCCGCGTTCATTTGCGCAGCCCTGCCGCGTGGTGCTTCAATCACCCAATCGGCCAATGGGCGAGCCAGTGCCACTGTTCCATCCTGACTACCGCCATCTGCAACAATGATTTCATGTCCTCGTTGGCGCAATGGCAACAGCGAATTGAGTAGATGGGTGATCCCTTCGGCTTCATTCAGCGTAGGGATGATGATTGACAAATGGGGCATTGACCGTTGCTGCTAGTTCTATGAGAAAGATCGAACATTAATAACGTCTAGTCGGCATTCATGCAAGCAATGAATCAAGAATTAATCTTTGGCTAATTTCAGAGCATTGGATGTGGCTGACTATCGATGCAACTGGAATATTCGACGTCGAATATTACGATCCCCGCTTGTCAATAATTCTTGCATAAAATATCCGCACACCGTCTGATTTGTCATAAAGCTTACACAACAACAGACACGCTTGTCGGCATCAGGAGATTTGATAAATTTCCCATATATCTGATTTTCATATAGTTATAATAATTTTGTGCAAATGGCACAGTGGTTGCTCATATCCTAGTAAATGAATCAGACATTGTTCAGAGAGAAATATGCACACTCGCACCGTGACCATAGACGACACTACCCTGCGCGACGGAGAGCAATCGGCGGGGGTGGCATTTTCCCTGGAGGAAAAGATCGACATTGCCACTCGACTGGATCGCCTCGGCGTGCCAGAACTGGAAATTGGCATCCCGGCCATGGGCATGCGGGAGCGTGAGGAAATCCGCACTCTCGCCGGACTTGGCTTAAACGCAAGGATGTTGGTCTGGTCAAGGATGCGCCAAAATGACATCCAAGAATGCCTACATTTAGGCATAGGCTTTGCGGACTTGTCGATTCCAGTCTCCAGCCAGCAAATCAAACAGAAGTTGCAACGCGACGAAGGCTGGTCCTTGGAAACGATCAGAACCTGTGTACAACAAGCCCGTGATGGTGGTTTGGCTGTTTGTGTCGGCATGGAGGATGCTTCGCGAGCCGACCGAGATTTTCTGCTTCGGGTCGCAACAACCGCCCAAGCCGCCGGGGCCGAGCGCATCCGCTTCGCCGATACCGTGGGTGTGATGGAGCCTTTCGGCGTGTTGGACACAATCAAGGCTTTGCGTTCTGCGACCGATTTGGATATCGAAATGCACGCCCACGATGACTTGGGGCTTGCCACTGCCAACACTTTGGCCGCCGCCGTGGCCGGTGCCACCCATCTAAACACCACAGTCAATGGATTGGGCGAACGGGCCGGCAATGCAGCATTGGAAGAAGTCGTGGTAGGTCTGCGCCAACTGTACGGAATTGAAACGGGGGTTGATCTGCGCGAATTCCCGGAACTGTCGGCCCGTGTCGAAACAGCCTCTGGCGAACCTTTGGGGTGGCGCAAGAGCTTAGTCGGAAAACGAGTGTTCAGCCACGAAGCCGGCATTCATGTGGATGGAATGTTGAAAGACTTGGCCAACTACCAAGGCGTGGACCCCGCCGTAGTGGGGCGTAGCCATCAGTTCATTCTAGGCAAGCATTCCGGCTCAAGCGCCGTAATGAGCGTGTTCGCTGAAATGGGGCTGGAATTGGAAAAACCTGAGGCAACGATGTTGTTAGGCAAAGTCCGGCAATTTGTCGCTCGCCACAAACGACCACCCGAGAGTTTTGAATTGCTAGCTCTTCATCGGCATGGTGAGGGTTAAAGTCATTTCTTTAATGATTGGGCCTTAAATGACAGGTCATTTTCCTTTAGCTTGTCTGTCCCAACAAACCCATGCAAAAAACCAGTTGACGATTCCATTAAACAAGCCCAATCGGAGGCTCGACTATCATGACAAACGAAACCAAGCCTGAAACCCCGAAGATTCTACAGGATCAAAATACCTTGGACGTTGCAAAGCCAGAGTCTGTTGAATTTCGCAAGCCTGTGATTTTGCCACCCCCCATTCCCGGTCAAACGGCGTGGAGCATCGTCCCGTGGTGAACTTGTTCATGGCCCATGGATCGCTTAAACAATCGCTGTTTGAGCAAATGAAAGAGGATGTTTTATGCGTGTTCGCCCGCGACCCGGCGGCTCGCAATCTGCCGGAAGTCTTGATGATTTATCCCGGCGTACACGCTGTGCTGATTTATCGGCTTAGCCATAGGCTGTGGCTGTCAAAATGGAAATTCACCGCCCGCTGGCTATCTTTCATAGGGCGATTGCTGACGAATGTGGATATCCACCCCGGTGCGCAAATCGGTCAGCGACTGTTCATCGACCATGGGGCCGGTGTCGTGATTGGTGAGACCGCTGAAATTGGCAATGATGTCACCCTTTACCATGGTGTCACCTTGGGCGGCACGTCATGGAACAAAGAAAAACGCCACCCTACGCTAGGCAACAACGTGCTAGTGGGCGCAGGGGCTAAAATCTTAGGACCCATTCGCTTGGGGGACAATGTCCGCGTCGGAGCCAATTCAGTGGTCAATAAAAACGTGCCTGCCTGTTGCACCGTGGTGGGCATACCGGGCCGAATTGTGCATCGCAAAGGGGTGCAAATTCAGAACGCTTTTGGCATTGAATTGGACCATCACCTAATCCCCGACCCTGTGGGCAAGGCACTGCACTGCCTAGTTGAGCGAGTGGACAAAATGGAAAAACGCATAAGCAAAGCCAGCCGCCCGGCGAAAAACGACTGCGCACACTGTGAAGCGGACGATGCTTGTCATGTTCATTCACAGCCTGAACCGACACTGACCAAGGGGAATTTTTAATGGACTTGATGGATTTTGAAGGTGAGAAGCTTTATTTTGAAGAAACCCTCTCGCCTGTAGTCGAGGACTTGCTTCAACAAGCAGGTGAAATGTACGGCGAAGGGGAAGCGGAACCAGCACTGACCGAGGCATTGAGGCTCGCCCCCGAGTCATTAAACGTATTGGTGGCGATGTATCGATATTACTACTATCAGCACCGCTTGGAAGATGCCTTGAATATCGCAGGGATTGCCTTGTCGGTGACAGCCCATCGACTAGACATTCCGCTAGACTGGAAACTACTAACCTTGGCTCATATCAGCCAAGCCGGACCGGCCGCCATGGCCTTGGTCCGTTTCCATCTTCTGTCCCTGAAGGCAGAAGCCTATTTACAATTGCGCCTAGGCCGACAAGCGGAAGGTCGTGCAATTTTGGAAAAATTGCTGGAACTGGACAGTCACAACCGTCTGGGTGCCAAGCAATTGTTGGACGTGGCTGAAACTGTGGTGTGATGGAGCAATAAAAGCTTGCTTTGCCATTCCGAAAGCCCTTTTTGAAAATCTAAATTGAGGAACCAACATGAGCTTAGAAAACGACCTGGAAAGTTTGGAATCTGCCGAGGAATTCCTCGACTACTT
>CAIOOA010000088.1 GCA_903859815.1 uncultured Methylococcaceae bacterium | reverse complement strand
TTAGATGACCGTTATCTTTTCCTGGAGACCTTACTGTCGGCCCGAGAAACTCTATACATTAGCTATGTCGGGCGAAACATTCGCGACAATGGGGTGGTTCCTCCCTCGGTGTTGGTTGCCGATCTGTTGGATGCTGTTCAAAACAGTTTTGCCATGGTTGACGGGAGTGATTGCTTGGAACATGTCATCACTACGCATTCGTTGCAAGCCTTCAACCCAATCTATTTTCAGGGCGACCCTAAACGACCAGGATTCTCCAGCCAGTGGCTAATGGCGGCCAACAGGCTGGGCAAGCCGCAAGATGAGCCGGTGCATTTTTTCACTGAGCCCTTGCCTGAGCCAACTGAACAGCCAATTGTCGTCAATTTGGACGACTTGACCTTTTTCTTTTCGAATCCAGCGCGCTATCTGTTGCGCAACCGCATGGGCATTGTTTTGGATGTGGGTGATGAAGTTTTTGAGAATCGTGAGCCTTTCGGTCTGGATTATTTCGGCAAAGAAGCCATACGCAATTTGGCATTGTTGGAAATGCATGAACATCATACTCCCGGCACTGCGTTACGATTGGCGACAGCGGCAGGCGATTTGCCCCATGGCGGGTTTGGCCGGGCGGTTTTTGCCAGCGAAGGGTCCATTGCCAAGAAAGCCTCACCCTTCATCTTGCCGTTGATGGATATCCCTAAGTTGGAGCCTTTCCCTTTGCATTTTGAGTCAGAAAGGGTCATCTTGGACGGTTCTCTTCGGGGGGTGACTTCCGTCGGATTGGTTGAGTGGCGGCTACAGGCCATCACTCCACGTGACATATTCAAACTTTGGCTCAGGCATTTGGCGTTATGTCTAGTCCGTCCTCACGATGTGGAGTGCAAAAGCCGCTTGGTCGGCGATAAAAAGACCTTTATTTTGGGAACCGTCGAAAATCCTGGTCAAGAACTTGCCAAGCTTCTAGGCCATTTCTGGCGGGGCATGATTTTCCCTTTGCCATTTTTTGTCAAAAGTGCTTGGGCCTATGTTGAGACTGGGAATCGGGAAGGACGCGAATCAGGCTTGAAGGCTGCGCATAAGGTTTGGGATGAGCCGGTTTTTCGCAATGGATCTTTTTTTGGGGAATCAGAGAATCTCTATTTTCAAAAGGTTTACCGTGGTGTTGATGCTTTGGATGCTGAATTTGAAAGCCTAAGCTTGGATATCATTTCGCCTCTGTTCGCTGCACTGAGTGAGGAATCATGATGCTGTCACCATTTCCAGAACTCGACTTGTTTGCCACTCCGTTACGAGGAGTTAGCCTGATTGAAGCCAGTGCAGGAACGGGTAAGACCTGGACTGTCACCGGCATTTTTGTCCGTCTAGTCGTCGAGCAGGGTTATCGCGTCGAACAAATCCTCGTGGTGACTTACACCAAAGCCGCCACGGCAGAATTGCGCGAACGCATTCGCCGAAGACTGGCAGAAGCCTTGGCTGGCATGATGGGGTCCGAACCCACTGACGATTTTTGCCGAACCCTAGTGGAACGTGCCATAGCTTCGGGCCAACGGGCAAAAGCCCAGCAGCGCTTGCAAATCGCTATCCGCAATTTTGACGAGGCGGCTATTTTCACCATACACGGCTTTTGTCAGCGGGTTTTGACGGAATGTGCGTTTGAATCAGGCATGGCCTTCGAGATGGAGTTGGCCCCTGACGAGTCCAGCTTCATCCAAGAAATCGTCGATGACTTTTGGCGCAGGGAAACCGCTGACGGGTCTTTAATGTGGACCCGCTATCTTGCGGATAAGGGGCAGACACCGGATGTTTGGAGGCAATCCGTGCGTCAGCATTTGGGTAAGCCTTATCTGGAAATTACGCCAATCTCCGAGCAAGGTGATTGCACTCTGATGGAGCAGGGATTCATCGAGGCTTTCAGAAACGCAAGGACGGCTTGGCATGAACGAGGCGATGAAATAGCAGAAATGCTGATTGCCGCCGCCAGAGACAAAACCCTCAAAAACAATAGTTACCGTCCTGATGCCCTGCCCGGGTGGTTTGTTGATTTTGATGATTATTTTGACGAAGAAGAAGCCAAACTGTCATTCCCGGATAAACTGTCAAAGCTTTGTCGGGATCAATTGGAAAAAGGCACTGCAAAATCCAAACAACCTCCCAGCGATCCCTTCTTCGATCACTGTTCTCATCTGGTCGAAATCGCCACCGAGCTTTCAGAGGCTTACCAGTTAAAACTCATTGGGCTGATAATCCGGCTGATTGAAGAATGCAATGTTGAACTGCCTAAGCGTAAATCCAAGTTGGGGCTGATGTCTTACGACGATTTGCTCAATCGTTTGGCTGATGCTTTGCAAACTGAGGAAGGCAGTCGTTTGTCAGCAGTGATCAGGGAACGCTACCACGCGGCACTCATTGATGAATTTCAAGACACTGATCCAGTGCAATGCCGGATTTTCCAAGCGATCTATGCGAGGGGCGACAACCCTGTCTTTTATGTTGGCGACCCAAAGCAAGCCATCTACGCATTTCGCGGGGCAGATGTTTTTAGTTATTTGGAAGCGAGAAACCAAGCCTCCGCTCAATATACTTTGGCGGTCAACCAAAGATCCGCACCCCAATTGATAGCGGCTGTGAATGCCTTGTTTTTGCGTTCGCCCAATCCTTTTCTACTGAGCGAAATCGACTACCCTCCGGTCAAAGCGGCTTCCAAACCAAGGCCGGAATTGACCATAGATGGACACTCAGGCGAACCACTTCGTTTTGCGCTGATGCCTTCAGGCGAAAAGGCTTTGAGCAAAGACACCGCCAATGCTTTGGCAGCCCAAGCAGCGGCTACGGAAATTGTCAACTTGCTGAATCTGGCGACGGCAGGCAAGGCGAGCTTAGCCGGGTGTGGGCGAGGCCGTTCGATCAACGGCGGCGACATTGCGGTATTGGTTCCCACCCACCGGCAAGGTGCCTTGGTGCAAGCAGCCTTGGCAAGGCGTGGGGTACCGGCTGTGAGGCAAGGACAGGATAATGTTTTCCAGTCCAATGAAGCCGTGGAGTTGGAGTTGATTTTGTTGGCAATAGCCGAGCCTCAGCGGGAAATCCGCATACGGGCGGCACTTGCCACTGAACTTTCAGGGCTGGATGCAGCAAGCTTGTTTGGCTTGCAACAGGACGAAGGGGCTTGGGAAGATAAAGTTTATGATTTCGTCCGCTATCGCGAAATCTGGATGTCACGCGGATTCATGCCCATGTTCCGCCGCTGGCTGGATGAAAATTGGGTGATGGAGCGCTTGCTGCGTTATCCTGATGGCGAGAGGCGTTTGACCAACCTGTTGCATTTGGCTGAGTTGTTGCAAGTTGAAAGCCACGAAAAATCAGGGCCGGAAGGTTTGCTAACTTGGTATTCGCGTACTCTTCACGAACCTGAGGGGGACGATGAAGCCTTGTTGCGTTTGGAAAGCGACGCAGAGAGGGTCAAAATTGTCACCATCCACACCAGTAAAGGTTTGGAATATCCCATTGTGTTCTGCCCATTTCTGTGGGATGGCAACTTGTGGAGGAAAGATGAAACCGCCGCTTGTTTCCACGATCAAACTCGGAATCATCAGCCAGTGTTAACGCTGGGTGGGCCTGATTATGAATCACATCGCCAACTTGCCAGCCAAGAGAAACTCGCTGAAAAATTGCGTTTGCTTTATGTTGCGATGACTCGTGCCAAACACTATTGCCATGTGATTTGGGGCGTGGTTTCGGGGATGGAGCATTCGGCATTGGCATGGCTGCTGCATGGGGCATCAATTAATGACGATGACGCCCTAACCAGCATGGCAAGCCTCTGTAAAGGATTGGATCAATCGGCCATCGAAAAAACCTTGCAAGAGTTTGCAAAAGGTTCGCATGGTGCGGTGGCCGTGGAAGGCTTAAGCATAAGCGACACGATGTATATTTCGCAGACTGAGGAAAACAATCATTTGTCAGCGAAGATGTTCTCCCGGCCTTATTTGCGCCAAACTTGGCGAATGACCAGTTTTTCAGCCTTAGCCATGGGTAGCCATAGCGAAGACCCAGACTACGATCCTGCCGAGCCTGATCCCAGAGACCAGCCGCAAGACCGCAGCATTTTTGCATTTCCCCGTGGCGCGGGGGCGGGCCGCTGTTTGCACAGTATTTTCGAGGAGTGGGATTTTTCATCAACCGACCAACAGGCTTTGGCAAAACTGGTTAGCCGGAAACTCAAGGCCCATGGCATAGACGAAGATTGGACTGGCCTCGTGTCTGCCAGTGTGCAAGCCATACTCGCGACGGATTTGGATGGGAATGGCCTGAGCCTTGAGCAAATCGATGCTGAATGTCGGCTGGCCGAGTTGGAATTCACCTATCCAGTCCGTGAACTGCTGGTGCAACGACTTAAAACCTTGCTTGCCGATCAATCTTTGGGCTTGCCGCTGGAATTTGCCCACTCAGCCGTTGCCTTGTCTTTTGACCTAGTGAATGGATACATGAAAGGTTTCATTGACCTGACTTTTGAAGCCCAAGGCCGCTATTATATTCTCGATTATAAATCCAATTGGCTGGG
>CAIOOA010000087.1 GCA_903859815.1 uncultured Methylococcaceae bacterium | reverse complement strand
GGTTTTTGCGCATGGCTTCCAATGTCAGTTTCTCTTCGCCAGAAAGGTTTTTTACATGAAACATGTCGAATGATGAAGTTGTTTAAAACCTGGACATGTTAGCCGATTTTTCTGTTAAAAGAAATTTGGTCAGCTACTTACGACACCGTGCCAGAAGTGATGATCTTGGATGCGTTCTTTCGCGGTGCGCCGGACAAGTTCGTGCCCGTGTTCTTTGACGAGGCGGGCCATCGGGTCGCCACTCAGTATTTAATGGCGGCCATCTACGGCGACCTGCCGTTCGAGCAACTACTGCAATACCGAGCCGCTCATTCAAAACTGCCGGGCCACCCTGAACTCGGGCTGACGCCGGGCATCAAGTTCAGTTCAGGCCGATTGGGGCACATGTGGCCCCACGTCAATGGCGTGGCCATGGCGAACCCAGACAAGACCGTGTTCTGCCTCGGCTCCGACGGGTCGCAACAGGAAGGCAACGATGCCGAAGCGGCTCGCATCGCGGTTGCCCGAAGGCTCAACGTCAAGTTGGTGATTGATGACAACGACGTGACGATCGCAGGCCATCCCTCGCACTACCTGACCGGCTACGATGTGGGCAGGACACTCGCAGGGCATGGACTGACGCTCATCGAAGGCGACGGTGAAGACATTGATGGACTTTTCGGGCGGCTCTGTGAAGCGGCGGTCACGCCGGGACCGTTTGCGGTCGTCAACAAACGCAAGATGTGCGTCGGCATCGAAGGTCTTGAAGGCTCGACGCACGGTCATGACGTGATTTCGGTGGACAAAGCCATCGCCTACCTTGAAAAGCGCGGTCACAATGATGCCGTCCACTTCCTGAAAAATATTGAAAAGCCCAAGGACAACTACGTTTTCCTCGGTTCCGGCAAGAACCTAGACGCCAACCGCAACGTGTTCGGCGACGCGGTCGTGTCGGTTCTAGGCCAAATGAGCGCGGAGGAGCGCAAAGAGAAAGTCATCTGCATCGACAGCGACTTGGAAGGGTCCTGCGGCCTAAAAAAGATTCACGATGCCTACCCGGACATTTTCGTCAGTTCCGGCATCATGGAGCGGGCCAACTTCGCAGCCGCCGCCGGGTTTGGCATGGAGAAAGGCAAACAAGGCATTTTCGGTACGTTCAGCGCTTTCTTAGAGATGATCATCTCCGAAATCACCATGGCGCGCTTGAACTACTGCAATGTGTTATGCCACTTCTCCCATTCCGGCATTGACGACATGGCGGACAACACCTGCCATTTCGGCATCAACAATATGTTTGCCGACAATGGCTTGGAAGACGGCTACGAGACGCGGCTATACTTCCCGGCTGACGCGGCGCAGATGACCGCTTGCATCGATGCGGTGTTCCACAATCAGGGGTTGCGCTTCATTTTCTCTACCCGGTCGAAGACGCCTAACATCCTCGACGACCGAGGGAACGACTTCTACGGCAAGGGCTACACCTTCGTACCGGGCAAGGACGAGGTGATCCGTGAAGGCACTGCGGGTTATATTGTCAGTTATGGCGAGTCCCTGTACCGCGCGTTGGATGCAGTGGAGCGGTTGAAGCAGGAAGGCATCGACGTCGGCCTGGTCGCCAAGCCGACTTTGAATGTTGTCGATGAAGCCATGTTGGCTAAAGTGGGCAATGCCCCGTTCGTGCTCGTGGTTGAGTCCTTCAACCGGCGCACCGGTCTCGGCAGCCGCTTCGGTTCATGGCTTTTGGAACGTGGGCTGAAGCCAAAATTTGCCTACCTCGGCACGCATAAGGAAGGTTGCGGTGGCCTGTGGGAACAGTTCCCTTACCAAGGCATTGATCCTGTCGGCATCATGGCTGAGGTCAGGAAACTGGTCGGGTAAACAGACGCTAAAAGGGTGTGCTTAATAGTCATGCCTAGGTGTTGATGCCACCCGGAATTGACCACTTTGCACACCCTCGTTTGATAGTCGACCGTCTGTAATGAACCTACGATCTGCCATTGGAGAATTCGGCACCATTGTCTCCTTTGGGTCGTTATGCAAAGCTTTGCATAACGACCCAAACGAGACGACCGAAGAACAATTCTTAACGGCGTTTAACCGCCCAGAAGCTGCCGTTTAAGTTTTCTTGATACTTGCTTTTTTAATGTCGGGTCGAGTTGAGACAGCGGCAGCTAAGTTAGATTCCCGCTAGCGACCAGGAACTGGGCAAGCAGGATCACAAGTTTCTGCTTGATCAAACCATGTTCTGGTAGACAGCTAGATCTTGTAAACATCGCATCAATTCGACCTTCCAAAACCCGAGTAGTGAAGTCTGCATAGCCTCGTAAAGGTGCCCCCTTTTGTTTGTGGTCAGTTGCCCCTCGTCAATTTTGCAAACCAAGTGATTCTGCACAATCCAAAACTGCAAGCGGAGGTGGTTTGTAACGCGATGACAACCCGTCTACCAGGGCCGTTTGGCTCGCTAACACAAGTCGCAATCAACGTTATCATAAGAAAAGTTGGCTAGGCTGGCGGGCCCTTGGATAAGTTACTTTTCCCGAATGAAGTCGTAAATATTCAAATAATCTTCGCCTGGGTGGTTCCATGAATAGTCATAGCGCATCGCATTCTTGATTAGTTCGCGGTAGCGGTCAGGATGATCGGAGTAGCAGGCAATGGCCCTGCCAAGCGCGTATTCCAACCCCGGATGGTCATAGCTTTCGAATACGTAGCCATTGCGTTCGTGCAAAGGCAGATCAGAGTCGTCCTGGTCAAATACCGTGTCGGCCAGTCCGCCCACCGAACGAACCACGGGGATGGTTCCATAACGCAGCGAGATGAGCTGAGTCAACCCGCAAGGCTCGAACCGGCTTGGCACCAGCATCATGTCCGCTCCCGCGTAAATAAGGTGGGAAAGCTCCTCATTAAACCCAATCTCCAAATGGCAGTCCTGGCTGTCATTCAACATCTGCTTTAGTCCCCAGAAATCCGCGTTGATAGCTTGGTCCGGGCTCGACCCAAGCAGGACGAACTGGGCTCCACGCTCAAGGGCGAAGAAGATGGCGTGACGCAGCAAATCCAAACCTTTCTGCGGGTCGAGCCGACCAATGAAGGCCACGATGGGCTTGTCGTTGTGAGCCAGCATAAGCCGGTCGCGCAGTGCCCTTTTGTTGTCGTATTTGCCGTCAATAGAGTCTACCCCATAGCGGGTCGGGATGTAACCATCGACTTCCGGATTCCAAACACCATAATCGATGCCGTTGACCACCCCGCCGTACTTGATGTGGTGGGTGTGCAGGGTCGGCTCCAATCCGAAGCCCTGACCCCCATCCTTGGTCTCAAAGGCATAGCGGGGCGAGACGGTGGTGACGAAGTTGGAGTAGACGATGCCGCCTTTGAGCAGGTTTAGGGCCTGCTGGTGGTAGTTGTCGCGTAGGCGGTTGTAGTCGAAGTAACGTTGCGGATCGTGTAGACCTGTTGCCCGCAGCAGTTCCCCCCCGGTTACGCCCTGATGCTGGTAGTTATGGATGGTCAGACAGACGCGGGGATGGGTCATACCCATGCGTTGGTAAAACTCGTAGAGATACACCGGCACCAGTGCTGTTTGCCAGTCGTGGCAATGGATGATGTCCGGTTGCTTATTTGCCCTCCACAGGAACTCCATGGCTGCCCGCGAGAAGAACGCAAAGCGCATCACGTCGTCCTGAAAGCCATAGATACTCCCACGGTTGAAATAGTCGTCCTGGGAATGAGGCTCGATGAAGAAGCACTTGCGATCATGCACCAAGCCGAAATAGACGGTGCAGTGGATCGTCCCTTCAAACCAAGGCACCAACAAATCTTGGAAATCCACATGCAGATTGTAAATGTGGTCGTAGCGCATGTTGTCGTATTTAGGCAGAATGATCTCAACATGGTTGCCTCGAATCGCAAGCTCCTGGCTAAGGCCGAACACCACGTCGGCAAGCCCCCCCACTTTGGCCACCGGTGCCATCTCGGGCGAGATATGGACGATGAACAAATTTGGCCGGTGCTGGGGCTGATGGGCAAGTTCTTCATCGGATGCAGGTGTTTCGACTGGCAATAGTTCTTCCACATGAACCGATTGGGGTTGGGCAGGTGCTGTGTCGGGTTGGGAAGGGCGTTCTAAAACTTCCTTTGGCCTAGGCAACTTTTTTACTGCGTGCTTTGCGTTAATCGAAGGCTGATTGGCATCTTTCCCCCTTAGCATAGGAGCAGATAGTTTTTCGGGAACAGTCTTCCCTATCCCCTCCGCCATCGGATTTTCGGTTTTGGGCGCGGCGGCAGATGATCGTGTCGTGCGAGTTTGCGTCTTTGCAGCAGATGCGGCTGCAACCGATGTGGGTGGCTGGGGAGTCACTGGTATCGATTCAGATTCAAGTGTGGCAGGTTTTTCCTCGACCGACGGGCGAGCCTTAGGGCTTACCTTGGCGGCAGGTTTTACTTCCACCCTTTCCGTTGGAACCACTGGAGCGCAGTTTTCGACGCGGGTGGTATCCGATTTTTCCGCCGCCACCGGAATAGTCGGCTTGTTTGTGCTGGTAGGCTTTTTCGCCATTGTTGGATTCCTGAAATAAAACCTGCTTTGAAGTCGTCTTGGCAGGTCAAAAGTGCTTTCGAGAGTATTCGCCCTAAGATTGGACCCGTATATTGTGTCTGTCAACCTGCTTTAATGTCGCCCGCAGCCGATTCTGGTTTAAGCTTGAGCACGATACCCGCCAGTGGTGGCAGAGTGACCAACAAGGAATGTGGATGGTTATTCCAAGGTTGATCCTCGGCTATGAGTGGAGGCTCCCGGTTGCCCATGCCGCTGCCAGAATAAATGCTGTCATCTGAGTTCATGATTTCCTCATAAATCCCTGCTACGGGAACGCCGAAACGATAGTTCTCACGCGGCACCGGAGTGAAGTTGAGCGCCACTACGAAGAAGTCATCACCCATGCGACGAAGATAAACCAAGACCGAGTTATGCGCGTCGTGGCAGTCGATCCACTCAAAGCCCTTGTAATCAAAATCAAGCGCATGGAGTACGGGTTCGCGGCAATACAAGCCGTTAAGATCCCGGACTAAACGCTCGACACCTTGATGGAAAGGATAATCCCGTACATACCAGTCGAGTGTGGACGTGCAGTCCCATTCCCGGCCTTGGCCGAATTCGCTGCCCATGAACAAGAGCTTCTTGCCGGGATGGGTGAACATGTAAATGTACAATAACCGCAAATTGGCGAACTGCTGCCACTCGTCGCCCGGCATCTTGTACAGCATGGAATGCTTGCCGTGGGCGACTTCATCGTGGGAGAACGGCAACAGGAAGTTTTCAGTGAACGCATAGAGCAGGCTAAAGGTCAATTCGCTTTGATGGTACTGGCGGTAGATAGCCTCCTTTTCCATGTAGCGCAGAGTGTCGTTCATCCAGCCCATGTTCCACTTGAGGTCGAAACCGAGACCGCCCACATAGGTCGGCTTGGTCACTTGCGGCCATGAGGTCGACTCTTCCGCCATGATGAGCGCACCTGGCATCTGATGGTGGGTGACCTCATTCAGTTCGCGCATGAACTCGATGGCCTCCAGATTCTCGCGCCCGCCGTAACGGTTGGGAATCCACTCACCTTCCTCACGGGAATAGTCCAAGTACAACATGGATGCCACGGCATCCACGCGTAGCCCATCGAGATGATATTCTTCTAGCCAAAACACTGCGCTGGAAATGAGGAAGTTCTTCACCTCGTAACGCCCAAAGTTGAAGATCAGGGTGGACCAGTCCTTGTGTTCGCCGAGGCGCGGGTCTTCATGTTCGAATAGGGCTGTGCCGTCAAACCAAGCCAAGCCATGGGCATCCTTAGGGAAATGGGCCGGCACCCAATCTAAAATGACGCCAATGCCATTTTGGTGACAATGGTCCACAAACCAGCGGAAATCATCGGGACTGCCGAAACGGCTGGTGGGGGCATAATAGCCGATGGTTTGATAACCCCATGAAAGGTCGTAGGGGTGTTCGGTAATTGGCAACAATTCTACGTGAGTGAAACCCAAGTTTTTCACATGCTTCACCAAACGCTGGGCGAGTTCCCGATAGTTCAGAAACTCGCCCTTCGGGCCATGCTGCCAAGAGCCTAGATGCACCTCATAAATAGACATTGGCTGATGTTGCCAGTCGAATTCTGCGCGAGCTTGCATCCAAGGTTCGTCGCCCCATAAAAACGTGCTCGGCGCCTCGACGATGGTTGCGGTGCTGGGCCGCACTTCAAATCGCAGGCCGTAAGGGTCGGATTTAAGGAAAACATCGCCGTTCTTAGCGCGTATCTCAAACTTATAGACGATGCCGGGGGAAATGTCGGGGATGAACAACTCCCAAACCCCATTGCCGTGGACGCGCATGGGATGGCAAAGCCCGTTCCAGCGATTGAACTCTCCCACCACGCTTACGCGCTCGGCGCTCGGTGCCCATACGGAGAACAGTACCCCTGCGACCCCTTCCGTTTCATGCACCCGCGCCCCTAAGAGCCGGTAAGCATGCCAATGCTTTCCCTCGCCGAAAAGGTGTAAATCAAACTCAGAAAGCTGCGGGGGGTAGCAATAAGGATCGTGCGTGATATGCTCTTGCCGCTGTGCGTCGCGCCAGATGATCTGGTAGCGATCAGGCACTTGGGCAGCCTCCCCCCGCCACTCGAAAATATCTGTTCCTTCAATCCTCTGCATGAGCAGCCCGCCTTCGGCAATAGCCGCTTCCTCGGCATGGGGGAGCAATGCTCGTACCAACAAGCCGCTGTCTTCGGGATGCCTACCTAGGATGGCGAACGGGTCGTTGTGTGTGGCGTCAACGAGCTTCTGCAGCTCGGAGGAGAGTTTATATTGGTTCATCCTGCAATACCTCTTGAGGGTTTGAAATTCAGGGTACGACCTGTTAACGCTAGGCGAAAAGCATCGGAGCGCGAGAGGCACTCGAGCCACGGCATTCTACAACTGGATCGGAAATTGTGTGCAAACTTAGGATTCTAGACCATAATCCGCTCTTTGGGTTAATTTGATTGTGTAATGACACGAAACAGCCGTCCAGTTACAATTTAGTGGCTGTCCAGTTTTGGCCGCTTGCGTAAGATCGGAATATGCCGGAAACGCCAAAGCTAGGCAATCGTACTTGCCCGGCATTAAAGCTAAAGGCAGTTTTCCAGCAGATAAATGCCCAAAGCGGGAGCGTCAGAACTGAAACGAACTTGGCGGCGGTCGCTGACTCAGGTGGATACTCCATTTTATAATGAGAATATACCACTGATTAATAAGTATTAATATGACTTGTAAATAATTTTGTATACATGTATATCAGGTATTTACCCATTGTTTTTTAAAGTAACCAAAATGCTCTATAAACCCAGCCAAAATACCGTATCCAAGACATATCAAGGTTTCTAGCTTTAATTGTAGACAGAAGCAGCGCATCCAAACTAATCTAAATAATATTATTAAAATTAGAATATTATATTAATTTATTGGTCTCTAATCCGGGGGAAACCCCGTCAGGGCGTGAAAAAGAAAGGGCTTGGTTTCCCCTGTCTCGTAATTTCGCACCTTGGCAGTTTTGAGTTGACCATCTTTTAGCTGTGCGCGGGTTCACGGAACGATGTTAGGAACTTTGATGTGTTGATGAGAAGATGCTCTATCGTACTTGTAGTGAGGTTCAAATATCGACTTTTTGCCTCTCTGACATCCCCAAAAAAAGGTATGTCCATCGCAATTAAAATACGATCTACCATCTCTGGATGTTTGTACAGCAGTACTTCAACAAGCTTTAAATCGTAAATAGCGGTATTTAAAAAGACGTTATTTATATGCTTATCTCGAAGATATTCAGATCTATCAAACAATGCCTTAAGGTTAGCTTGTTCGTATCTATCGCCCCGTTGTTTCATTCCACCCATATGGGAGATAATACACTTAAGCTTCCTTCTCCTCTCAGCAATTTCGCACACGTCAATAAAGTCTCTCGATTCACTTTCTCCAGAGCAATGAATAAGCACTGGCCATTGTAAGTCCTGCGCAAGATTAAAGAGGGAATCATATCGTTGATCATTAAGTCGTAATGGTCTTGCAGCACCAATTTTGAGTCCATCAAATAAATGCGCATGTCCAGCGATACTTGGCATAAGTAAATCTGGGAAATGACCCGCAACCATGCAGTACCAAAGTTCATCTATATTTTGATTCGTTAAATCAAGTCTCGCTTTATTACAATACTGAAAAAAAGCGACTGGATCATATTCGCCAATACTTCCCCACCCCTGCACTGAAAAATACTCAAACCCAGTATTAGTCTTACGGAACTGAGTGGACAAGCTGACAACTGCATACTGACGGACATCGGTCAATTTTGCGTCTTGTCGCACTTTCTCGATCAAAGGAAAATCCGTGAATTCTGGGAAAGCAAATCCTCTTTCACGAATGGCTTGAGCATCCGGTTTTAAAACAGCCAGCTTCTCTTGCCAAGATTTGGGAGCAACGTTTGCGAAAAAAGAATCGGTCCATACTAGCTCATTCGGCATTGGCATAACTCCTGGGTAAATATCGTTTATAATCATTCGTCTTCGCAATACCTTCGCCAAAATTCATGCCGCTTAAGCATGAGTCCTGCCGTAATTCTACGGCTTGGAAAATCGCGTCGTCGATCAAAAACGTCTCGCCATTTTTGCCGAGAGAATTTAAAATCCGCCGCGTGTATTTTCGCGACCCGAAGATCGTTTTCAAGTCCTGCATGCTGCCGCTGTTGAGAAGCTCCATCTTGCTTGGCGGACAATAGCCGTGCAAAAGTCACTATGAACAGGGAGAAGCAGGCGAAATTTCCAACTTGCGTTCCCTTGATGTTCATGAGGTCTTCCAACCCCCAGTATTGCTTGGCGTCCCTAAAGTCAAACTCGATTTGGATCGATTTGCAATACCGGCACGGAGTGTGCCGGGTGGTGGGTGAAGCCAGGGTGATCTCTTTGCTGGAATTTTAGCAATGCTGGTGTTGAGCCAGCAACCACCTGCATTCGAATTGGTCGAATGAAAGTGACCAGACAATTGAATGAAATGCCAACACGATTCTTACGACATCCTCTTCTTTCTGCGTGGCGACCAGCCTTCCTTACAAAACTCGCAGACACTTTTTGCCATTCTTGCCTTAGCAGGAAGCGAACTGGTTTGACACATTCCCGCTTGGGAGAAATTGTCCTGTCACGCCCAACCCTAAAAGGGCCAGCAACTCCTGCTGACCCAACCGAAGTTCAAGCTGCCACCATAGTCACCCCCAATCACCTCAAGTGCAACCTTGGCCAATTAGCCCCGGGAGGCACTTGCAGTGCCGGCCTTTGCATTTAGCAAACTGAAAATCATACGGTTAGCTGTATTTTTGCTTTTTGAGCTGCGAACGTTGGGACTAACGCGCCCTTTGCGATCCTTAATGGAATCTTAATGCCTTCCGCAGGGCATTCCTCATGTTGGGCGCGTATAGTTGCAATTTTTGGCTTTTGCACCCAAAAGCCCTATTTTGCCAAGCTGCCTCCTTCTAATGATTTGGCTAGAATGCTCGACATCATGCACATAGTGCTTCGTGGCTCTTGCGCGCCGTTTTTAACCTAAAAAGACAAGACAATGACAACTATTTTTTTGAATGAACTGAAACATGGCAAGGTGAGAATTGGAAACAAGATGAAGTTGCTGGTTTTGGCCGGATGCGCGATTGCGGGGATGTCTGCCATCCAGGATGCCTCAGCAGCCAGTGGATACGTCCTGGGCTGCACTAATGTTGATCCAACCATCGTCAATTCCCTATCGATCGTCTGCGACTCGTCGGGCCATTGTAATATGCTTAGTCAGTAGCCAAACGCTGCATCCGGATTGAGCTATCCGCTGAAAGTCGTTTCATCAGGTCACGGCTATGTCACTTGGCAGAACGTTGCAGCCCAAGTGAGGGTGGTGATGAAGCTTGTAGCCAATCGCCCAGATTCAGCCGATATTTACTCCAATACTGGGCTTGCGGCGAGCTGCAAATAAGCATGAAGGTGGCTCCCCCGAATGATTGCGCCCAACTTTTCATACAGATATGCCGACTATTAAATTTTTCCGTATAGCCCATCTTTCAGCGATTATTTGTCTATTTTTTTCGCTGCCAACCGCTGCCGATGATAAAACTGACGCCGCTGCTTTGGTCAGTAGTGCCCAGATGACTTTCCAGAATTTCGTTTCTGACCCGAATATGGGCTGGTTCCGTGATAACCTAGGCGATGCGAAAGCACTGGTCATCGTCCCTGAATTGTATAAGGCGGGTTTCATCTTTGGCGCTTCCGGCGGGAATGGTCTCGTCTTGGCAAAAGACAAGCTCACGGAAGCTTGGAGCTATCCCTCTTTTTATATGATGAGTTCTGTGACTGGGGGCTTGCAGATTGGGGGCGAGGTCGCCGAAGTCATCATGTTGGTGATGACCGAAACAGGCATGAACTCCTTGCTTGGCACGAAAGTGCAGTTAGGCGGCGATGTCAGCGTAGCCGTCGGGCCGGTGGGTGCGGGCGCACAGGCCGCAACTGTGGACATTCTGCAATTCACCCGCACCAAGGGAATCTTCGGCGGGTTAACTTTGGAAGGTGCGGTGATCACCCCGCGTGACGACTTGACCAGAGCATTCTATGGAAAGCCTTCCGACCCTGTGGATGTCCTCATTCGGCATAACGTGATGAACAAAAATGCAAATAATCTTAGGGAGTTAGTGTTTCAAACGGTTTCCGAAAAATAGAATGCCGGTTGTTTTGCATTAATCATGGGATCGTTTCTATCAGTCATTCACCGATAAATCAAGCCGAATGACCGCCCTCCGCGCCGGTTCTGGCATTCGGATTTTGGCGTTGGAACCGCTTCAGGGATTGCCAAAGTCTAGCAATCATAGCGTCCATTTCCTTCAGGATACCTCGCTCAAGGTTCCACTGGCGACTCTGGACGGAGCCGACACGGTGTCTTCCGTGTTGGCTTCACGGACAGTTGCTGAATCGAGGGACTGTCCCTAGGCCAGTCTGACTTACTTTCAAAGTGGCTGGCTTCCGCCTGACTCTCTGCATAGTTTCTAACCCGGATTATTCATAAAAAAAGGTGTTTTTACTTTAAGTTATTGATAAACTAGCAGTTAAATCACTAGCCCTTCGGAAGAAGTTAAACGAGGTCGCCCATGGCTTATTCTTCTAGAGAACAATTTTGTTTTCCTCCCATTGAGAGGGTTGCCGTGCGCGGCGGCTTCGACGGCGGGGCCACTGTCGTCGGACTTCGGCCCCACGCTGCTGGTCGGCATCAATCGGCGGGGGGGCTGAGCGGACGGTTGGCCTAGGTCTTCAGGCTCGGTGCACGGTAAAGGCCGTATCGGGCGATCACTGCCTTAACACTCGACGATGCAGGAAAATGCGTTCTTGGCAGGGAAGTCCATGAGTCGGGAAAACAGGGCTCTGCCGGTATTCATCGCCACCTCCTAGACAATACCGGAAGGTTGCGCCAACCCCCTCAATCGGTGAATTGAACTCCTTAAACACTTAATAATCTATGGATAATATCAATGAAACATGTCGTCCATCTTCTCTTGTTGTCTGCCGTGGTTGCTGGCTGTTCCCAGCCGGCCGTCCAGCGCCATGACTGGTCCCATTTTTCTGGGCCAGGCGCAGAGGTACTCAAACGGGAGACATTATCCCCTCCGAACTTTCCTGACCCCATCGAGCCGTTCAACCGCAGTATGTGGGCGCTCAATCACGCCGCTGTGGTGGCCGTGGTTGACCCGATCAGCCGGGTTTACCGCTTCATTATGCCAAGCTTCCTCCGCAATCGTATCCAAGATTTTGCGGACAACCTGCTGTTCCCGCGAAACTTCACGGCCAATCTTTTGCAAGGGCAATGGCGTGGGGCGGGTGACGAGACTTTGCGTTTCACCACCAACACCACGGTCGGCTTGCTGGGGCTTTGGGACCCGGCCAGCCATTGGTTCAATATTAAGGCATCACCGGAAGATTTCGGTCAGGTATTTTCCACTTGGGGCTGGCATTCCTCAACCTTCCTGACGCTACCGCTGCTCGGCCCAAGTTCGGTTCGAGACACCGTGGGTTTGATCCCGGACACCTTGCTGAACCCGGCTGTCTATATCCTGCCCCATGCGGCGAGGATCGGGCCTACCTTCGATGACATGGTGGATTCTATCCCCGATTACCGCCGCTTTGCCGCCAGCAGCCCGGAT
>CAIOOA010000086.1 GCA_903859815.1 uncultured Methylococcaceae bacterium | reverse complement strand
GCCACCCCGGCCGGGTGGTGTGGCTGGTTTTCAATGTCATGATCGCTTTGTTGTTGATGGAATTGTGCGTGTTTGGTGCATTGGAGAGGGTATTGGGGCTATTTTCCAATGTGGCCATCGCTTGGATCGGCGCAGTGGTGGCCGAGTTGACCATCAACAAACCGCTGGGCTTTAGCCCCCCCCAAGTCGAGTTCCGGCGCGCTTACCTACACGACATCAACCCGGTGGGGGTATTGTCCACGCTCTGCGCCTCAGTCGTTGCCATTGCCGCATTTTTAGGGGTATTGGGGGAAGGGCCGCAAGCCTTTTCTGCTTACTTGGCTTTGGGTGTGGCGTTTCTGCTGGCACCGTTGATCGCCTGGGCCACCCAAGGCCGTTACTATCACTCACCCCATGCGGCGGATTGGGGCAAGGCCAATCCGGCGGACCGGTGTTGCATCTGCCAAAAGAATTTTGAAGCGGAGGACAAGGCATATTGTCCGGTCTATGAGGGTGCGATCTGCTCGCTGTGTTGCACCTTGGATGCACGTTGCCGCGATGCCTGCAAACCCAAAGCCAACTTGAGCGATCAACTGCAAAGTTTGGCGGACTGGTGTTTGCCCAAACGCTTCTCCTCGCAACTCAAGCTCCGGCTGTTTCAGTTCGCCTTGATTTATCTGCTGCTAGGGGGCATCACGGGTGTTTTTCTGGGTGTCATTTATTACCAAGACTGGCTCACAAGCAGTGGCATGGCTGACGGGCTTCCTAGGCAAATATTGTTGGGGAGTTTTGTTAAAGTGTATGCTTCGATGCTGGTTTTTTTAGGGTTGGGAAGCTGGTGGCTGGTCCTCAATAATGAGAGTCGGCAAGTGGCGCAGGAAGAAACCAATCGGCAGACCAATCGGCTGATGCAGGAGATCGAAGACCATCGCCGGACGGACGCCAAATTGAAAAATGCCAAGGATGCCGCCGACCGCGCCAACACGGCCAAAAGCCGGTTCCTCAGTGATATGAGCCATGAAATTCGAACGCCTTTAAACAGTATCCTCGGCTATTCGCAACTGCTGCGGAAAGACCCTTCCATACCGGCGCACCGCCAACAGGCATTGGAAATCATCGAACGCAGCGGCGAGCATCTGTCTAGGTTGATCGAGGATATTCTGGATATTGCCCGCATTGAAGCGCGCAAATTCGAGTTAAAGAAAGCCGCCATTGATTTCCCCGGTTTCGTTGAGCAGATGCTACGCCTGTTCAAGCCGCAAGCGGAAGCCAAAGGTTTGGTTTTCCGCTGCCAAATTCTGGATGTGTTGCCCGGATTTGTGCGCGGGGATGAAAAGCGGGTGGGCCAAATCATCATGAACTTGCTCAGTAACGCGGTGAAATTCACCCACACGGGGGAAATCATTTTTCGCATTGGCTACAGTGGCGAGGTCGCGGTTTTCCAAGTCATTGACACTGGAGTGGGTATTCCCGAAGATCAAAGGGAGGAAATATTCCTCCCCTTCAACCGCTTGAACAGCAGTCGGGGCAACGCCACCGCCGGTAGCGGCTTGGGCTTGACCATCAGCAAGATATTCACTGAAATCATGGGCGGTGAACTGACGGTATCGGGCAGGGACAAGGAAGGGACGACATTCACCGTCAAATTGTTCCTGCCCAAGCTGCATGGTCATATCGCCGAGGTGGACGATGACGAAGAAGGCATCATCGGCTATGCCGGGCGTAGGCAGAAAATCCTCGTGGTGGATGACCACCGGGAGCATCGCTCGCTGCTGATGTCTGTGTTGGTGCCCTTGGGGTTCCAATTGCTGGAGGCGGAATCCGGGGAGTCATGCTTGGCCTTGGCAATGGCGGAAAAACCAGACATGATCTTGTTGGATGTATTGATGGGCGGGATGAGTGGGATCGAGGTGGCGACCCGGTTGCGTCAATCCGGGTGTCTGTCTTCCATCATCATTGTCAGTGCCAACGCCTACCCCAGCGACCGGCGGCAAGCCATCGCCGCCGATTGCGACAATTTCATCAGCAAACCGATCCAAATCGCCGAAGTTTTACGCAAAATAAAATTCCACCTCAGCCTCGATTGGATCTATGCGATGAATGAATCGTCCAATTTTCTCGACACTCAAGACTACGGCAGTCCGCTGCTTATTCCGCCCGAAGGGCAATTGGCCGAACTGGCCGAGTTTGCCAAAATTGGCGATCTTCGCGGATTGACGGAACGCTTGAAGCAAATTGCCACCGACGATTTCGGTTACATACCCTTTGCGTCCCATCTGCAGAGCCTTGCACGGGAATTTAAGCTGGGAGACATCAAGCGATTATTGGGGCAGGGGCAGAAATGAACAACCACCAAGGCACGGTGATGATCGTGGACGATGCGCCGGGTAATTTGGCGCTGCTGTCCGATGCATTGGAAGAGGCCGGTTTCCGCGTTTTGGTCGCAACCGATGGCTATTCGGCCTTGGAGCAGTTGCAATACGTCACCCCTGACATCATCTTGCTGGACGGCATGATGCCGGGCATGGATGGCTTTGCAACCTGTCGCCACATCAAAGCCAACCCGGCGACCCAGTCCATCCCCATCCTGTTCATGACGGCATTGGGTGAATTGGACGATTTGCTGAGGGGTTTCGGTGAAGGTGCCATTGATTATATTGTCAAACCTTTTCGCCATGAAGAGGTGTTGGTGAGGGTCAGAACCCATTTGAACCAAGCCCGCCTGACCCGCCGTACCGAGCAGGCATTGTCGGGCAGCGGGCTTGCCGCCATCGCCATCGACACGTCCGGGCAAGTCACTTGGTCGACACCGTCAGCCTCCGCTTGGTTATCCAGGGATGCAGACAAGCCCATACTGCCAAAACCGCTGTTGGATTGGGTTTTACCGCTCATGCAGGCAAAGTATCAGCCCGACGACGCTGATAGTTTTTCTTTCGATTATTCAGGGAAGGGTTGGTCGGCTAAAATGTCACCCTGCCATGATCGCAGGGAGTATCTCGTTTTTCTGCAAAAACAGACAGGCGATTGGGATTTGGAATCCCTAAAAGGCAGTTTGGGGCTGACATTTAAGGAAGCCGAAGTGTTAATGTGGATATCCCGAGGCAAAACCAATCGGGAAATAGGGCTTATCCTTGGCAATAGCCCAAGAACGGTGAACAAACACATGGAGCATATTTTTGAAAAGCTAGGCGTTGCCACCCGCAGTGCCGCCATCGCTTTAGTCATGGCGCAGATCAACAAACCATGACGGGGATGGGCCGAATACACAAGGCAGCCTACCCATTTACCGGGAGTTCGAACACTTCCATCCCTATGGGGATCATCGAAAAACCCCGCACTTCGACATGCCCAGTGCAAACGGTACAAAGCTAATCAATATTATACTAATCCCTATTCAAACTCCGAAAACCATTCAAATATGCCCAAACTCACCGAATTCGCCCCGCCCGGCACTGAACCCACCCGCACTTTGACCCTGTCCTACCAATCCCGCACCAAAAGCCGTTTGCTTGCCAAACTAGACAATGGCGAAGATGTCGGGCTGTTCTTGGAACGGGGCAAGGTATTGCGCGGCGGGGATGTGTTGACCGGGCCAGACGGCTTGGCAGTGTTAATCATCGCCGCGCCGGAACCGGTTTCGGTGGCGCGAACCGATGACGGTCTGCTGTTGGCCCGTGTTTGCTACCATTTGGGCAATCGCCATGTCGCCCTGCAAATCGAACCGGGTGAGGTGCGTTTTCTCGCCGATCATGTGCTGGATGACATGGTGCGTGGCTTGGGGCTAGTCGTCGAGCAGGTATCCGCACCCTTCGAGCCGGAAGCAGGGGCATACAGCCATGGTCACTGATTTAGGCTTGCTGCGGCTGTTGCAACTGGTCAGCCCGTCGCTGCCAGTGGGCATGTACAGCTATTCCCAAGGCATGGAGCAAGCGGTGGAAAATGGCTGGATCAAAGACCAGGCACAAGTGCAGGCTTGGTTGGTCGGCGTGTTGCGGCACAGTTTGGGGCGCTTGGATGCACCGCTATTGGTCAGGCTTTATGAGGCTTGGGCGATGGGCGATGCCGGGGCAGTGGAGCGGTGGAGCATGGAACTGACGGCGATGCGCGAGACGTCGGAATTACGGACGGAAAACCGGCAGACCGGGCAAGCCTTGGCGCGGTTATTGGATGGCTTAGGCGTGGAACAGGCCAAAGCATGGGCGCGCCATCCACACGCCAGTTTTGCCACGCTGTTTGCATTGGCAGCGGTGGAATGGGATGTTCCCAAGTCGCAAGCCATCGCCGGGTATTTGTGGAGCTGGTTGGAAAACCAAGCCTTGTGCGCAGTGAAATTAGTGCCTTTGGGTCAATTGGCCGGGCAAAGGGTATTGCATCATTTGGCGCTGGAAATACCCGGCTTGGTTGATACCGCTTTGGATTTACCCGACGATGCGATAGGCTCAAGCAGTTTTGCGTTGAGCTTGGCTTCCAGTCGCCACGAGCGGCAGTATTCGCGGTTGTTCCGATCTTAATGGCCGATAGGTTGAGCGTCAAAGCTTGCTTTGACCTGAGATTGTAAGGGCAAGGCAAGCCTTGCCTGTCAAAGCTTGCTTTGTCTGTCAAAGCAAGCTTTGACGCTCCGTTATTTAAATAAAATGAGGAAATGATGAGTAAAAATCCAGTATTGCGCATCGGCGTGGGCGGGCCGGTAGGCTCCGGCAAGACAGCCTTGGTGGATGCGCTGTGCAAATCCATGAGCGGGCGCTATCAGATGGCGGTCGTCACTAATGACATTTACACCAAGGAAGACCAACAGTTTTTAATCCGCAGTTGCGCCTTGCCGGAAGAACGCATCGCCGGTGTGGAAACCGGCGGTTGCCCACATACCGCCATTCGGGAAGATGCTTCGATGAACCTTGCCGCCGTGGAGGAGTTGTGCGAACGCTTCCCGGATTTGGATTTGATATTAGTGGAAAGCGGCGGGGACAATCTCAGTGCGACGTTCAGCCCGGAATTGGCGGATTTGACGATTTACGTCATCGACGTGTCGGCGGGGGACAAAATCCCGCGCAAGGGCGGACCCGGCATCACCCGCTCTGACCTGCTGGTCATCAATAAAATCGACCTAGCCCCTTATGTCGGCGCATCCTTGGAAATCATGGATCGGGATGCGCGTAAAATGCGCGGGGAGCGACCCTTTGTGTTTTCCAACCTGAAAACCCAGTCGGGTTTGGATGAAATCATTCGGTTCATTGAGCAGGAAGGAATGCTTGTTAGCTTTTGAATACACTTTTCTAGGCGGTAACGGGCGATGGCATCGCGGGTGGCATTGTCCGTTATGCCATTGACAGGGCCGTTGTAATAGGGCTTGCGTTCAAAATCAGCAGGGTCGGCCAGTCCGGCAAGGCGCTGTTGCGCGAAGCGGACGCGCTGTTCTTCGGACAGGTCTTCAAAACGGCCCTCGTCGGTTTGCAAGGCACCCGGCGCGGAGGCTTCGGCTTGCAGGCAGCGCTGGTAAGGCGCTTTCGCCAACTTGCCGAGCAATTCAATCGTGCCAAGTTCAATCAAGTCGCGGACACCTTGATGCATGCCCTCGCTGCGGTCGTAGGAAACATTGAAATAACCGCCGACGGTTTTCCCGCCTGCTTAAATCCGCGCCGATGAGGACAAATCAACAAAATGGAACACATCGCTTTGCGACAATTGGCCTATGCTGGTCTTCAGCATGTCCATGCCGCTGAACAGGCCGACTTTGTCGCCCGCCCGGTTGGGGGCATGCCAGTGGAAGTCAGGGAAACCGGCTGCACTCGGTATTCCACACCGCCGCGACATTCTAGGGGCGTTGGAGAACCTCAAAAACAGCGTTGATGAAAACACCAAAGTGTTGATTTACTACGCCGGCCATGGTCATGAGGAAAAGGCCGAAAGCCGGGGCTATTGGCTACCGGTCGATGCGGAGGCAAAAAACCCCAACAACTGGATTGCCAACGACGACATCACCAGCAAACTCAAGGCGATGCCGGCCCGGCATGTGCTGGTGATTGCCGACAGTTGCTATTCCGGTTCGATTTCGCGTGGCGATGCGTTTCGCGGAACGAGGAGGACGGAACCGGGCGGGCCGGATTCGAAGGGTTATTTGCAAAAAGTCGCCATGAAAAAATCCCGCAAAGTCTTGACCTCCAGCGGCGAAGAACCGGTCATGGACGGCGGCGGCAAGAATGGGCATTCGGTGTTCGCGTCGGCTTTGCTCGATGCCTTGCAAGATGAAAAAGGCGGATTGGACGGGTATTTATTGCTGGAAAAAATTCGCAAGCCGATCAGCTACAACGCCGAGCAAAACCCCGAGTTCGACTATATCCCGTCCTCCGGGCATGACGGCGGGGGTTTTTGTTCATCCCGCGTAATTAGTCATGCTGCCCATCCCCCGGCTACCGATTTTCGTCGCCCTGCCTGCCCTCGCCCTGTCCAGTCCCGCCAGCGCGAACCGGCGGGTGGCCTTGATTATCGCCAATAGCCAATACAAGCACATCAACACCTTGCAAAACCCATTGGTCGACGGGCATGGCGACGACCAACCCTTCCATCCACGCCAAACGCGCCCGCTGGCAAAACCTCTGGCATACGCTCCATGCCGTGCGCTTTGAACCCCCGCCCAAGGATGCCGACATTGATCGTGTGCTGGACGCACTCCCCAAGCCGTTACCCGGCAACCGCTTGGATTCGGAGGGCTTTGGCTCGCAGAAACTGGCCGACCCTGACCATCCTTATGATTTGGCTAATCGCCGGGTGGAGATCGTCAATCTGAGCCAGGGCGGGAATTGACATGAAACCGTTGCGCCTTGCCGTGCTGGTTGCGGTGCTGATGATGGGCCTGTCCGGTCTGGCCCATGCCGACCGCATCGCGCTGGTCATCGGCAATGGTGCTTACCCGGAAAGCCCGTTGAGCAATTCGCTAAACGACTCCAAGGGCATGAAAACCGCGCTACAAAAGCTCGGCTTTCAAGTGATTTACTTGGAAAATGCCGACATGGTGGAGATGGATAACGCCGTGCATGAATTCACCAAGCTCTTGCAACCGGACAGCGAGGGTTTGTTTTATTTCTCCGGTCATGGGGCACAGGCAGACGGGGCGAATTATGTGATTCCGCTAAACGCCAGCATTGCGAATAAAGCTGAGTTGAAAGCCCGTGCCTATTACGCCATATCACTGAACCGGGGCTTAAGATTGAGGACATGTTGAAGAAGGTGCGGCTAGGCGTGAGCGTTGACACCCAAGGCGATCAAATCCCTTGGGAAAATGGCTCGTTGATGGGGGATTTTTGCTTTGCCGACTGTGCGGGTGCGGTGGAGTCGCAAGCCGAGCAGAACTTAATGGTGGCGGAGGAGCGTATCCGGCAATTGGAACGTGAGCGCCAAGCCCAAGTGGTACAGCCACCTATTGGCGGGGAGCAAGGTGACGCGGAGCGTGGGAACGATGAAGTCCCTCCCCCGTTGGAGAAGAGAAAAATCCACCGGGTTTCCAAAACCAAGCCGGATTTTGGGATAGAAATGGTCAACATCCCCGGCGGCACGTTCCAAATGGGCTGCGGGCCGCATGACGGAAAGTGTGAGACGAACGAAAAGCCGCGCCGTCGTGTCACCGTGCCGGCCTTTGCGATGGCTAAGACCGAAATCACCCAAGGCCAGTGGAAAGCGGTGATTGGTTCTAACCCGTCTTATTTCAAAAACTGCGGTGACGACTGCCCGGTGGAAAGCGTGTCATGGAACGATGCTCAATCCTTTATTAATATCTTGAACCGAAAGACCGGGGGGCATTACCGCTTGCCGAGCGAGGCGGAATGGGAATATGCCTGTAGGGCCGAACAAGACACGCTGTATTGCGGCGGCGATGACGTGGAAGCGGTGGCTTGGTATGGCTTGGAAAATTCAGGCAAGACCACCCACCCGGTCGGCGGCAAGCAACCTAATGCCTTTGGCCTGTTCGACCTGACCGGCAGTGTCTGGGAATGGGTAGAGGATTGCTGGCATGGCAGTTATCAAGAAGCGCCGGGGGACGGCAGTGCGTGGGATGGCGGCACGGAATGTGCCCATAAATACCGCGTGGCTCGTGGCGGTTCGTGGGTCGTCGGCCCGCGGAGCCTCCGCTCGGCCTTCCGTTACAGGGGCGTGACAGGTGGAGCCGACCTCAGCCAGGGTTTTCGGCTTGCCAGGGGTTTTTAGCCCTTTGTTCTTTGTCCCTTTGCGCTTTTGCTCTTAAACTATACCGGCGAAGCCGGTGCGTTTTTTTTGGGTACTGAATTGAAGTAGGCCGGAATAAGCCGCGCCAGCGGCGTTTCCGGCAACGGACTGGATGCTGGCGACGGGCAAGAAGACCTGCTTAGGTCGTTCGGGTTGCCCTTGGTTCGCCAGTAACGCATATTGCGTCTCCTTGGCGACATCGACGGCGAACACGAGCGATTGCCCTGCCCACTTTCCCCTCAGTTGATCCCAGTCGATCTCGTCGACTTTCTTGGAACGGTATGTATGCTTGCTCATGGCGGGAACACCTTCTTCGGCTAGAGTTTGAAGTCTTCGGAAAAGGCTCTATTTTGAGGGTTCCCGCCTCTATATGTCAGCCGGAACTTGGCAATAAGCCAAACACTATAGGCTGTGTTAATGTAATCGCATGAAAACAACATCCTAAGCTATCCGACATGAACATGATTGCTGAAAAAATCCACTTGATCGAGTCCCTTAGCACCGATCAACAAGCCACCGCTAGGTTGCTGGACAAAGTCATCGACTGCCTAGTACCAGCCGCTTGAAATAGTCTGGATAACTCATGCCATCAAGGGTTTCCCGATGTAAGTCCAGCGGAACGGCTTGGCCAAGTCTTGGTTGTAGTGTTCGATGAAGGCGAGGATGCGCCGCTTCAGTTCCTCCTTGG
>CAIOOA010000085.1 GCA_903859815.1 uncultured Methylococcaceae bacterium | reverse complement strand
GATGTTCCTGATCGCCTCAAGCGCGACCTTCGCCTTGAACTCGCCGCTGAAAACCTTGCGTTTCTTCTCACTCACAACAACCCCCGTTTTCCAGAAGGCTACCACCTTAAATGATTGTCCGAAAAGTGGGGTCCACTATAAGGATTGGGAAAAGCTTTGCGCAACCGAATAGCTGTTTCAAAACTGTCAACTAAGGCTTGGTTTGTCGGGTTTGTTTCAAAACTAAGTGCTAAACGCCCTTCGTGAACCATTGGGTTTGCCGTTTATATGACATATAGTCCATTTCCATCCGGTTGCCGAACCCGGTTTAAATCAGCTTAGGTCATGATGTTACACGATTTTAGCCCGCCGTTTAGATAAGATTTTTCGAATATCTGGCTTGTTTTACATGGCAAGTCTTATCTTTTGTGGCAGAAACCGACCTAACACTTCATCATCAAAATGGTTTGGCTTTACTTTTGCTTAAACTCAATCAATTGATAAGGGCTACCCCTACTAGCGGTTGCCTGATAAACGATAGCGATTAGATCATAAGATGAGGAGTGATAAACAATGCAATTAGGAATGATAGGACTAGGCCGCATGGGCGGAAACATGGTGCGGCGTTTGCTCAAAGACGGGCATGAATGCGTGGCATTCGACCTCAACCCAAGCATGGTGCAAACCTTGGCGAAAGAAGGCGCGGTCCCTGCCTCTTCTTTTCAAGAACTGGTCGAAAAACTGCCAGCCCCTCGAATTTTATGGTTAATGCTACCGGCGGCAATCGTGGACGGGACCTTGGAGGAATTAACCAAGCTGCTTGAACCGGGCGACATTCTCATTGACGGTGGCAATTCGCATTATGTGAATGATATTCGTCGGGCAACAGCCCTGAAAGAAAAAGGCTTGCAATATGTCGATGTCGGGACCAGTGGTGGTGTCTGGGGCTTGGACCGTGGGTATTGCCTAATGATAGGTGGAGAAGTGGAGACGGTCGCTTATCTGGAACCCATTTTCAAATCCTTGGCACCGGGCATCGGTTCCATCCCAACCACGCCTTCCCGTCAATCCGAAACGACAGCGGAGCTTGGGTTTTTACATTGCGGTCAGGCTGGGGCAGGGCATTTCGTCAAGATGGTCCATAATGGCATCGAATACGGCATGATGGCGGCTTATGCTGAAGGTTTCAACATTCTGCGACGGGCGAACATTGGCAAGGCGGAAATCGCCGCCAATGCCGAAACCGCGCCGCTGGAACATCCCGAACATTATCAATATGATTTTGCACTAGGCGACATCGCCGAATTATGGCGGCGTGGCAGCGTGGTGTCTTCTTGGTTGCTGGATTTGACCGCCAATGCCTTGGCAAAAGCGCCTGACTTGGACAATTTCAGCAGTGCCGTGGCGGATTCCGGCGAAGGCCGCTGGACCGTTGCCGCTGCCATCGACGAAGGCACACCCGCCCCGGTGTTAAGCGCGGCCTTGTTCCAGCGGTTCAGTTCCAGGGGCGAGGACAGTTTCGCCTGCAAAATCGTCGCAGCGATGCGCAAAGAATTTGGCGGTCACTAATGAACGCCATCCACGAATCCAACCCCGACCTGCCGCGTGCACCGGGCCGCTCCGGCGACCCTTGCCTGATGGTCATCTTTGGCGCGACGGGCGACTTGACCAAGCGCAAGCTCATCCCCGCTTTGTACAATCTCGCCAAGGCCAAACTGCTCTCGCGCAAGTTTGCGCTGATCGGCACGGCCTTTGACGAGCTTAACGAGGAAACCTTTCGGCAACAATTGGCGCAAGACATCCGCACCTATGCCTTGGGCGAGGTGGACGACAAGGTTTGGGCTTGGCTGGAAAAGCGCATCCATTATTTGAAAGGCGATTTCCGCGACGAGAATTTCTACTGGAAATTGCGCGAGTTGTGCTATGCGGTCGGCGGCAAAAACGCCATTGACGACAATTATTGCTATTACTTGGCGACCGCGCCGACCTTTTTTGGCGAGATCATCCGGCAACTCGGCAATTCCGGCATGGCGAAGGAGGAAAGCGGACATTGGCGTCGAGTCATCATTGAAAAGCCGTTTGGGCATGATTTGGAATCCGCCCATGCCTTGAATATGGAAATCAAGGATGTTTTGAAGGAGCGGCAGATTTACCGCATCGACCATTACTTAGGCAAGGAGACCGTGCAGAACATCATGGTGTCCCGCTTTGCCAACAGCATCTTCGAGCCGATTTGGAATCGTCGCTATATCGACCATGTGCAAATCACCGCCGCCGAGGAAGTCGGGGTGGAACGCCGGGGCGCTTATTATGAAAATGCCGGGGCAATGCGCGACATGGTGCCTAACCATTTGTTTCAAGTGCTGTCCTTAATCACCATGGAGCCGCCGATTTCATTTGAAGCCAACGCGGTGCGCGACGAGCAGACCAAAGTGTTACGGGCGGTGCAAATCCCCACTCATGAGGAGG
>CAIOOA010000084.1 GCA_903859815.1 uncultured Methylococcaceae bacterium | reverse complement strand
TTGGATATAAGGGCCAAAAGCAGGAGTCAAAAAGTAACACAAAATTGCTGCTACATTTGGATCCCAAATGGAAATAGTAGGGGTATCAGAAATATTTTGTTCTTGAGACATGTGTGCTCCTTGGAAATTAAACCTAACGCCTCCGTTCAGCCGCCCGCGCGGAAGGAGCCAGAATGAACACGGCAAACGTCCATGCGGGTCGGCTGGAACGGCGGGTTAGGCGGGTGGGCAGAGAAACAATGCAGGGGATTCATGGATTTTGTACTTTTTATCCTTTCGGCGCAATACACGGAGTACAGCTATTGCGCCCTTCTACGGCCCTATGAAATTTGCGCTTTTTTCCCCTTAGGCGCAATTCGCGGAGTATCGCTATTACGCCTTACCGCGTTGCGGCTCTTCACTTTATACCCCACTAATGCAAAACCGACCAGCATCATAGCCCATTCGCTTGGTTCGGGTACGGTGGTGACAACTAGCTGTGTAGGAATCAAGTCGTATCGTGCTATTTGTTGGAGAGAGCTTGGCGTGGTGTAAAAAGAGATATAGCCAGCACTATTGCCATTGTCAATTCCGACTGATGTGTATATGCCCGAATAGATGAAGCTTCGCTCGCTGGGTAGGAAATATGAGACCGGAAAAAAGAGTTGAGTAGCGTCGGACATTGAGCCAGTTGTGCCGTTGCCATAGGAGCGCGATACAATAAGCAATCCCGAAGCTTCAGTATGCGAGTATAAAAGTTGAATACGGCTCTCGGAGCTGCCTATTGACGAAAACTGCATACCTGCGACAGCCATGGTGTACGTTACGAATGCAACCGAGGGCTGGCGCGGACTGCCAAGCGCTGACGTCGTCTCCCCTCCAATCAACACGCGGAAAGGACTGTTGTCCACGTAGGTTCCTCCCGGAGCAAGGGTATCGATGAAAAACGTTCGAGTGTACGGAAGCCCTCCGATGTTTACGCCAAGAAAATGCTCTCGTCCAGGAAGGAGATTGCTGACTAATCCAGATTCAACTATCTTAACGACCACAGCATTTGCAGCTTGTGAGCCAAAAAGAATTAGTGATAGTGCTGAAACTACAATGTGCTTAATTTGCATACTTCCTCCGAAAATTTGATGTGACTATGATGTCCTCGCGAGAAGTCTATCTGCCATAGCTCGCCCTGACATGTTCATGGACCGGGGGAGTGGGTGGACAGTTGGCCTAATTCCCATGCCTAACGCTGCATTAAGCGGCGCGGCGATTGGACTTGAAGAAAACACACCAAAGCACAACCCGCGTCCGCTTGAATGACGGGTTAGGCTGGTGGGCAGTGAGACAATGCCTGGGTTATCTTTAGCTAGATTAAATATTATACAAATGAACAGTTTAAGTTTTTGGTTTATATTTGGATATGGTGTTGCTTCGATAATTATTGATTTCATAAGGCTAATACTTAAATATTTGGCAGATTATAAGATTAAATGATGTATATCCAAAATGGAAATACTTGCTAAACAAGATGATGCCTAACGCCTGAATTAAACGGCGCGGCGACGAAACTACACGAAGCGGACGCGAAATATAACCCGCGTCCGTTTGAATGATGGGTTAGACTCTTGAACAGGAGAACGAAACTATGAACTTGCTTGAAGAAATAGCAAGGGAAATACGAAGGCTAGAAGGTGCAGTAAGTCAATACAGGTATGATGAGAAAAAATGGCTCTTTGGGAACTTGAATGGTAAAAAATAAGCCCCATCTAAACAGATAGTTGCCAAGCCCGGCAACGCGAATTTTAGGCGAGGTGCGCCATGACCGAGTATGTCACAATCCCTCTTGATATTGAAGGGGT
>CAIOOA010000083.1 GCA_903859815.1 uncultured Methylococcaceae bacterium | reverse complement strand
GATGTTCCTGATCGCCTCAAGCGCGACCTTCGCCTTGAACTCGCCGCTGAAAACCTTGCGTTTCTTCTCACTCACAACAACCCCCGTTTTCCAGAAGGCTACCACCTTAAATGATTGTCCGAAAAGTGGGGTCCACTATATCGGTAGGCTTTTTAGAACAATCGCAAGGGCAATGCAACCCAGTTTTTTTAGAATTATTGGGTTTGGGTTTCGGGAGCTAAACCAGAGTTGGTTAAACATTTTCGATCCACTGTCCAAAAAAGTTACTTCTAAACCCGTCTATCTGGCAATAGCCACAGTCCCAGTTTGAGACTATCAATAACCCCACTCCTCATGTGCTAAGGGTGCTTGGTTCAGCATATCCCGATATTGCCGCCAAAGCGGAATATTTGCATCCATCAGCGCGGTGAATCTATCGTTGTGATGCCGTTCTTGCAGATGCAGCAATTCATGGACGACGATGTACTCTAGGCATTGCGTCGGTTTCTTTGCCAATTCAAGGTTGAACCAAACACGTCGGGCGGCAATGTTGCAGCTTCCCCATTTGGTTTTCATCTTCTTAATGCCCCAGTGGGTCACATCCACGCCTAGGGTTGAACTCCATTTGTCCAGTAGTGGTGGAATCAATGCCTTCAATTCCTCACGATACCAGCGCGACAAAATCGCTTCCCGTTGTTCGGCGTTTGTTCCGGGCCTAACAAACAAGTCGAAGAATGCCATACCATCCTTGGAGATTTTAGGCGTCCCTTCTTGCTCATGAACGCGGAGCCGATACCCCCGGCCTAGGTAGTAGTGGGTTTCCCCATTGACCATTTCGCGCTTTGATTGGCGCGGCTGTTCGGCAAATTTGGTTTGTTGCCGTTTGATCCAAGCCAGTTTGTCGATGACCGCCAGCCGCACGGCTTCATCGCTTAACACTAGGGGCGCAGCCACTCGAACCCGCCCATGAGGAGGGTAAACCCCTAGATGCATGTTCTTGATGTCTTTGCGCACCACTTCAACCTTGATGCCGACAACTTCCATGTGGTGGGTTTCAGTGGGTTTTTCGGTAGTCATGCTGATTTTTGGCGAGTTCAAGGATTTTTTTGGTCAATTCGTCGTCGCTTAACACCGCCTTGATGGCTTTACTGACCCGCTTTGCTTTCATATCGTGGCTCCACCATTCATGCTGTATTCTCTTCAAAATCGCTGCGTCCACCGCCAAAGCTAAACCTTCATCTTTGCCTAAGTTGTTATAAATGGCCCTTTGTGCGCCTGTTTTGATGTTGGGCGGATAGCCGCCGGGTTTGCCACTTGGATTGGTTGCCTCCTTGGTCAACTGGGCGATTTTTTCCAAATAGTCCTTGTAGCTGATTGCGCCTTTGCGCCGTTGTTCGATCAAGGCATCCAATAGCTTGGACATCTTTTCATAGTATGCAGGGTCAATCGGCGTTTCGTTGATAATCAGTTTGCGGACGTTGTTTTCGATGGTTTCGGCTACTGCTTCTTCGCTGTTCTTAATTCCTTTGGGCAATGAGTCCACCGCACTCGGGCCGCGTTCGACGATCAACTGAATCAGGCTCATGTCATCAAAGGCAGAAATCTTCTCGCTTTCCTCTGCCCGGATATATTGGTCGATCATGTAGCGCATGGCCGGTTCATGAACTTTCAGGTCGATATAGTCCTCGCTGTTCAATTTAACCGCATCGCGCATTTGGCTATAGTGATCCACCTCGGCCTTGATCTTCTCAATCTCGGAGGGCTTATAACCAGCCTCGGCCAGTTCGTTGGCGATATTGGCATAGGCCCGGACAAACGTACTGACGAATTTATAGAGTTTTTGCCTTTTGGGTTCGTTTGCCTTCAGTTGCTCGGCATTGCCAGACTGCTCAGCGCAAAAATAATGAAAGTAATCTTCCAATCGTTGGGGAGCGGGTACTGGTTCGCATAAGGCTTTGACCTGTTCACGGGCAGCCTCCAAATCTTCATTGGCTTTTTCCAGCCGGTTTTTCAGCAGTCCAGACACATCTTCTTTGTCAAAGGTGTCGAATGCCCCCTGTGTCAGGATAGATGTCGCCTCCCGCAAGGAGAATTTTTAGCCTATAGTGGGGGCGATCAAGAGGAAAACGATGACAACCTACCCTGAAGAATTCAAAGCCAAGATTATTGCCCAATTG
>CAIOOA010000082.1 GCA_903859815.1 uncultured Methylococcaceae bacterium | reverse complement strand
TTTCCTGAGTTTCATCTTTGACCGCCCGTTCCATTTGGGTTTGCCCGACCCGGAAGCCGCCATTGCCGATGCGGCTTTCCTGCAAATCTTCACGCCGCTGATCGACAATTTGGCGGGCGAGTTGGACAACTATGAGAAAAAGCTGGAAGGCTTGACCCGTTTCCCCGGACACTTGCGTGATGTGGGCTTGGGCTATACCAAGAATTTCGGCGCGTTTGGCGCGGTGGCCTTGGTGCTACCCGGCGAGGATTTATTGGAATATTGCGCCTTGCGCTTTGCCGCCCAAGCCTTGCGCCGCCAGATCACGTTTGGCATTGATTCGACCGACGGCGACGATGACCGCGCCAGGGCTTTGGCCCGGTTGGCGGTGGATTATTCCGACCCGAAGTTTTTGCGCATGGCGGATGACGGGCGCGAACGGGCGATCAACCAAGCTTTTGTGGCTTGTGTGCAAGAATTGGCGCGCCAAGATGCCAGTCAAGATTTGCCTAACGGGTTTTGGGGGCAGTTGGTGGAGTCGGTGGACGAGGGCCGGTTGGCGGGTTTGGATGCCCAAGGCTTGCCGATCAGAGGTGAATCGCTGGCCCGTCAGATTGAACGCAAGCTCGAAGAAGCCAGGGCGGAATTGTTGAATAAAATTTCCATCAAGGAACGGGCCTTCGTTTTCCACAAAGAGGGATTGAATCAATACCTCGAATTGGTCAGTCGTTTGAGCGATGACATCCGCGCCGCCGCCGCCCTCGTCGGCGAGGGGATGCAAAGCTTGGAGATGGCGGCAAAGGAAGGCGATATGATAGGTCAATTGAGGCTAGACCCTTTAAACGAGCGGTATTTGGTGATTCGCCTGTTGGATATGTGCGAACAACGCTGGCTGCCGGAAGCGAAACAACAATTGGACAAGGCCGCGGCCCGCGACATCAATAATCCCAAGGTGCGTGAACGCTTGGAGCGCGAGCTATTGCAAACCCTGCAAGAAGCGGCTGCGCGGGGTGGGCGTTTCTTCAATCGCGACCAAGCTTTCTTGGATGCCAGGGACGAGGCGCAAGAATATTACCGTAGCATCGCCTCCGGCAGCCGCAAGGCGTTTGATGCGCAGATTCGGCTGCGTCAGTTGCGCGGTTTATTGGAATACTTGCAGCGCCGTTCCCGCCAATATGCGGGTTTGTCCACCCGCATGGACAGCCTCGTGCAAGAGTTGGATCGTGAGGCCGAGCGTCTCAGACGAGGGGAAGTCGCCCTCAGTCCGCCGCTGGCTTTACGAGTGGAAGTGTTTGAAACCATGGACGAACCGCGCAGACGGATTTGGGATCAAGTGTATCGTGAACTATTCTTGGATCGGGGCCGCTATGTCAGCACGTTTGACCGGGATGCCTTGGCCGGGGCGATTGCCCGCGAATTGAAGCCAGTGGTTCGCTCCGACGGGACGGTGGTGGACAAGTCCATCGACCAATTGGTTGCCGATTTGCGCCGGGCATTGTGCGATTTGGGCCGTGTGCGCATGGGTCCGACAATTTTTGGTCAAGGACTGGATGTTGGTTTGGATTTGGCACGAGGATTGGAACTGGAGGCGCGATTATTGCTTAGTGCCAACAAAGCACCGGGCCAAGAGGTGTCGGAAGATGAGATTGCTGCCTACCGGCAGCAGAAATTCCGCGCTTTGGCTCAATTGGCAGGGACATTGGCACGGGTGGACACCGCACAATCCAAGGCGCTGGACGATGGCGTGGAAGTCAACCGCACCCGCCAGTTGATCGTTGGCGATGTCGGTGACTCCCAAGCCGCAGAGCGCTTTACCCAAAGCTTGGAGGATGTGCTGGCAACCAGTGGCCGACAGGTGAAGAAAGATGTCTGGCACGACCCACGCATAGCCATTGTCCACGATGTGGAACTCCCGATACCCTTGTATTATTTCCCGACAGTAGTGGGCGACATCGAGGAATCCTATCTGGCACAAGCCGCCGATGAGCGTCGCAGTTACAACCTACATACGGATTTCAACTGGGAAAAATCGCTGCCCAATCTGAACCCTCGCCGCTCCGAATTGGCGGTCGGCTGGTCCTTGGAACTGCTGGCAAAGGGGCTTGCCACCAGTGTCATCGGTTTGCAGGATGGGATTTTGGTTTGGCGCGTGGATGGCAAAGGCCAAATCGAAGAACTGGGCAGGAATTTTTCCAGCGCCTTATACCGACTCGGCGAAATGCACCGTATCGAGGAATTGCAAAAGGAAATGGACCGGCGCATTGCGGCAGTTCAAGCCGAGCTTGGGCCCCATGAGGAGCAAGCTGGCTGCGTTCAATTGGCGGAAAAATTCACCGTCTTGTTGAACCAGATGAACCGCCGCGAGTTGCGCGGCGAAATGAGCCGGGAAGACATCCTCGACCGTCCCATCCTGCGCGCACTCATCCGCGTACTGGGGCAAAGGGGGGCACAACCAACCACCTCGTCCACGGGTGGCTTGTACAGTGGCTTGGAATTGGGTTAGCCCATGGCCGATGCCAACACGCCTGTCCACCGCGCCACGCTCATCATGGGTTACGGTGATTTCGGATTGGATGTGCTGCGCCGGTTTCTGGACAGTACGGCTACCCGAGGGGTATTGACTTGGGAACAATCCAGTAATGATGACCAAAATGCTCGGCGGTTGCGCGATTTGGCTCTGCTATGGGTTCATCCCCACCTGAGCGATACCGCGCAGGCCGACCGGAGGCGTGTCCAAGAAGACAGCCATGCCGAGTTGATGCGGGATCTTTACCAGCAAATTGAGCAGGTCGAAGTGGATGATGACCAAAGCATTTTGGCTAAGATCATGGAGGAAAAAGCCAAGCTATTGCTGGATGCCGCCACCCGCGCCATGCGCCGGGAAAACCTACCGTTGGGATTGGATGTCATCGTCATCGCCCAGCCTCGCGACCGTGCCGCCTTGGGTCGGCTAACTCCGCTGTTGCAAGCCGGCATTGAACGGCTCAACCGCTACGCCACCCAGTTGCAGCGTCAGGTGAGCGGGACAGGCGCATTGAACTTCATTCAGATTCTGGATTTTGAAAACTATTGGTACATGTCTGAGCAAAGCAAAGCGCTTCGCACTGCCGTGTACAATGCCATCAAGCGTTGGCAGCAACAGCGCGGCGAGGGCAAACCGGGATTTGGCCGGATTTATCTGGTCGATGGTCAAGACCCCAGAGGCGGGATGCGCAGTGAGCGCATGAGGATAGACGAGATCAGCCTATTCCTTGAATTTCTGCTGTTCGAAGGCCAGCGTGGCGAGTTGCAAGCCTTTTACCAACCCAAAACCCCGCAAGAGCCACTACTGGCCACCTTCGGCATCCGCTTACTGGAACGTAGCGGTGGTTTGTTGCGCCGTCTTGCCGCTGCTCGCTTCGGCATGGATTGGTTGGATTACCTAGCCGATGGGGGTATTCGACAGGGAGAGGCAGGCACGTTGGAATTGCGCAAACAATTGGGTGCTTACCGGGTCGAGGCGCTAAACCCATTATGGGAGGCAATGACTTTGCCGGTGGACATCAACAGGCAATTGGAGTCCATCGCACAGGAACTGGCCCGAATACCGATTGATGGAACCGACTGGTCGGGGCAAGTCGAGTCCCGTTATAGTCAGGCGGCACGACAGATGGAAAACGAATGGGCAGCACACGCCCATCAGCAAATCCGGCAAATCCTTGATCGAGAACCTTTGGTCGATTTGGCAAAAAACTTGCGCGATGGCATTGATGCCGCTTTGCATAGCCGTCAACCCGCAACCTTGGGCGCGGTCGTGCGGGAAGTGGATGCGGTCTTGTCGGGTTTGACCAGCGAGCCAACCCCGGATATTACCGCCAATCAGAAATTACCTAACGATGGAGGCTGCGCTTTGCTGCGGCAGGACTACCAACGCTACCAGCATTTCAAGCGTGGGCAGATTAATCCTCACGACTTGGGCAAGTGGTGGCCTTTATTCAGTCTACTGCTCGGCCTTGGCCTTACCCCGATGTGGGTCGAGGCGCTCTCCTTTCCTCCACCCGACCCGCTGACCGCCCCATTCCTATGGCAACGCTTATATCCTTGGCTGCAATGGCTGGCTGGGCATCCCACTATTTTGCTAATCCTATTCACCGCTATCTTATGGGGTTTACTGGCAAACGTCGCCCAACAAGGCATCGTCGGGCGCTTGCAACGGGGGCGGAGGTTTTGGAATGACCCTAAACGTGGGCGATTAGTGGGTCGGCTGCATTCGCTGCTGCGCCCGGACGGCGAATTAGGCAGGCATTTGGATGGTTTTTTGCAGCGCATGCGTCAAGACATGGCGCTGAGCATTCGTAGCGATGTCGGTCGGGAATTGAGCCGTGTGCTAAAACGCCTAAGTGAACGGCAGCGCGAGGTGGCTTGGCTGCGTGGGCAATTGCGCGAGTTCCTCGTCATGCATGGCATCAACCCGGACGTGCCCAACGAAAAATGGACACGGATGGATCATGAACGTACCGGCATCCGCCATACCTTGGAGCAATACAAGGACTATGAGAATATTTTGGACTCCATCCCGCGTTTGGATGGGCCATTTTCGTCCATGCAGACACTGCGCAAACCTTTCAAGCAATGGGATGAGCGCTATTGTGATGCTTTTCTTTATCCCTTGCGCTTCATAGACGAATTGAGCGAACAATACAAAGACCCCTTTGAAGGCGAGCTTGCCAAACCCGACATCGGCATCGAACAAAATGCCAGGGCGCGTGAATTGCGGGATTTGCTCGAACGCCACGGAAACTTTTCCACGGCATTTTCTTGGCGCGCCCAAGAGGGTGTGCCAGTGGATCAAGTCTATTGCCTATTGCCTCAAATTTGGTTGGGCTTGCAAGGGGTTCCGTCCACCCTGACCGGGTTGGGCATCACTGAGTCGCACCACTTTGTCGGCGTGGATGCCTCCCGAGCCTATCTAGTGCGGGTAAAAATAGGAGTAAATACCCAATGCCTACTGGACTGATCTTAACTGTTTCATTGCTAGTGCTTGCTGCTGCTTTGGCGATATTCATGGATCGGCTGGCGGGTCTGCGCCGCCCGGATGGTGACCGGGGTGATTATTGGAGCCGCGTTGCCACTTATAGCCTGTTTCCATTGGCTTTCCTGCTGGCATTGTCGCAAGTGCTGCCCTCCTTAGGCTGGCCAGTCGCGTGGACATTGCGCATGGACTTGGCTGGCGGCAACTTACAATATTGGTTGGCTTTGTCCCTGCCCTTCCTAGGCTGGGGTGGAGTGTTGCTGGCGAGCTTGACGGCAAAACCCTCAACGGGCGAGTCAATGCCTTGGCTGGTCGGCGGAGCGGGGTTTTTCAACTCTCGCCATTGGCTATTGTGGTGCGCTTTGCCATTGGCCTTGATTGTGGCAGTCAAAGCCGTTGATTTAGGCGGTGGCGAAAGCGCTTACCCGGCGGCGGTCTGGAGCGTGTTAGTCGTGACCCTGCTGACTTTGTCAGGCTTGGCATTCAGTAAGGGGCGCGAAATGCCGGACATGGGACTCGTTGCAGAAAACGTTTCCTCCGAGAGCGCCGCCAACCCAAAGCCTTGGCCTGACTGCATGGCGGATAGCAGCATTCAAGCCAAACCCTTGCCCAATTGGCCGTTTGCCAAGGAACCCAAGCGAACCGTGCGTGGCCCTGAAGCGCAGGCATTCGCCCAGCGTTTGGATGGCATTGGGGCCAACAATGTCGCCCCGCCTTTGATTGAAGGTGTCACCACGTTACTGCGACAAAACCGGCTCGACGATGATGATTATGGTGCCATCCAAGTGGTGTTCGCCCCCGATGACTGCGGACAAGTGGAAGTCTTAAGCCTGACGGCAACCCTGTTGCACCAGCAATTCCACACCGTCACCTTGATCGTAGTGCCTAGCGGGTCCGCCAATATGGCAGATCGACTAAGGGGCTGGTTGCCCGACACCGGGCAAGCAGTGGTTGCGCTGGACTATGGGGAAATCCCTGACAGCGCCTTGATTTGGGTGGCCGATGCCGAGTTTTTGTCTGACCGTTTGCTGGCGCAGATGAAAAACCCGAGGTTTGCCCGTCGCATTGGTTTGGTGGCATGGTGGCGGCTGGATGATTACAGCGGGGTCATGGCTGCCAATTTGTGGGCCATCACCCGCCGTTTGCATCGGATGCTGCGCTTTCAGGGTCGGCCTGATATCCGCACCTTGGCCTTATTGCGTTCGGCCTCCCCTGATACCCAATTAGGCGATTTTGTACGCCGACTACTGCCCCATTCCAACCCCGCCGAAACCCATGTCGGGTCGGGTTGGGCGAGATCGACCAGCCTTTATCTGCTAGAGGCAAAGAACGCCTCGCCAGCTCAGGGGCAATACTTGCTGTTTCGGGCGGCGGCGGCCTCCGTGACGGGCGGTTGGTCAACCTGCCTGCAAGCCACGGAATTCATGGCGACCAAAGAATTGAATCAGTTCCGCCAACTCCCGGTCAATGGCAACACGATGGGCGAACGGCTACGCCCTGACCCCGCCTCGGCGGATGTCCGCTTATTGCATTTGAACCCCGCCGACGTGCTGGCATTGCAGCCTACTTTGGCACAAAGTGGACGCGCCCTGCCCTCTCTATCCGGTCATATTGGCCTAGTGCCACCGTCCAACCCTTATGTGGCGTACTTATTGGGACGGCTCGCCAAAGACCACGACCTACCCGGCTCCAAGCGGTTGGTGTGTGCGGAATCCTGTCCGGCGATCATCAAGCGGCATTTGTTGTTGGCACTGAATGAAATGCCAGCCACTCGCCGTGGCTTGCTGGAAAGCGCCTTGTCGGATGAGCGTGTGGTGGTTGAAACCTTGCGGGATTTGGCCGACGCAGGCCAATTGACCCGACGCGAAGTGCGTTTTTTAGGCGAAAACGGTCGATTGATTCCTGAGTTTGAATACCAGAGTCTACGCATACCCGCCGGTCAATTCTATCCTTTGGACACGGTTGGCAGCCAACTGCTGGAAGTGCGTGAAGGCGGGACGGTGTGTCTGCGTTTGGACCCGGAAAGGCTGTTGATCGCGGCGTATCCGGGACGGGTGTTCCTACGCGACGGGCAGCGTTATCGCATTCGTGACTGGCATTCGGTGGAAGAAGCCAAACGGCGAGGTTGGGTGGATTGCCAGCGGGAAGACCAATGCTATGCCAATTGGCGCATCCACTCCGCCACCGTGTTCGGCATCCGCCCCTTGCGCGGGGAAGAAGAAGTCACCATCGGCAGACAAGGCATCTTGACCCGGCTGGCGGTCGAACTGCACTATCAAGAAGAAGTGACCGGCTGGCTCGAATGGACCGAAGACCCCTGCCGCCTGCCCATCGAAACACCGAAACCCAACTATTTTGTCAGCCCCCTCACCGACAAGTTCAAGACCCGCGCCGTGGTGTTGCGCCTGACGCGAAGGTTTGACGACACCAGTTCCCTGACTTCATTGTGCCAAGCTTTGCGCCACGTACTACCCGTCCACCTAGGCGTGGAAGAAGATGCGCTGGAAGTGGCCTGTTTGAATGGTGCCGATATCAACGGTGAGGAATCCTATGGTCTGGCCATTGTCGATCTTTACCCCGGCGGCATCGGCTTGACCGATGCCATCCGCGACGACAGTGCCTTGTTGCTGCGCCTGTTGGAATGGAGTCGTGATTGGTTGTGCGCTTGCCCGGATGATGCCTTGCAAACGCCAATGGCCTTGGCAACCAATCCCGATCAAGCGCCTCAGCGTAAAGCTGCATTAAAACTACTGGATCAGATATTGTGAAGTATTGCGCATGACACCCACCCTAGACATCAAAAGCCACTAACTTATCGGTACAGAAGCTATGTTCGACAACAAAGCCAAGCAACAACTGGAAGGCTTGCTTTCCGACTTACGCAATTGGGGTGACTCGGTCGAAGCACGGGCAGAGAGTTTCCACCGTCTGCGCCGTCTTTTGCAAGGCGATATAGAAACTGAGTTGAAACGCCTGTTTCCCCGCAAAAACCAAGCCGAGAACTATATCCAACGCCACCGCCCGCTGTCCAAGCTTGCCTTGGATTTAGGGGACTTGCTAAACCAATCGCAAGCATTGGATGCTGAGCTTGACGAGTTGCTTATTCTCTTCACCCATGAGCGTGAATTATCCACCTACGGCGAGGACACCTGCCGGCAATGGCGGGAGGAATTGCATAATCTTCCGACACCTTGCGAACGGGAGACCGATGTGACTCGTGCCAAACAAGAGGCGGAGCAAATCGGCCAAGCCGTCAAACTCCATATTGAAGCCTTGCGGGCCTTCCAAGAAGCCGATGCCGTCATCAGGCGACTCGGCAGTGATGCTGACACCGCCGCCTTGGAAACGGAACTGCAAAGATCGCGACTGGCGATGGCAGCCGGCCGAGTCTCCTTGGAAGGCGCAAGGCAAATCAAAAAGTTATGCGCCCCTTTGGAAGCACTGCTCAACCGCCCCGAACCGCAAGAATTGCAAAGCCTGTCTGGCTTGTTGACGGAAATTCGTGAATGGAACCGTAGCTTGGAAGCACCATCCGACCAAGAACGCAGCTTGGAGCAACGCCGCCGCCAACTGGGGACGGACTGGCGGCGGCGTGATGCCGATGCTTGGCAGGTTTTACTGCAAGAGGCCGAAAACTTGCGCAAGCAACTCATCACCCAAGGCAGGGCATTGCGTGACAGCAAATTAGCCGAACTGGAGGAATTGCTGGACGACTTGGTCTATGCCTTGGACACTCAGCAAAAGGGGACGCAGGACATCCAAGACATCCGCCGTCGCTTGGCTACGCTCAAGCAAGGCGGCTGGGACAGCGTCCACCGCCACAAAGACTGGCTGGAAATATTCAAGGAGGCCGAAGCCGATTTCAGCGCCATCACCAACGATCAAGAACCCGCATTGGAAAAGCGCCTGCAAGAACATTGCACCCATTTGAAAACCCAACTGCGCCAACTGAATGACATGCCTTTGGCAGATGAAATCAGACGGAACGCCGAATCGCTGGAACAAAAGACCCAGCCTCTTTGCCAACCGCACGAAGCTCACAATCTACTCATCGCGCTACGCCAAAGCCATAGAATAGACCGTCAAGTGGCCGAACTGCAACAGCAAGCCGCGAAAGACCGGGAAGAGCTAGCCTATAGCCAACAAAAACTACGCCTGGACAATGAGCATTTGCTACAGGAAGCCGCTAGGATTGGCTGCGCCGTCGAAGACCTGACACTCAGCATAGAGGCTTTGATCGAGGGGGTTTTAAACCGGACGCTGGATAAAGCCCGCCAAGAGGCAAAGTCGCTGGCAAAAAAGCTCGACGATCATCGGGAAACCCTCATTCGGCATTGTCAAACTGAGCAAGACGCACGGTTGACGGAAATCAATCTCCATGTCGCCGCATTGTGCGCCGCCGGATTTCCCGTCGAAGCGCCCAATCCACCCATCAAACCTATCGCCCTTGAGGAATTCGCGGGCAGATTGGACGCACTGACGCAGGAATGCCTGAGGCTGCAACAGCTCGTCGCCATAGCCGTGATTGAATTGGAACAGCACAGGGACCGCCAACGGACAGCTTTGTCGGATTTAACGCATCAAAGGCTTCCTCCCGGCGAACAAGAAGAGGCCGAAGCCCTGCTCGCGCAGATGGATGCCGATGCGGCCATGGCAGCAAGCCCAATGCATGGCCCCATAGAACGCCTACGCGAGTTGGCGGACAGGGTCGAAATAGGCGCTGCCTTCCTTGAACGCCTGTCCGCCGAACAACAAGGCTGGCAACAGCAGCTTGTCACACTGAAAGCAAGGCTGCAAACCTTCAAGCAAGAACGCCTCCATGTCCATTGTTCAGACGAATGGCTCAATCATGTCGCCGATTTGACTTACGGCATTCCCGACCCGGTTGCGCAAGAGCATTTGCCGCAATTGCGAGAAGCCAAAACGCTATTCGACCGCCTTGAGCAGCAAGCCCTTAGACTAACGGCGCAAATAGTCGATGTTCAATTGGCTGAATTGGAGCAACACAAACACAAGCATCCCAAGCCCCACGAAGCCGAAGCCTTGCTACTGGCCTTGCGTAAACGGGGTGACGACACGCCTGTCCCCGTCAATCTGCGCCTAAGGCTACACAATGCCGCTGCCGCATTGGGCAAGGAAGGGAGTCACCATGGCCGCGCCTAAGTCCGAAGATTCTGTCATACCCTTGGCCATTTGGGGTCCCTCAGCCTCGGGAAAAACCGTATTAATGGCGCAACTGCATTTGGAAACCCATGACGGGCAAGGCGATTGGGATGTCTACCCCACCCATGCCGATTCTTTGAAATTCATTGATCAAATGCAGGAATACCACCTCAACAACGAATTCCCGCCCGCTACTTCGGTTGGTTTGACGGAACAAATCGCCTATGAGTTTTGCAACCGTGAAACCGGAGCCAAGGCTCTGCTGACCTTGGAGGATCGGGGAGGAAAAGATTTCGAACACGAAACCCTGCATAACGATGCCAGAAACCGCATCAATACCGCATTGGGACTCGTGTTGATGATAGACCCCACCCGCGACAAGCGCCATATTCAATCGCAACTGTCGCATCTTTTAAGGCTGATGCACACGGACAGACGGGCCAGCCAACCACAAGCCGCCAATCCGAAAGACCAAAGGCCCATCGCCGTGTGCATCTCCAAGGCCGACTGCTTGATCGACTCCCCGGCTGACTACCGCCGTGCTTGCCAAGCACCGGATGCCTTTGTCCGGGAAAACGATCATTGGGATATAACGCCTTTATTGGAAAGGTTCTGTGCCAATTACCATTTCTTCCCGGTCTCATCCGTGGGTGTGGGACTCCACCACGGCGTGATTGAAGCCAATACCTTTTACGACGAAAGCTTCAATCTGCGCATCAAAACCAAAGGCAAGCCGTTTAACCTGATGATACCCTTTGCATGGTTGATTGGACAGTTGGCGACAAACCCATGAAAAACGACCCTACTTGGCCCGCTCTAAAGCCTAGGCAAGAACTTATTCCCCCCATGGTTTTTCATCGTGCAATATGGGGCAAGGTGCATGGTGCCAATTCTGATTTTCGTTGGATCGCCCGCAGCGAGGCTTGCAAAGCCGATGATGGGCTGGCACGCGATCTGTTGCTAGGCAGCGAAGACACCCCGCCAGCCGGAAAACTCTATTTTTGGCGATCATTCAGCCATGGCGGGAAACCGACCGCGTATGTCGCCGGTACGGCTTACCTTAGCCGGGCGGTGGATGCGGCGGGGCGGAAGGACTTTCTGGAAAAGCAATTGCTGGAATTGGATGCGGAATACCCGGCGGCAGCGGCGGCTTTGCTCGGTCTGCCCGAAACCGCCACATGGACGGACGACATCTGGTGGGTCCAATCGCAGCCCTTGGATTGGTCGCGCCACGAAACTGTGCTAACCATCAACGAACAAAGAAGCTTGGACCCAAGCCAATTGGCACAAGCCATTAAATACGGCTTGGACGCATTGAATGCCATATCCACTAAAGAGTTGGAGGAATTCTATGCCCGCCTATTAGCCGGTGAACGGCCCGCCTGCCTGCGCCAGCCCGCACCCCTGTCCGCTGAGGCTTTGGCCGCCTTACTGCTGCCTTTGGACCGCACCCTTGCCGACACCTTGTCGATGGCCGGCTGGATTCCCTCGCAGCGCTACGAACTGGAAGAACTCGGCAAACGCTGGGATATTATCGTCTTGCCCGAATCGGCAAGGCTGCCGGCCTTATCCATCCCGGCACTGGAAAAAATGGAACAAGCCAAACTATTCGTACAGGCTTTGCAAGAGCACAACCCTAGGCTTTTAGCTGGGGAAACATCCCCTGAATCTGCCAATGAGTCTTTCAGCGACTTTAAACCCATTGAAGCACAGCCAGTACAGGATGAAGCTTCCAACAACGAGCCTGTCCTCGGACGGGAAACTGCCCAATTGCCGCATAATTATCACTTGCGAGATCCAAATTGGCCCATACTGCCCGATGCCAAGCTTGCCATTACCCCGCCCACCAAGGATGCCAGCGAATGGATGCGTTTATTCCACCATTTTGCCTCTGCGGTGGATCAACGTGTGCTTAAAGCCAGCGTATTGAAAGATTTGCAACGCCCTCTCACAGAATTGACTGGGGCCGAAGCCTTGCAATTATGCTCTTGGGTAAAACAGGTGGAACAAACGCCAGAACCCCATTATGCCGATCAACAGCAATGGCATTTGAAATTGGACTTGCTCAAAGCCATCGCCTGGATTTTAGCCCCATCGACATGTGTTGAAAAAGGGTTTTCTGTACCCACTGACGACCGTCTTTTTTATTATGCTCCGGCCTTGATTACCCGTTCAAAAGAATTCGAAGAACGTTGGAATTCAGCCAAGGAAAAATCGCCTGATGAGCTTGCAAAAACCATCCGAGACTGTCTATCGAATACTGAAACCGGGTATAAAATTTAGGCTGGATGAAACGTCGGCGGACATGATCGCTGGAAATCGCCATGGTCATTCCCGATAGCTCAGCATTGGAGCGTCAATGCTTGCTTTGACAGGCATAGCTCCGCATTGGAGCTTCAAGCTTGCTTGGACAGGCATAACTCCGCATTGGAGCGTCAAAGCTTGCTTTGACAGGCGAAGCAAGGTCAAGGCAAGTCATTTTCCTTGGCGGATTTGAATCTGGCACACGTTCCCAACAAACCGATCACGAAGAAAGCCGTGCCGACTAGGGTGAAACGCAGATTCGGTTCCTCAATGGTAAAGTTGTCAGTCGCGTAAAGCATGATGACGATAGCCACCATTCCCCATCCTAAAAAGCGCAGCGTAATCGACGTCACAAGCTCGCCTAACGTTTCCGAGTCGCTTGTCGGCGTATCCATTTGATAAGCCACAAAGCCGCTTATCAGTGCGGGGAGTATGCCCCAGCGCATGTGCTGCATGAAGCTTTCCAGAAAACTAAAATGCTCCCTTCGATAAAAGGTCAATTCGAGAACAAGCGCAGACACCGAGGTGCTGACAATAAAGCCCATGATCATCATTGCCATATAAAAGCCATAGTATCGGTCCGCTTGCTCCCTTTGCCGTCTGAAGGAAAGCGTCCGGGAAACAAAGACCATCGCTATCGGAAGGACATACATGAGAATGGCATAGGCGATCCACCGGAGCGTCGTATAGCTGAAATGCTTCAGCGGTTTATCGGGAAAGAGGAAGTTATTATGCAAAACGACCGAAATCTCCCGGCCCAGCATTACGCCGATGGCGGTGACTGCGGTAAATAGCAACACATATTTATAGGTATGCTTCAGCCGGGCCTCGTGGATGTTTCCGCCAAGCTGCTTCACCGTTGCCCAAATATCGGTTTCACTGGTGCTACCGAACACGATGAGGCAGGCCAGCAAACGGCACAGCAAAGCGGTGAGCTGGTCCAGTTCCTTGAGCAAATTCACCGTCTTGGTATAGTGCGGTTCAGCCTCTTTCCAAACGGCAATCTTCTCCGACATGGCGTTGTAAGAGATACAGATTGCCCCCCATTTCAAAGAGGGTTCGTGAAAAAACCGGCTATACGATGACTGGTCGGCATAATTTTGGATTCGATCGAACAGAAGGCAATTATGAGCCCATTTATACTCGACCGTGGCGCTTGATTTTTCGTAATCGCCCTCATCAATGCTCGACACCAGCAAACGATCGGCAATTCTTTCCTTCAATCGGTCGTCAGCGGCTGACAGCCGCGAAGCTATCAGTGCGTTATAAACCACCACCGCTTTGGTCGGAATGGCAAAAGCGTCGTGGACACTGTCTCTCAAAATAAGCAGTGGATTGAACTTGTTTTCCCAAGCGATCAAGAAAAGAAACAATCCGGCGGAAATCAGCGGTATGAGCGTATTTCCATCCAAACCGTTGAGAAGCTCCAGCACCTCCCCGGAGCTTGCACTCTGTTCGATCAGGCTCACCAAGGGCTCTACAGACAACCAGTTCTCTGTCAGCAACCAATAAAGCAAAGCCATAAAGAAGCAATAAGAGACGATACCTATCCAGTAAGTGCTCTTTCCAACAAAATATTGAGGCAGCGTCGGTTCATCCCCTAACTGGATGCGGCGTTTTTGGAAGGACCGATAGGCAAGGAATAACGCGGCACAGATTCCAATAAGCTGCACTGCAAAATGAATTGTCGGCTCGACGATCATCGAACATTTTCTCCCTTGGACTGGTTACAATCTTTGATGTGGTTCAAAAACATCTGATTTTGGATGACATTTATGATCTGTGTCAATATTATTCCATTATGGAGCTTCGAGCCTTCGCCTTTTCCCGTGAATTTCGCGCAGAAATCGGGCTGGAAAAACGGGTAGGCGAACGCGGTTTGACTTCCAGGCAAGCCGCCAAAGCGGTAGGTTTAACTTCCGGGTAAACGGCCAAAGCGGTAGGTTTAACTTCCGGGTAAGCGGCCTAAGCGGTAGGTTTAACTTCCGGGTAAGCGGCCAAAGCGGTAGGTTTAACTTCCGGGTCGCGGTAGGTTTAGCTTCCGGCATGAATTTTATCCACAGATTGATCGTTTCAGGATGGCAACAGACGGTAGGTTTAGCTTCCGGGTCGGCATAAACTAAGGAGGTTTAACTTCCACGTCAACAGAAAAGCGGTAGGTTTAGGTTCCATGTGTGGTAGGTTTAGCTTCCGGGTCGCTTATTTTAGAGGTGTTTTTCTTTGCGGCCAGTAGGTTTAAGTTCCGGGAACGCTTTGAATTAACCCGTAAATATATGATTTTAATTTTAATTTTTTTATTTTCCAAGCTTCTATTCTTTTATTCTTATTTCTATCCTTCTTTTAACCTTCAGGGAATCAGTGGGCAACTCCGTGCTGCTTTCCACACCTGTTGATAAATCATACGCACACCCTCTAAGATACGACAAAGATTAAGCGACGGAAAATCTCATGAAAGAACAGGCAAACAGCATAACCCCCCTTGCCCCTACGGCATTCAAAAACAAACAACTTGACCTTTTTGGCGCATTTCTCTGCAACGGACCGATTGAAAAGGATAGGCTCTCCAATGCACTCGACCTTTGGGACAGCATTCCCCGCTATTCGGTTTCGCGACGAGCCATGGAAAAAACCCGGGAGAATGGGATACTTCCACTGCTGAAAATCGATTTTTATTATAAGGGAATGGCTTTCAAAGCAGTGATTCGGCCTGCCCGCATTGAAGAAAAAGACGGCACGACAAAAGACTATTACCCAAGCGCAAACGAAGAACTGATTGAAGATGCCTTGCGGAAAATAGCCGCTGACCAGAAAAGTGGGTTTTTCGACAAAAAGAACTATCACAGCGGTGTTGTGTTTACACTTTACATGCTCCGCGAAGAGTTAAGGCGCCGAGGACATACCCGGTCTTATAACGAAATCATCCTCAGCCTAGATATTCTTTCACTAAGCATCATTGATATCCGCACAGCAGACGACAAAGAAATCAAAGACATTAGCCGCAGCAACTATTTCCCTAGTATTTCAGCAGTTTCAAGGGCTAAACTGGCCGAAGATCCTAATTCAAAATGGTTGGTTCAATTTCACCCTCTGGTCACCCAAGCAATCGACGAACTGACCTATCGACAGTTCAACTATGCCCAGATGATGGGTTATAGGAGCCAACTGGCACGTTGGCTACACAAGCAATTGTCCATGAAGTTTACCTTCGCCAGCATTGCAACCTCGTTTGAGATTCGCTACAGCACTGTCCGGCGTGACAGCGGCCTTCTGGAAGGGTATGGTTTGGAACGTAAGGCAATCGCCGCCCTTGACGCTGCTTTCAACGAACTAAAGGGCCATGTATTGATGAGCGTCGGAAAGAAAGAAGTGCTTGGGGTTCGCGGAAAACTTCTGGAAGTGGTTTACACACTCAGCCCCTCAATAGAATTTGTCGGACAGATGAAGACTGCCAACAAACGCAAATTGCTTGCCAAAGAACAAGTCATAGAAACGAATACGGGAAAAGGGGACATAATTTTACGGTAGGTTTAACTTCCGGGTCGCGGTCATTGTTCTCTTCCGAAAAATTCCACTTGTTGTCACTTTTCAACATTATCTAAATGGACTTCTAGCGGTTCTCAAACCGGTTGTAATCGAATAGCCCTGCTTCGACAGGAAAGGTCATGCGATAGACCTCAATCAGAGAATCACTATGTGACCAAAACCGATTGTCCGTCCGGCGGATGGCAAACTGCGAACTGAGGGCGGCATAATCAGCCTCGGATTGCAGACCGCCGACCATGCTGACAAATCTCGGCAAATTGGATGATTCCACTTGGTAGAAGGCATTCGGGTAAGCACTCAAAAAGCCGGGAACCACCGTCAACGTGTCCTCATCAGGCAAACGGCGGGCATCTTCCTTGAACATCTGCGAGATGTTGCTGTGGGCGCTATTGTGTGAAATGCTGAAATGATGCTTCTGTCCTTTGTCGTCGAGAAGGGTCAGGAACATCACTTCAGGCAAAAACGACACCGCCCTGCCTTTCAAACCGGACAATTGCAGCAGGGATTCCCAAGTTGCTTTATCCAGCTTGCCTTGGGTCAAGTCGTAACGCTTGTCTAACACCGGTTTGAGGTGTGCCTTCCAAAGTCCCAGCAATTCAGGCCAGGGGTCGTCAGTTTGATAGTTCACGCCGCTGTCCTGAAGGAAAAATGCCCTGCTCCCGTTCAAATACTGTATGACGTTCTCGGGGGCATTGCGATACCAAACGTCGCGCACCGTGTCGCGGGAGTCCCTAGGCAAGAGGGCGAGGACGGCAAACTCGCCCTCCATGCGCAGGAAGTCCATGTAGAGCCGGGATTGGAGTTGATGGGCAGTGTTGCCGTAGACATCGAAACCCGCCACCAATAAATAATGCATGCGCTCCAGTAAGGTATAGCCCATGATGAGTGCGGTTTGTGGCCTGTCCCCAATCAAGCCCTTGACGACGCTGGCGCTGTCGAAATGGCGCAAAACCGTCAGCGCGGCATTTTGGTTGGAGCCGTCGCCTTGCCAGAGCATGTCCAAATTTGGTAAATGCTGTCCGACCAAGCGTTGGTTTAAAAAATGGCTTTTTTCGCGCAGATACTGGTTTTGCATCCGGGCGTAGGACCCCCACCTCAACAAGAGGGCATTGCTTTCCTGTTCACTGGGTAGGCTGATGTTTTGCAGGGTGTTTGCCAAGTGGTTGGCGTTGCCGTCCAAGATATCATGGTCGGGGTCGACGAACCCAACCCAAAAATAGTCAGAGATGACGTTCAGCGCGACTTGACCGCGACACACCGGACCCTTGATGAACCCCATCAGCGTGAATTGCGCCTCGTCCAACATCAAACGATAGCGGGAGCGGACGGGTATCTGCTCATAAGCCACAAACGGATTGGCCGCCACTTTCGGCTCATAAGAGGGTAGCCTTGTGACCGTATACGGGTCATCGATAAACCACGTCTTCAATCGCGCCATGCGAGCGGCGTTGAGCGAGTAAGGCATGTGGGTTTTTGCCAAAATCGCCCCATTCACCGGGCGTAACCGGTAGTAAACTCTGGCTACACCGGGATCGTCATAAGGTCTTCGGCTGGCAATGAGTTGGATGGGTTGACCGGGGGGCGTTTTGGAGCGCACCAAATCAAAAAAATCCCCGTTCGGCAAGTCGTCAAAATAAAAATGCGCCAAAAACCAATGCTCGAAAAGGTAGCGGGACATCAATTGGGATTTGATGTCATCGCCATTCAAAAATTCTTCCCATTGGGCTATGCGTTTCTGTTGGGGTTCGGAGAGCGGTTTGGGTGGGGCGGCGGGTGCGCCCAGTTCCAACCACTGCTTGATAGTCTGTTCTTCCTTCTTCGACAGTGCGGGTAGCCCGTAAGGCATCCCCCACTCGGGATGTTGGTTGGCGAAATCGTCAAATTCTTCAATCGCCGGACAATATTGATCCCGATCCAGTGAAAAATCGAAGCGGTCATTCGGGAGTGGACTGCCGGCAATAGAGGGGTGTTTGGATTTCAACGTCAGCATTCTCGCCATGACGCTGGCATCCAGATTGGCTTCCGCAGTGGACTCGCGCTCGTTGAGGACCGGATGGAATCCCCTTGCCCGCCATTCGGCGTTGCTCTGTGCATCCACAAACAAGCGGCTGGGTCTGGCGGCAAACAAGCGAACCGCGTCATAGACTTTGGTTTTGCTCGCGCCACGGGTGATGCCTTCCATGCTCCCCATCTGTAATTGGCAAGGCGCATCGAAGCACCCGTGGCAGACGGCACAACGATTGTCGGTGATGGGCTTCACGTCGCGCCAATATTCAACCGGGCCGTTAGCGATGGCTTGTCGGTCTGGCGTTTGGTCGAAACGGGAAGGGTCGGCTCTACCGTGGCGCTGGTCGAGTTGGTAGCCTTTGATGAAGGCGCAACCGGAAAGGAAGAGCAATACTGAAAAAAGCAGAAACTGGCGCATAAGGCTTCCCGAATCAAATGTAAAGAAGGCAAATCCCCGGGAGGATACCTGGAAAATTAGGGTTCAAAGCGATTGTGGCGCAGCAGAGTTCCCTTCTCTAAATGACAACTAACAGTTGTCATTATATTGGTTTATGATAAGACCATATGGCTTGCCTGAACGTTCAAGATGATCTAAAGTCTTTAGTGTCTGTCTGACGGCGACCGAGGCTCAGTGAACAGCAGCATCGTTCCTGTCGAGTCCTTTGATTTTTTATGTCAATTACAAAGCGTTCACCGAAAACTGACGACTGCCGCCTGTATTGCGGGCAACCGCATACGGTTTTGGAAACCCTAGAATATATCAAGCACGAAACTATGTCACATGCTCTGTTCGCAACCCCCGCAAACCTGCCTAAAGCCGGGCCAACTTCCTCGAACAAAGGTATCCGCGATGCTTATGCCAACAACTAGACCGGGCGTCATGACAGACGATGTCCGCTGGAAGGCAGCCACCCAACATGTGCCTATCCGTATCGTTAGGTTCTTGATGGTTGCCGCAACGACGGTTTTGTTGGTGGGGTGCGCCGTGCTAAGGCCGCATTCCCCCCCTCCACAGAAGTTAGAGCCTCTGGTGCAGATTCCCGGAATGCCGGATGTGCGGGCTTGGGGCGACGAATTTAGCCCGGTTTTTCAAAAGGATGCGCTTGTGGCGAGGGAGCAGGAAAAACAAAGCGGTTTGTTTGAAAAACAGCCTATCGTCAACGTTTTGGCCATTTCGGGCGGTGGTGGTGACGGGGCATTTGGCGCAGGGTTATTGTGTGGGTGGACCACATCCGGGACCCGCCCGAGTTTTAAGCTAGTCACCGGGGTCAGTACGGGTGCGTTGACTGCGCCCTTTGCCTTCCTTGGGCCTGCTTATGACGAAAAGCTGAAACAGGCATATACGACGATCACAGGCAGGGATATCTTCTTGATGAGGTCGCTACTCGCCATATTGTTAAGGCCGGATTCCATTGGCCTTAACGATCCCCTTGCCAAGTTGACCGCCGAGATTGTCGATGAAAAGATGCTTGCAGATGTCGCTGCCGAGCATTTGAAGGGTCGGCGGCTTTACATCAGTACGACGGCACTCGACGCCCAGCGCCCGGTGGTGTGGAACATGGGTGCAATTGCCGCATCCGGGCAACCCAATGCACTCAGTTTGTTCCGCGATATTATGGTGGCCTCGGCCGCCATTCCGGTGGCCTTTCCGCCGGTTTTTCTAAAAGTCGAAGCCGATGGTCGGCGCTTCGACGAGATGCATGTCGATGGCGGGGTGATGAACCAAGTATTCCTCTATGGCTCGATGCTGAACCCGCAGGAGTTTAGGGAAAATTCAAACGATGGTAAGCCACTCCGCGAAGCCAGTGTCTACATCATCCGCAACAGCCAACTTAGACCTGATTGGCAGGATGTTAATCCCAGGCTGCATTCCATCGGCCCCCGCGCCGTCTCTTCATTAATCAGAGCGCAAGGCTTCGGCGATCTTTTCCGCATTTTCACTACGGCGCGGCGAGACCAGCTCGATTTCAATTTGGCGTTTATTCCCGATTCCTTGGATACTAACCGGGAAGACGAGTTCGACAATCGGGTGATGAACCTGCTTTTTAATGCCGGTTACGATCTTGCCAAGCAAGGTTATCCTTGGAGGAAGGTTCCGCCGGGCTACTTCCCGGTGAAAATTCGGGAAAATAAAAACATCCCTTGATGATCGGACACCCCGCCCGAAGCGCGTTGAGTCTAACAGTTGGATGCGATTTTTTTCCTCCGCCTAAGGCCGAGCCAAAAACAATAGGCCCCTAAGGCAGCCAAGAGATGCTTAATGCTATGGCCGCTCATGACATGTAAAAGCCGGAAGATCGGCTCATCCAGCGATTCAGCCAGTTTGGCTCCGGCATAAGCGCCAATCATGGCCCAAAGGTAGGCCGACCCACTGAATGTGGGTTGGAAAAAAAGGAGTATCAAAGGCATCACGAGTATGGGAACAAACTGCACCACAACGTAGGGGCGAAGATCGCCGTGACCTTTCAACTCAGTGAAATACCAGAAAAAAACCGATAAAATACCTATCAACACCATAGGCCACAATAATCGTTGTGCCGCAGGAACAGACAGGTGTTCGGCAATGACGACCGCAAAAAGTGCCATGAACGCGATGGTCATAGGCAGGCGGTCCCATAACAGGCTTGCGTTGTCGGGCGTCAAGTGATAATAGACTGAGCCAGGGCCGACCAAGGCCACGCCGAGGAAGAAAGTCAGGTAGCCAGCCTTAAATTCCTGCAAGATGGCAAGCCTCCCTCTGACTATGTCCCACAGGCCCAGCAAACCCACCAACAGAAACGGCAAATTGCTTAACACATTCCAGAAATTTGAAACCCCATAGTAGGAGTTCTTATCTGCGAATTGATGGTAGGCGGCATCCTGCGGGATGGGTGGCAACGAAAAGACGACTATGATCATCAATCCCGCAATGACGACAAGTAATCCAAGCTTTTGATTAAAGTTGAAAGATGCGCGCATATTGACACCGATACAGTGGGAAGCCGTGTGGATAACAAAAATGCTTTGCTTTAATTCGGTCGAGGATTCGATGGCACGCCGGGTGGAAAGTTTGCAAACATCCTTTCAACGCCATCATTCAGTGATCTTTGCATGGCAGATGGGCTATTGGAGAGGATATCCGATGCCGTGCCGCGCCAAATCGCATTCTTGCTCTGGGTGTCGTACAGGTCGATGATCAGAGTGCCCCTCTGGTAATTCACCACCTGTGATGTTGATACGCCATGGATTCCCCTTGCGCCCCATCCCCCGTTCCAACCGGGGCCCCAATTATCATGGAAAGTATGGACGCGCTGACCATCCTGCACGGTCACAATACCCGCCAATGCGGTTTGGGCTTGGTTTTCCGGGACTTTTCGCCAGCCCTTGGCTTGCAACTGCCCGTCCACAGCAGACACAATCCGGGCATTCATCAGGGAGTTACTGGATTCCGGGAGCTTTTTCCAGAAATAAGTCGTCAATTGCGAAAAATCGACAGTATTGTCATAGTCCGTATGTACATCAACACTGGCACACGCGCTTAACATTAACGGCGCGGCCCATAAAATCGTCCACAAACTTCTCATGCGTTTGACTCCTGATGAATACGCGGATGGGAACCTCGAAAAACCCTGTACTTCGACAAGCCCAGTGCGAACGGTATTAAGCTAATCATATGGCTACGTTCGTGGCGAGCTTGTCGAACCATGAACGTAACCCCCTCTTTGCAAAAGCTTACAGTCTCTTTAAGATCATTCCACAAATCAGAGAAACTCCAATGCGCCCGTTTCGATGTCATACATGCTTCCCACGATTTTGAGCTTGCCCGCACTGACCATTTCGCTCAATACCGGGCTGCTATTTGTTATGCCGGCAATCGTCAATTCCACGTTTTTACGTGCCACGGCATCGACAAAGGCATTGTTGTTGGCTGAACGCTCGCCTTGATAAGCGGTTGCATCGACTGCCGGCCGAATTTTCGCCAGCAATCCCGTCAGATGGCCAAGCTCCGCCCCGGCGATGGTCCCCGCGACCGCGCCGCATTTAGTATGGCCCATCACCAGAATGACTTTGGCCCCCGCTACCTTGCAGGCAAACTCCATGCTGCCAAGAATATCGTCGTTGGAGATGTTGCCCGCTATCCGGGCATTGAACACATCACCTACACCCAAGTCCATCAGAATCTCGGCAGGTGCGCGTGAATCAATGCAGGAAAGAATGACGGCGGCGGGATATTGTCCAGAGGCGCTCACCTTACGCTGTTCGGCAAGGTAGTTATGTGTCTGGTTTTTGCCTTTGCGAAAACGTTCATTGCCTTTCTTCATGATGGCAATGATCTCATCGGGGGTCATGGCATCCCGTTGCGCCCGAGTCAAAGCCGCAGCATGGGCTACTTTTCCCGTAAAACCCAAACCTAGCGCCCCCAATAACGAGACGGCGCCAGCGGACTTCAACAACGCCCTGCGATCAAGGGAATTTACTTCTTTCTCATGGTGGTCACACACGGGTATGTCTCCTAATTGTTGGCGGTTTAAAATCAAGTAAAGTGATACACGTTCACTTGCATTAACGCCCTAAAAGTGCGCTTAGGGCTGCTTTGGGGTAATGCCTTCTTCAATGCGGTCTCTCATGTAGGAAAAGAACGGATTAGAGGATGTTCGCAACAGTCCATCCAAACTCATGATGAGTGCGCCGCGTTCCCCACGGGCGGCAATGGCACCCAACTGGATGCCAAAATTCTCGTCTGTTCCGGGCTGCATGCCATATAAGGCATCGTCCGGGGGGAAAGGCAGGGCGACATGGGAAAGCGAGAAAATGTCGGCAGGGTAGGACAGGCCCAAGGGCTGGGACTGTTCCGTCGATGTGCCGGCCTCGGTCACTTTGATGACTTCCCCTGTGTCGGGGTTGGCGTTCGTAACGATGACTGTCCTGAATGAGCGGGGCGGCGGAGGAAGGATGCGCGTCATCTTGGTTTCCAAGTCTGGCCTCAACAGTAAACTTAGCTTGGCGGCACGGTTCATGTCAAACAGCACCAGCTCACTGCCGTTTTGCGGCAATAAAGCATGTAGGGTGGACACCACGGCACTGGTGCTGACCGTGAAATCAATCAGCGATTGGAACGTCAACACGGGCGGGAGTTTGGCGAGATGCCCCTCACGCGCGTATTGCACCATCCTGTCTTCCAAGGCCACGGTGAGCTGGTGGGCTTGCCGTGCGCCGTTGACAGGGAAAGAGTTATATTTGAACGGATTAAACTCGGGGATGATACTCAGCCAAGCGGCCTTGGCAAATGGCGGCAGGATCGCCGGGAGACCAGCCAGACCTGCGAAACGGGCGAATCCCGTGAGTCCGATCATCGGCGAAATAAGAACGAGGCGATCCGGTCGCGCCAAGGTGTCGTCGTTGATCGCATCCAGTGCATATTTGAGTGCGAGAGCGCCGCCATTCGAGAATCCGACGATATGCAAGGGTGCGTTGGGACCTGTCCGTCTGCGGGCCTCCCGGACTGCCAGACGGGTCGCCGCCAGCCATTCTTGCCACCTCACTTTGGTCAGGGCTCCCGGAACGGTTCCGTGAGCCGGCAGCCGGATTGCCACTGACACATAACCGTGAGAACGATAGAGGCGGGCGATATGGCGCAAGCTATAAGGGGAATCGGTCAGCCCGTGCAGGAAAACGACCGCGCCGACAGGCGGGCCCTCCGGCTCAAGCACATAAGAACGATTCCAATCCTGGGGGAATTGGCCCGGATAGATCGGGCTACCTTCGAAATAGCGGTTGTAAGGAACTTGATCTTTCGCGTCCAACTGCTGCGTAATCTCAGTCCGCAATGTCTCGAAGATTGCCGCCTCGGCCTTAAGATAACCCTCCCAGTCGGACTGATTGAGTTCATCCACGCTCATCTCTTGCGGGACAAACCGATGCCAAGATTCGAGAGGCGCACCGCCTTGCGCAACATAGGCTCTCACTGAAAACAAGATTATCGCCATGATGGATAGTGCCACCAAGGCATATTTGATGCTTTTGAACACAATGGGTTTCATCGCCACATACCCTAATTCGGTCAAAGGTTTTAATTTACGTTGGGAGGGAAATCTGGAAACATGTTATGGAAAACCGATGGTTCTTTAAACATCATGCAAGACTACAGCATCATCAACTGTTTTCGCAAGTCTTCCGCATTATAAGGTTAAGCTATCAGGCGGGCATTGGCGTAGAATGGGCTGTTGGCGGAAAACCCACTGCCCGGTGAAACCGACTACGCCCACGAGTATAAACTGCAAAACCGCCTAGGCCGCACTTTGGCGGATTTGGGCGGATTTGGGCGGATTTGGGCGGCATCCATTTGACAGCCGGCATCCAGCCTTCAGTAACCGAATGGAAACGACCCTCCGCCTGAAAACAAACCATCCAGTTCGTGCTTTTTGGGAATCTTATACGATTTCAGCCAGCCTTTGAGAAGCTCAATGTCTTGAAAGGTGTGAAAATCCTGTTTGATTCCGGCGACCTCCCGCTTGAGTTGGCGTATTTCGGCTTGCATCTGGTCCATCACTGCTTTGGGCGTTACGGTGGCAAAAGGCGGCAGATTGAACTGCATTCTCCACACCATTTCGATGCCTTGGACTTCCTGCTGCAACTGTTGCAATTGGTCTTTCAGGATTTTGTTGTAGTGTTTCAGGCGGTCTTCGGCGATGTT
>CAIOOA010000081.1 GCA_903859815.1 uncultured Methylococcaceae bacterium | reverse complement strand
TCACCAAGAAGGCATTTATGTGGATACAGTTTCTGGCGAGCCACTGTTCAGTTCGCTGGACAAGTTTGACTCTGGCACTGGCTGGCCCAGTTTTCACAGTCCATTGGAAGCCGAAAATGTTGTCGAAAAACGGGATTTTTCACACTTTATGATTCGAACCGAGGTTCGTAGCAAACATGCCGATTCCCATCTGGGGCATGTGTTTGAAGATGGCCCACCCCCAACCGGAAAGCGCTATTGTATCAACTCGGCCGCACTAAGGTTCATTCCAAAAGAAGAGTTGGAGGAGATAGGTTACGGGGAATACCTTCGTCTCTTTAAATTAACCTAACCATTAATAAACCGACTATGGCAAACCAAGAACCGGGACATGCAAATTTGAGTATAGGCAATGTTAAAGGCATCAGCAAATCGGCCCGGAGTGTCCTGGCCGAACATGGCATTTTTTCCGTTGAGGAGTTGTCTGTTGCCGATGTTGACCACTTGATGAAAATTCCCGGTTTTTCCGTCCAGAAAGCCGAAAGGATGATACGTGCCGCCAAGCATCTCGTCGGCGACATGGAAAAAGACAACAGTGCGATGCAGTTGCAAGCCAAGTCATCCCCTGCTTTGGTGGAGTTGCCCAAAAAGTCTGGTGAGGTGGACCTTGCCGACCCAAAGCTCTATCTTAACCGCGAACTGAGCCTGCTTGAATTCAATTGGCGAGTGCTGGAGCAAGCCAAGGATGAAAAAACGCCGTTGTTGGAACGGCTTAATTTCCTGTGCATTTCATGCTCCAATCTTGACGAGTTTTTTGAGGTTAGGGTGGCTGGCTTGATTCAAATGGCGGAACTGGGCGCGGCTCGCAACGAACCTGACAGTCTAAGCCCAGGCGAAGCGCTGACAGCCATCAACCAACGCGCGCATGAATTGGTGGCGGAACAATACCGTGTCTTGAATGAAGTCATGCTGCCGGCCTTATCCCAGCAAAATATCCACTTCATACGCCGTACCGAATGGAACGATTCGCAACGGGTTTGGCTGAAGAATTATTTCGAGGTTGAACTGCTGCCGATTTTAAGCCCGATGGGTTTGGATCCGGCACATCCCTTTCCTCGCATCCTGAACAAGAGTTTGAACTTCATCATTTCGCTATCCGGCAAAGATGCCTTCGGACGCGACCTAGAATTGGCCATTTTGCAAGCGCCTCGTGCATTGCCTCGCATTATTCAGTTGCCTCAAGGCGAAACTGAAAGTGGGCCGCATGATTTTGTATTCCTTTCGTCCATTATACATGCCTTCACCGACCAATTGTTTCATGGCATGAAAGTTCGTGCTTGCAACCAGTTTCGCGTCACCCGTAACAGCGATATGTATCTGGACGAGGAGGAAATCGACGATTTGTTGCGGGCCGTGGAAGGGGAGTTGACCAGCCGCAACTTTGGCGATGAGGTGCGTTTGGAAGTCACCGACAATTGCCCGCAAAAATTGATCGATTTTCTGCTGTCACAATTCGGCCTGACCGAAGACCGCCTTTATAAGGTTCATGGCCCGGTGAATTTAAACCGGTCACGCGAGGTTTATGATCTGATCGACCGCCCCGACTTGAAATATCCACCTTTCGTCGCGGGTTTGCCGCGCCAGTTTGCCGGTTACAAGGACGATATATTTGAATCGATTCGCAAGCAAGACATCTTATTGCACCAACCTTACGAGTCATTCGGGCCGGTGATTGAACTGATCCGGCAGGCGGCGGATGACCCCCATGTGGTGGCAATCAAGCAAACGCTTTACCGCACAGGGTCGAATTCGCCCATCGTCGAGGCATTGATTCGGGCGGCGCGGGCCGGAAAAGAAGTTACTGTGGTGGTGGAGTTATTGGCTCGCTTCGATGAAAAAGCCAATATTTCCCAAGCCCATCGTTTGCAAGAGGCAGGGGTGCAGGTGGTGTACGGCATCGTAGGCTATAAAACCCATGCCAAGATGATGTTGATTTTACGTCGGGAAGGAAGGCAACTGAGCTATTACACCCATCTTGGCACGGGCAATTACCATTCTAAAACTGCAAGGCTTTACACCGACTACAGCTTGTTTAGCAGCGACAAGGAATTGGGGGAGGATGTGCGGAAGGTTTTTGTGCAACTGACCAGCTTGGGGAAAATGAGTCGTTTGGACAAGTTGCTGCAATCGCCATTCACCCTGCATACTGCGCTGATTAAGAAAATTGGGCGGGAAACTGATCATGCCAAAAAAGGTTTGCCGGCGAAGATTATCATCAAGGTCAATTCGGTCAACGAACCGCAATTGATTCGTGCCCTTTATAGCGCCTCAATGGCCGGGGTGAAAATCGTGTTAATTGTCCGTGGCATCTGCTGCTTGCGCCCTGGCGTCCCTGGTGTGTCGGATAATATCCAAGTTCGCTCCATCATTGGGCGGTTTTTGGAGCATAGCCGGGTTTTTTGGTTTGAAAACGGAGGCGAGCCAGAAGTGTTTTGCGCCAGCGCAGACTTTATGAAACGTAACATGTTCCGCAGAGTTGAAAGTTGCTTCCCGCTTGGAAATAAAAAACATGCCGAAAGGGTCAGGGCAGAATTGGATGTTTATTTAAAGGACAACACCCAAGCATGGCTGTTGCAAACAGATGGAACCTATGTCCGCGCCACCCTCAAGCCGGACGAAGCAGCCATCAACGCCCAAACCGCCTTATTGGAGCAATTGGCAGAGGGAAATTAAGCTGGTAATTGTAGCGGCGAATTTATTCCAGACTTGGGTCTTGACCGCGTTCTCGGACATGTCGAAGAACGCCTTGATGCGCAGATGCCGCCTGATCCATTTGAAGATCGGTAATCCATTTGGCGGGTGCGCTTGGCAAGCCCGTTTGACTATTGTTGCCGTTAGCGCCTGACTGGCGTTGGCTGTTGCAACGCAAGGACAAGTCCGTGGTATCCGACTATGAGGTTGTTCCGGCAGAAATCTTAAAATGATTGGCCGGAGGTGATTCGGCGGGTCGTTGATGCACTGCCAATTGAATGTGAGAATTTATTGAAAAAGACTTAACCTCTGATGCAGAAAGCTAGGCTATTAAACCGTTATTGATTTAGTTTATATATCAGTAAGTCTTGTTTGAAGATTTTACCATGAAGACGTTCAAATGTTTTATCAAAGTGATCTAGCCAAAATAGTTCTGTAGGGGGTGTGTCACCATCAATTTCTGGCCCTATGGCAATGTAGGAAACCCCCTGCTCTTTCAAATAATTCAGCCACTCGGAGAATTCAGTTGACTGGGTAGGTACATATTTGACCCGCATTTGATAATTATCGCCAAATAACAGATAGCTCTTGTGGCTTGAAACAAAACCAATGGTCGTTTGCCTAGGCAATGCATCGATAAATTTGACGGCATCCCCATGAATGTTAATCCTCTGCTCACCTCTAATGTTTCTGATATGATTGAGCAATAAAGGGGTAATAATTAGTAAGATAACGCCGAATACGGCAAGCAGCAAGGTGTTATTTCTAAGTTCACCCAGTTTATCTTCCTTTTCTAAGTATCGTTGGAGTGATAATTTTCTCATTAACCTAGTTTTTGTGACCACCATTAACACTATCAATATAAAGCCTGACAAATAGCCATTGATCGGTATGATTGTTGAATGTGGCATCGAAAACAACATACTCGCAATCGTGAGCAGCATAAGATTTTCATCGCGTGGTTTTATGTAATTTAATCCATATGCCGAAAGTATGGAAAATAAACCGATAAACGGATAGCCGTAGCGTAATCCAAATTTAATCCATGGATCCATTTGCCAATTATGTGATCCATTATCGCCTGAAAAAGGTGTTGTAAAATAGAGCCACCCAGTGATAAGCACCAATCCAATGATGCCAAACAATTGCATATTATTTGATTGACGAATAATCTTAGTTAGATTAAATACTAAAGCCAATACGAAGAAGGTTAGAATCACAAATGGCAAATAAAATATTTCAAATAGCTGTTCAAAAAACATCTTCCAATGCAATATATTGAAAAAATCGAATATATTTGCCAATGTTGTTTTTGCAATGAATTCGGATTCCATCGACCCCGGAAATAGGACGATATGATTAAACTCGACTTTGACAAAGCCGAGAGGATTCCCCAGTATAATAAAGTTCCTAAAATACCAATAGCCACCTAAAAAAACACTAATGCAGCTACCCAAGGCCACTGCCCACAAGTTTTGTTGATTGATAAACTTTTGACCCAAAATTGACACAGAATAAAGCTTAAATACCCCAAAAACACCTATAAGCAACGCCACATATATCACTCCTGACATTTTTATTCCGAGTAACATTCCAACAATAGCACTGAAAAACACCAGAAATATGAATTGCTGGGTTAGTTGATAACACATTATGCTATACAAACCTAGCAGGAAAAATGCTGCAAATGCAAGGTCAATATGCATAGTATTGATATGGTTCATCACATCAGGCATGGTCATAACCAGTATGGCTGGAATCATGCTATAAGTTTGTTCTAGGTTTAGCATTCTACATAGTCGATAAATTACTAACCCAAATATCAACCATGCTATGAAGTTAGGGATTGAGACCGCCAAATCCTCTTGAAATGGGAACAATAGTAGCGTACTAAAAACTTCCCAGTTATAAGGATACGTGCTTTGTATCTGATTTTTCCATTGCTCAGTGATATCGAATGAACCTGATTGATACCAGTGTGCCATTATGGGTAGATGATAGGCTAAAGAATCATAATCTGTGATCGGAATAATCAATAGGTTGATAAACAACGCTATTGCCACAAAGAAAAAAACAATCAACGTAATGATGACAGGCAAGCTTAGCTGTTTAAATGAGTTATATAGTTTAAATTTAATTTCTTTTGGCGAATAATTTATGTGCTTTTTATGAAGCATGGCTAATCCGATGCTGAATATCACCAATTCGCTGGACAACAAATAAGCTAAAGTTAGATTATGAACAATCCCGAGGGTCAAGCCAACCGATATTTGCAATATACACCAATAAGACAATAGTAATAAAGTTTTGTGGGTAACGCTATTTTCGAGTTGATGATTATTTTGTGAGGAGGAAATCGCCAGCAAAACCAATGGAACAGGTGCAATGATGATAATTGAGAAATATATCAATTGAAGGAAATTATGCATTAAAATGCTCAATTAGATTGGGAGGGTTTGGACGCTGGAATCACTCGATATGCCGTCGAATACAGGAATCGACGACTTAGGGTAGTTTTGCTTGTTGATGATCGATAGGATGTACCCCGCTCCCTTTCCATTCAGAACGAAAGCGAGGTAAAGAGGGGGAATCAAGCCTCCGGGTCAAACATTTCATGTTTGATTTTGTGTCGGTTCTGAATCAGTTCGTCAATGGTGGGTTCATCGTTGAGGGCGCGCTTGATGGCAAGCTTGGTCGCCTCATAGTTAGTGCGGTACAAGTCCTTCTCGTCTAAATTGGGGTCTTTGACGGCTTGCGGGTCAAGCCAAATCAGGCTGATGATACAGATATGATCCACCTGCTTGCGTGGGATGATGCCCTCGATGACGCAATCCAGCACCGCATCAGCCGTGGCCACTTGCACAACACCCCCCAAAAGGTTGATAGTTGCGCTATTCTTAATAGTGACTTTAGGCACCATCATGGTGGCCGGGCGTACCATTTGATTGCAGGCGCGGATGGCAAACATGGCGGTGTGGCCCGCGCTCTGGGCCATCATATTGGCAAATGCCTGACCAACAGGGCCGTCAACGCTGCCGATGAGGATTTCCGGCATGGCATCGGTGTACTGGCCTTCAGCGGCGAATACGGTGGCTTCTCCGGTTTTAAAGATGATTTCTTTCATGGTGTGTCTTCTCCTAGGTTGGTTGAGTTTATGCGCGCATATTAAGCCATTGTCGCTGAGGAAACAAACGTTCTAAGTCGGTGGTCGGTGATTTAACGCAAAGTCTTTGCTATGGCCTGCACCATGGTATCGACCTAGGCGCACTATTTTTTTTATCTCGCCTCGTTCAGGAGCCGTCCAGCCTGAAATGCGTCGAAGCTCAATGGAGCCAACATGTTGGAACAGAAAAATTATAATCGGGGGAAAACCAGTCGCCACCCTAATTTTCGCTACGAGCAAGACTCCGTCTGGTCAAGCTTGCCGATGCGCTTGATTATTGCGGTAAGCTTGATTTTTGTCATCGTCCTTGCTTATGACCAATTCCGTGGCAACAGGAATCCCCAAGCGATCACGCCTAACCCGTCAGGGCCATCTTCGGAGGGTCTCGCCGAGCCTGCAACCAAACCGACAAACCTAGACGTTTCAACGACGGCTAGGCAAGCCATGGCGCCCAGCCGAATTGATAACACCAAGACGGTGAACGCAGCGCAACAACTTCGTCAAATGCCTGCCAATCCGCCGCCAATCTCCGCCGAAAAAGTCTTTGAGACTTACCAATATGTCATGGAGAAGGATAGCTTTGGAAATATGATGGGACTAGGCTCTATAAACGGAAAAAATGTCATGTTTTTGGCCGACACCGGGGCGACGACTGTCGTGGTGCCGGAGAAATTAGCCAACAAAATTGGTTTGCGAAAGGGAGTCCCCGTTCCATTTAAGACAGGGGGTGGCGTCATTGTCCACTACGCGACCACCTTGGACAGCCTGACCTTGGGAAAAATTGAAATACGCAACGTGGCGGCGGCAATCAACCCTGCCATGCAGGATGAATTCGTTTTGTTGGGTATGAGTGCTTTGGGGTTGATGGATGTGCAGATAGATCGGGGAAATTTAGTGTTGAAATATCGGGCATCCCTATCTGATGCCGTCGAACCAAAACCCATCGTGAACGACGAACCCTTCAAACGCTCCTACAAGGATTGTGTAAAACAAGGCAACAAATTCGACAAAAACACGTTGGATTGCCTAAATGGGAAATAAGCTTGGGCAGCATAGCTTTTGTCTGTGGTCGCACACAGGGAATGCCGCCATGAACGGCATTCCATGTACCCAAGTGCTATAAACCCAAAATCAGTGCAGCCCAAAGCAATGTTGTAAACACGGCCACGGTCAGCAGGACCGACGCCTTGACTTTGGTGACTTCGCTGAATAAGCCCTTTATCCCAAATATCAATCCGATAGGTGGAAAAAAAACACTAACAAAAATCAGGGCAAATAACAATCCCCATGTCCAGCCCATAATCGGGGTGTTTGTCAAGTTGCTTGGGTCGTCGACGGGGTGGCCGCAACCTGAACAAACAATCGATTTTTCTTTTACTTCCTTTCCGCAAAAACGACAATACATCTGCAGCCTCGCCTGAAGTTTAGTCCGATGATTGATACAATGCTCTCATTGGGCCATGCGCGATATGCGCTTAAATTTAGTGATACAGGATAACCCAATGTTCGCTCTTATGCCATATGACTTAGGACACCGCGCCATTTCAAGCCACTAGATAATGCCTATAGCCCGACACATTTTGCAAGTTTTGCCGTGCGTCGCCTTATTGGCAAGCACTTTGTTTTGGTGGAACCTATCTGCTGCCGAAGATGACGATGACAAGCCCTCCGCAAGGCCAAAGCACTCCCAAGCCTTGTCACCGGATGCCAAGGCTGGAAATTTAAAGGAACCGGCAGGTTTTCGGGTTACATTAAGCCCGGATCGGCAACAGTTGGGTGGTTTGAAGACCAAGACTCTTTCGGCAGTGGCTATGCGAACCGAATCACTGGCTTATGGAAAAGTGTTGGACATCCGTCCGTTGCTAGACCTGCGCTCACGCTACCGAACCGCACAATCTGAACTCGCCATTGCCGAGGCCGCCCTCAGCGTGGCGCAAAAAAACCATGATCGCTTGGAAACCCTGCACCGGGAATCCATCATCGCCACGCGTGACTTGATACAGGCCGAATCCCAGTTAGCGGCAGACCTTGCCCGTCAACAGGCAGCCTTGCGACATATCCGTGAAGTCCGTGAGGAAGCCTTGCAAAGCTGGGGGGCGGAGTTGTTCAAGCAAGCCGTTGAAGCAGAATCGGGATTGTTTCAAAATCTGCTTAATCATTCCCATGTTTTGGTGCTGATTGCGCTTCCGGCTCAACAATCACTGCACGATCATTTCCATGCCATCAGCATCGCACCCAGCGGTGAGCAGGGCAAATCCCGACCCGCCAGATTAATTGCCCCCGCGCCAAAAACTGAGGAATCCACTCAAGGCGAAACTTGGTTTTTCGAATCATCCTCCCATGGTTTGCGCACCGGGATGCGACTGGATGCTTGGATACCGCAGTCAGAACAGACGGTAAAGGGAGTGGCTATTCCCCTCTCCGCCATCGTCTGGCATGAGGGTAGTCCCTGGGTGTTTGTAAAATCAGGCGATGATGGCTTTGTCCGGCGACAGGTGGGCCATCACCGCGAACAGGGGGGCGAGTGGTTGGTGGCTGACGGGTTTACGGCAGGTGAAGAAGCGGTGGTGGTCGGCGGGCAAATGTTGCTGTCTGAGGAACAACGGCGCAATACGCCGAAAAGCGACGACGACTGATGCTATCTTCGATTGTGCGCCTTTCCGTGCTTCGCCCCGGTGTCGTCATCGCCCTTGCCCTGTTATTGCTAGGCTACGGAGTTTGGAGGCTGGAAACCGCCAGTCTGGACATATTTCCCGAATTTTCCGCCAAGCGGGTGATCGTACAGACCGAAGCCCCCGGTTTCAGTCCGGTGCAAGTGGAAGCACTCGTCACCTTGCCGGTAGAGAAAAGCCTTTCAGGGCTTATCGGCCTGCAATCAATCCGTTCCGAGTCGCTGCAAGGTTTGTCCGTGGTCACTGTTGTGTTTGAGGAAAATACCGACATTCACTTTGATCGGCAACGGGCGGGGGAGCGCCTTGCCGGTTTGCAAGGCATATTCCCGCCCGGCATTGGGCCTGCATTGATGGTTCCCTTATCATCTTCCTCAGCCACGGTATTGACCATAGGGCTTTCCTCACCCAGCCGAAGTTTGATGGAATTACGGACACTGGCAGACTGGACCTTGACCCCCAGAATCCTCGCTGTGCCCGGTGTAGCCGATGTCAATGTGTTCGGCGGCGAAATCCGGCAATTGCAAATTCAATTGCATCCAGACAGTCTGCGCCGCCATGGTTTAAGTCTGGCGGAAGTGTTGGCCGCAGCCGAACAAGCAACCGGGATGCGTGGCAGTGGTTTTGTGGAGAACGGCAACCAGCGCATTAGTTTGCAACTGGCCGGCCTTCCTGATGCGGCTGAATCCTTGCGACAGGTGGTGCTGGCTAGGCAAGACGGTGTCAACCTGACGCTAGGGGATGTGGCGACGATCATTGATGCACCCCTCCCACCCATCGGTGCAGCCGCCATCGGCGGCCAGCCAGCCATCGTGATGATGGTCATCGGTCAATATGGTGCCAATACCCTAGGTGTATCCCGGCGGGTGGAAACTGTGTTGGAAGAATTCCGTCAATTGTTCGGTAAACAGGATATCCAGCTCAATCCACGCCTATTTCGTCCCGCCGATTATATCGAGAGATCCATCCGAAGCCTTGGCGGTCATCTTCTCGTAGGCGGTCTATTGGTGATTGCCGTGCTTTATCTGTTCTTATTCGATGTCCGCACCGCTTTCATTTCCGCTTTGGCGATTCCGCTGTCCTTGCTCGGTGCTGTGGTCGTCTTATTGGCCTGTGGTGTCAACCTTAATATCATGGTGCTGGGCGGTTTGGCAATTGCCTTGGGCGAAGTAGTGGACGATGCCATCATCGACACGGAAAATATTTTCCGCAGACTCAGGGAAAACCGCGTCCAGCCGAAACCTTTAACGGCAGCCCGGGTGGTGTTCAAAGCCTCCATGGAGGTGCGCGGGTCGGTGGTCTATGCAAGCTTCATCGTGGCCTTGGGGTTTATGCCACTGTTGACCCTAGGTGGAGTGGCGGGACGGCTGTTCGCTCCATTAGGGCAAGCTTACATTCTAGCCATTCTGTTGTCGTTGCTCACGGCGCTGACGGTGACGCCAGCCCTTTGTTACCTGTTATTGGGCAAGCATTTGGAAAGTTCCGATCAAACCCAGCAACCGCCTTTGATCCGGTGTATTCAGCCCTTTTACAAGGGATTATTGCTACGCGCCGCCAATTCACCATTGACAACTTTGATCATAAGCGCAATTGTCTTGGTAGCAAGCTTATGGTTCGCACCCAAACTAGGCGGCGACTTTTTGCCACAATTGCGTGAAGGCCACTATATCATCCACACCAGTGCAGCCCCTGGCACCTCCTTGCAAGAATCGCTACGCATGGGCGGGGAGTTGACCAAGCGGTTTCTGAAAATTCCCGGTGTGGAATCGGTCTCACAATGGGCCGGTCGGGCTGAGCGTGGGGCTGACACCTACGGCAGCCATTACAGTGAATACGAAGTGAGGCTCAAGCCCTTGGATGGCGCAGGGCAACAAAAAGTGTTGGACCAACTGCGTCAATTATTGGAGGAATTCCCAGGCTTAAGCTTCGAGGCCAACACGTTTCTGACCGAACGGGTGGATGAAACCATTTCCGGTTACACCTCGCCGGTGGTGGTCAATCTCTATGGCGGCGATTTGGCAAGCGCCGATGCCAAGGCACAAGAAATTGCCGAGTTGATCCGAAAAATCAAAGGTTCTAGCGAAGTGCAACTACGCTCGCCGCCGAATGCACCCCTTTTGCAAATCCGCTTGCTGCCGGAACGCTTGGCAAGCTTTGGCATCAGGCCATTGGCGGCGGCAGACGCAGTGCAAATGGCCTACGACGGACGGGTGGTCGGCAGGTTTTATGAGAATAACCGATATTTTGATGTCAGCTTGATTCTTGCCCCGGATCAGCGCAGCCGCTTGGAAAGTGTCGCCGAACTGCCTTTGCGCACCCCCGAAGGCACGATGATTCCTTTGCGCGAAGTGGCCGACATTCAACAGATTTCAGGCCGTTACAATATTTTGCACCGTGGCGGACAAAGGGTGCAGACGGTGACGTGCAATGTGGAGGGCCGAGACTTGGATTCTTTCCTCAAAGAGTTGGAGCAACGCAGTGTCGGTGAAATCGACTTTCCATTAGGCATGCATCCTGAATTCACCGGCGCGTCGGTGGAACAGGGCGAAGCCCGTAGTGAGCTTGTCGCTCATGCCTTGTTGGTCGGCTTGGCAATCCTGCTGCTGACCTATATCGCCATCGGCAACCTGCGCAATACCCTTTTGACCTTGGTGAATTTGCCATTTTCCTTGGTGGGCGGGTTGATGGGGGCGTTAGTCAGTGGAGATACCTTATCCGTTGGCTCAATGGTGGGGTTTGTGACCTTGTTTGGCATCACCGTTCGCAACGCGATCATGTTGATTTCCCACTACCGCCATTTAATCGAAGTTGAAGGCAAAGCTTGGAATCTGGCAACGGTGATTCAAGGAGCCAGCGAAAGGCTACCCTCTATCCTGATGACGGCTTTAGTCACTGCTTTGGCGATGCTGCCCATCGCATTGAACAGTGACAATCCGGGCCGGGAGATCATGGGGCCGATGGCGGCGATTATCGTTGGAGGTTTGGCATCGTCCACTTTGCTCAATCTATTGCTATTGCCGACGATATTGTGGAGGTTTGGACGATTTAAAAAGAAAAGCGGGAGTTGAGGTGCGACCTGATCAAAGTTTCATCAAGCTGCGTGGTGCTGTCCGTCCTGGAACCATTACAAACACCGTTGTTGGCAGGCATGTCATGGAGGGGGTGAGTATGTTGCAAGCTTGGCGGGAATATCTGATGTTGACGCAAGCCGAAATGGCTTTGCGCATGGGTATGACTCAAGCCGGTTATGCGCAAATCGAATCGGCCAAGCGCCCATGTAAAGCCACACTGGAGAAGGCGGCGGCTGCGTTGGGAATCACGACAGAACAGTTGGCGTATTGAATTCTACTAATGAAGCGCACAACCCGACGGTATTTGAAATTAGGCAGGGAGTGCAAGGCTTGCCTTGCCATCTCGCGCTCCCGCAAGGCAAGCCTTGCACTCCGGCTTAACTTTTAATCGCACCCGCAACAATCAATTGCCTACCGGATTGTTTTTGTGCTTAAATCTCCCTCGCGGAAAGCAAGAGAACTGCGTCCGGGTCATTGAAGAGATATATCCTTTAAAGACAAGCCGTTGGTTGAATCCTCGTTGCTGGTGTTGGGATGGGGCGGTTTCAGGACGGACGCGACCGCAAGGGCTTATGGGATTGACAAACCGAGAAAAGGCATGAAAATTTACCAACCAACCAACCAACCAACCAACTCTAATCTCGCACTAATTGCCCTGCTATTGGCGGCGGGCCTGGGCTACACCTCCAGCGCCACTGCCGCGTTAATGTCCAGACTGGGCGGGCAGGCCGTTTACGATACTGACTTCAACATCACTTGGCTGGCGGATGCCAATGCCAACGGTGCAATGACTTGGGCCGATGCCAATACTTGGGCGGCGGGCTTGAATGTCGGCGGCTACACCGGTTGGCGGCTGCCGAATGCAGATATTAGCTGTGGTGCTGGTGTTGGTGCCTACAACTGCATCAACAGTGAACTGGGACATTTGTATTACACCGAACTGGGTGCCACCCAAGATAACAGCATCAATAACTCGACGAGTCCTTATATGGCTCTGTTTACCAATGTTCAAAACGTAGCTTACTGGTCTGGTAATGGGTACGCGCCCAACCCTCTTCAAGCATGGGTCTTTTATACCCAAAGTGGCTTTCAGTACCAAGGCAATAAGCTCAATGAATGGAATGCATGGGCCGTGCGCTCCGGCGATGTCGGCGGTGGCGGCAGCGTACCCGAACCCGGCATCCTTGGCTTGATGAGCATCGGCGCATTGGCGTGGGCAGGAATCCGCTCCCGTCGTCTAGGGTGATTTGACTTGTTTTGGAGCGTCAAGGCTTGCCTTGATTGCCAAAGCGAGCTTTGGCGCTCCACTATCGAAAGCGTAAGCGGCATAAGCTCGTTTGCGCAAGTTTCCGTCAACGATGTGATTCTAACTTGACGAATTCGCTGGATATTTTTTTGCAGAGTGGACAATATTCAAAACTGTAACCGTATCGCTTTCGATGCTCACAATCGCAATATAGGGAAGTTTGTTGAAAACATACTCTCTGGTTCCAGAGACTCTCCCTGGGCGTGTGCGTTCGGGGAATATCGCTAAGCCTTCGACTTGCTCTTTGATTCGGGCATAGACTAATTCAGCGACTCGAAAACTGGCATTTTCAAAGTAATAAGCGAGTATGGACTCTAGGTCTTGTTCGGCTTCATCTGTCCAATAGATGCTAACCATATTGATTCGGTAAATTGAAAAATAACTTAAGTAGTGGACGCTTTGTTTTTTTCCGACAAGCGTTGCCAAACCCTGTTCATGACTGAATCGTGTTCATTTAGTTGAGTTTTCCCTGAATTGTGGTTTTCCAAGGTTTTGCCTACTTTGGCTTGCAACCACTCATCATACCCCGGCTCTTTTTCCATGAATAGTTCAGGAATTAAGGTGTCCACCGCATCCTCCATGGAAATGAAAATCCCCACAGGACGATGGTTCTTAGTCAAGAGGACAGGTTCACGTTGCATCGTGTCCATAAGCTCCCCGAAGTGGCACTTGGCATCACGGGCGGACATGGTTTTCATGAGCATACCTCCAAATTAGTGACCAATGTGTACATTATATACACAATGTACACCTTTTCAAGCGAAGTTTATCCTTCCCGCGCCGGAGCGTCACTGGCATTAAGTAAAGGATTTTGCGCAAATCAAAATCGTTTGTAGTCCCGGCTTCAGCCGGTTCTTTCCGGTTAGTTTTCCGCTTTGGCTAGAAACTAGCCCCATTGCAATTCCATCAGGCGGCAAGCCTTTGCCGCCTTAGGAAAAAGCAAACTAATAACAGGTGACAAGAACTGACCCATTATCTGACAATCGTCTCGCCCCTAGCCAATCTGGGCAATTGCCCGCCCAAGCCCATGGCATATTTCATCGCTAGCTTCTTCGCCGGGGCGATGCGTTCGGCTAAGCCTAAACCGATGTTGCGGAGTAGTTTCAACGGCAGTTGGGAATTGCCAAACACGCGGTAGAACATATCCATCGTCGTCATCATCAGTAGATTGTTCTGGCGTCGCATTTTCTCGTATTCCTGCAAAACCGGGCCAGCGCCAATGTCCTTGGAACCCGCTTTGGCGGCAACCAACACTTGAGCCAATGCCGCAGCGTCCAACAGGCCGATGTTGACACCTTGCCCCGCCAGTGGGTGGATCATGTGGGCGGCATCGCCAATCAGTGCCACACCCTCTTTGACATAGCTTAAAGCATGTTGGCGACGCAGAGGGAAACTGCCACGCGACACAATCTTGGCGATATTGCCCAAGACTGGCGGGAAAGTCGCCAACAATTCTTGCATTAAATCCTCGTCAGGCAATGCCTTCAAACGCTTGACCTCTTCCGGCGTGTTGTACCACACCAAGGATGCATTCGGCCCGTCCAAGGGTAGGAAAGCCAAAGGTCCAGTGGGGGTGAATTTCTGCCAAGTGATGTCCTGCTGATCGTAACCAGTCTCCACCGTCAACACCAAGGCATGTTGCTCATAATCCCAAGTATGCACACCCATCCCCGCCGCTTGCCTGACGCGGGAAAAGCCGCCGTCCGCCGCCACTAGCAAACGCCCAGTAAGTGTGCGCCCGTCCTCAAGCTTTACGCTGGACTGCCCTGCCGAGTAATCGATGGACTGGGTTTTGACCGGGCATAAAAAATCAATGTTGTCGAATGCCTTCAAGCGATCCATCAAAGCCAATTGGATAATGCGGTTTTCGACAATATAACCCAGCACCGTCTCATTAATGTCTTCGCTACGGAATTCGACATCCCCCCTATCCTCCCAAACCCGCATCCGCCGGAACGGGCAAAAGCGCCGTGACGTGATGCCTGACCACGCACCTATGGTTTTGAAAATGCTAGCCGATGCGATGCTCACCGCCGAAACGCGCAGATCGTGCGGCTGAACCGGATCGAAGTCCGGTGGCGGCGCGTCTTCCAATACGGCCACGCGAAGAGGGCTGCCCCCCAAGCCACATCCCAAGGTTGCCCCCACCATCCCGCCACCGACGATGATCACATCATAATGTTCGTTCATATCTGCAAAGCCCCTCTGATCTTATAGATTTTAAGATGTGAATGATAAAGCAAAGACGGGGTTGAACCTATGGGAAGAAGCAGGGTTGATGTCATTTTGTGTGTTTGCTGCTGAAAAGTTTCATTGTTGGGCTTGACTTAGCCCGATTATCCATCAATAATTATGATGGATAGCAGAATTAATGCTGATTTTACTTATCTGTTGCTCTCGTTTAAAGTGACAGCCAAGCTAGAGGTTCATTGCATACAGTTTTTTTGCTATCTCCAAACGTTATAGCCAAGGATTGGCTATTTTTTTTGGCGTTGCAAAACCTAGATGTACGACAGTAGCGGCATTGAGTTTGGATCTTTTGCTGAAAATCCAAACCCAACACTGAAACCGATTTTTTTTTAACCACAACCATAGGAGTAGACCCAGCTAAGTCCAGACCCTTTATGTCACGATGAATATTGGGCAAGAGAGAAATTTGTTCTAAACTGAGGTAAAATTATGAAAACATTAGCATTACTTTTGGCATTATTGTTGCCAGCCATCACCTTCGCCGATGAAGAGACTAACTCAAACGGCGAAAATCAGACCAGCCTAATCGGTGACAACCCGTCAAACGAATTCGGCGAAAATCAATCCAGCGAACTCCATCGAATCTCATTCCAGCAGAAAGGCATGGCCAGTTGGTATGGGCCAGGCTTTGCCGGACACAGAACAGCCAGCGGCGAGCGGTTCAACCCCTCCCAACATACACTGGCTCACCGGACATTGAGATTGGGAACGGTCGTTCGTGTCACCAATCTGAGAACCCATCAATCCGTCATAGCACGAGTCACCGACCGTGGCCCGTTCCATCGCGGTAGGATAGCCGACCTGTCATCAGGGGCTGCCAGTGCGATAGGGCTGAAAAGCTCAGGAACCGCGCCCGTCCTCATCGTTGCAGAAAATTAAGCTGTGCCGACTTAGCGCAAGCTAAATCCTAGCTTTTTCCAACGATGCTTTTCATGTGGCGTGATGCCTGAGTGTGTTGCGCCACAATGAATATTTCCAATTAAATCGATTTTATCCCTCCCTGTTCCGATTCAATCCCGTTGAGTAAGCCGAAATAAATCAGCCAGCTTTGATGAGGCTTCCGGTGCTGTTGTATAGCGTTCTGGCGATACTAATCAAAGGGTTTGTTTTCAATTAATGAGTAGGATTTAAGTTTGTGCTTTTCGGCAGGAGTTTCCATCCTCAAGAGCAAGCGCATCCATCAGTGCATGGTCACTAACGCTATGATCCATCACTTTTCGTGTTTGCTCCTGACGGGCTTGACAACGATTCGGGTACAATACCCTATGCCTTATTATCGCATTAAAAAATTTTACAAATATAGAAAAAAGCGATGCAGGCTTGAGCTTGTATGGTAATGGTTTATACTTGAGGCATTGACTTTCCTTCCTTCTTTCCTTTACTCAATAATGCTTTACAACATTTAGTCGAGCCAGTGCGATGTTGAATGAATCAAGATCATCGCCCCTGAAAGCCGAGTCCGAGTTGGGCAAGGCATTGCACTCGTGCAAGTCGTCGTTTTTCTTTGCAGGTTTCTTCAGCCTGTTCGTCAATGTGCTGTTGCTGGTCCCCTCCATCTACATGCTGGCGGTGTACGACCGGGTGCTGGCCAGTAGCAGCGAATCGACGCTGTTGATGCTGACCTTGATCGCGGTGTTCCTGTTCTTGGTCATGGGCGGGCTGGAATGGATACGCTCGCAGATACTGATCACCACCAGCACCCGCTTGGACCAGTTGCTCGGCGAGCGGGTGTTCAATTCCATTTTTCAGCTTGCCCTGTCCAGCGGGGGCAAGACCGCCTCGGCACAGCCGTTAAGCGACTTGCTGCAACTGCGCCAGTTTTTGACAGGCAACGGCTTGTTTGCGTTTTTCGACGCGCCTTGGTTGCCGATCTACCTTGCCCTGATGTTCTTGTTTCACTTCTGGTTCGGCGTGACGGCGGTGGTGTCCGCCTTTGTGCTGATTGGCCTTGCGATTTGGAACGAAGTG
>CAIOOA010000080.1 GCA_903859815.1 uncultured Methylococcaceae bacterium | reverse complement strand
CAGGTACATCATCAAATACTACAAAACCAAATTTAGTTATAAACTCAACATAAGGCTCTGGTAGGGTATAACCTATTTTTGATTCGATTTGTATTATATCTGCTGCCGATGCGTTTGGCTTGTTGCGTTTAATCCAATGTGTTTGCATGGCTTTAGGAATATTAAACATAATTAAAATACCAATACACACTCATATTTAAGGGCGTAGCCGGTTTATGAAATCATAAAAATTATCAGCGACAAAGCCTAGCCAAGTATTGTCTTCGGTTCCCCAAGCCCATTCGTTGAAAGGCCAGTACCAGACCCGACCGGCATGTTCGCCGAGTTCAAGCAGAATTATCCCTTGCCCCTCATCACTGCCTATAGGCAAATAATTTGTTGGGATTTTTGGAAACTCATCATCTTCTGAAAACTCACTCGTGGTTAGGATTTCATAAGCTTTGAGAATTCTATCGACTTGTAACATGAAACGGATATTTCCTTCATGTACTTCTTTCCTATCTGGGAATAAAATAATGTAATCAAAATGATAGCGTTCTTCCTCATCCTGACCAAAGATGACAAACCCAAATTGAGTTATGAATTCGACATAAGCTTTAGGAAGATTAGTCTTTATTCTTGACTCAATCAAAGCAATGTCGGACATTGTCGCTTTTGGTTTATTATCCTCATTCCAAAATGCAAGCATTGAATCAGTTATTTGTAACATCATATTATGTCTTATTAAACAATCAGATTATGATCTTAACTTGTTGATGAACCCGTAGAAATCATCGGCAATAAAACCAAGCCAGGTATTGTCTTCGGTTCCCCAGGCCCAATCCCTTTCGAGCCAATACCAAACTCTTCCCGCATGTTCTCCTAATTCTAATAAAATTTGCCCTTGACTTGAGTCACTACCGACTGGCAAGTAGTTACTTGGAAAGCATGGTTTATGCTCATCACCCTCATATTCTGGTGTAATTAGATTTTCGTATGCTTGCAGCAGTCGCATAGGCTCCCTTAAGAAAGCTATATCACCCTCATGAATCTCCATTCGATTTGGAAAGGTAATTACATAATCGAAAAAACACCGTCTTTCCGAATCCCTTCCAAAGATCACAGAACCATATTTTGTAATAAACTCGATGTAGGGTCTTGATAACTTGGAACCTATTCTTGTTTCAATAAAGGCAATCTCCGAATCTGTCGCTTTCGGCTCTGGATTATCTTCCCAATACTTTAACATAGAAGCTGATATTTTAAACATAATTAAAATACCGAGACACTCTCATATTTAAGGGCGTAGCCGGTTTATAAAATCATAAAAATTATCAGCGACAAAACCTAGCCAAGTGTTATCTTCCGTTCCCCAGGCCCATTCGTTGAAAGGCCAGTACCAAATACGACCGACATGTTCGCCTAGTTCAAGCAGGATTTTGCCTTGTCCTGCATCATTGCCTATTGGCAAATAATGTGCGGGAAACTTGGGAAACTCATCGTCAAATTCAAATTGTTTTCTAGTGAGTGTTTCGTAAGCAGATAAGAGTCTTTCAGTCTCCAAAATAAATCCTATATCACCTTCACGAACTTCCTTTCGATCTGGTAAACTTATAATATAGTCAAACAAGCATCGCATCCCCTGAATATCATCAAAGACAACAAAACCAAATTGAGTAATAAATTCAACATAAGCTATAGGCAGTTTTAAACCTATAGTAGACTCAATGCGAAATATATCCAAAGCACTCGCTGTTGGTTCCGCTTGCTTCTTCCAATAATTTTGCATTATTTCTGGTATTTCAAACATATTGGCCTCAAACTTAAAATAATTTATTGTTAGTCATAGAATTTCCTCCGGTGTGTGCAACACCACCAATATCTATATCATGGATAGCCCTTGGAATATAACCTACTTTACCATCTTCAAAATGATGTAGGACAAAATTACTTTTAGATGGTGGAATCCAATCTGGATTAGTTTCCCGCATCATTCTTGACAGTTCGATGGAGTCTTGCTTAACATCTCCAGTAACTTCCCAAAGATCATATTTTCTACCTTCAACATATTTGTCGTACATGGGGGTTCCGTCTCGAAACTCAATCTCTTTGACTGTTCGACCATCCGGCAAAGATCGTGGGCTGTTGAACTCAAATATGCCATTTCCATCAGTTGGCTGTTTTCCCCCTAGCGATTTCCATTTGCCTCCTTTAGTAATTTCGCTACTTCTCGGCATTTGCAATCGCCGCTTTTCCCCCGCCTTACCCACCAACCCACACTCGACACAACCCGTCTTATGCACTTTGACATCTAGCATGGCTTGCTGGACTTTCGCCAAGGCTTGCTTGCGGGCCGCGCCGACTTGCTCAAGGCTTAAACCGGCGCGTTTGAGGGCGGCTTGGCCGGCCATCGCCAAATTGTCACTGGCATGGAGGAATGCCTCCAAAGCTTTGGCCGTCTGCGGGGCTTTCTTGGCGAATTTCAGCGGTTTTGCCAAGGCATCGCCGACGTAGGGGATCATGCTGCCCAAGGAAAGCACCGCACCCAAGCCATCGCCTTGAACCGCCGATAAAATAAACCCCGCGCCGTCACTCAAGGGAGTAGGATCAAATATGCCGGCGATGTCGGTCATGGTCGTTGCAACATCCAGCGGGGACATGGATTTGGCCTCCCTTTCCAACGTGTCCCAGACATTCTTGCGCAATTGCTCGGACAGGGCATTGTTGTAAGTGTCGGTCATGCGTCCAAAATCCAAAAATGTTCTCGCCATTCCCTTGCGCCGTTGAATTTTCGCGCATCTTCCCAAGCACTGGCATAAGCTGGGCCTGTTAATTCCGCAAAGCGGTCTTCCGAGGGGCGAGTCGTTTGTGCGAGTACCGAGGCAATATGCGCTTGTCGGTAGAAACCCGGCGCAATCTCCCAACGCAAGCGGACAAACAGACGCATCATATAGGCGTTGTCGATGTTGAAGGGCTGGGCAAGCTCAATGCTGTCGTTAATCAGCCAACGCAAATAAGGCCGGGGATAAATGCGCAGGATGTCGGGGCGGAATTCGATAAGATGCTGTTCGATTTCATAAATCAGTAACGGGCGGCTACTCAGCACCATGGCATGAAGTTGAGAATTGCTGATGGTAATCACTGGATGAAAATTGAAGCAGAAAGTGGGTTTGAATTTTTTCTGAATTATATACTGATGTAAACCGTCGAGGTGGTGTTTGCGCCATAAAAATAGCGGACGGAAGCTGAATCGCTGCAACAATTCTCATTATGAGGCAAAGCGTTGATGTATAACGCGTCATTCCTGCCGGGAAGCAGGACAAATCGGCAAGACAGCCGATTTGCTTAGGCCAGACACCCGTAGGGTTCGGGACAGGGATGTTCCGAATGCATCCAGTCATAGGGACGTGAAACTAGGATTTGCCAATTATATTTAATCAGACACTTATGCACCGACAAGTTACCATCCATGGCACTGGATTCCGGCAGTCCATGCCGGAATGACGGCGTTTTAGCCATAATGAGAATTGCCGACGATTCTGACAAACCTTAGGGCTAGGCCATTTTTTCAGGTATACTAATGACTTGTATTCAGTCCGCCCGCCTATCGGCGCTTTCCTCTTAAAAGCAGCAAGTTTCCATTTCGTCGCTTCGCTGTTGTGCCCCTCCCGTCTGGATCGGCTCGGAATTTATTCCGGCAGACGCGACTCTATTTTTATGACTAGGTGATTAATGTCTTTTTCCCAACTCGGCCTTAGTGCCGAACTGTTGCGCGCCGTTTCTGAACAGGGTTATGAACGACCCACCCCGGTGCAAAAACAGGCCATCCCCGTCGTACTCAACGGGAAAGATTTACTGGCCGGTGCTCAAACCGGCACTGGCAAGACCGCTGGCTTCACCCTTCCCTTGCTGCAATTGTTGAACGAAACCCCCAACGCTCCGGCTTCAAAACGCATGGTGAGGGCGCTGGTGCTGACACCTACCCGCGAACTGGCTGCGCAAGTCCATGAGAGCGTGGTGACTTACGGCAAGTATTTGCCCCTTCGTTCCACCGTGGTGTTCGGTGGCGTAGGCATTACCCCGCAAATCGACCGGATACGCAAAGGCGTGGACATACTCGTGGCGACGCCCGGTCGATTGTTGGACCTTGTCGGTCAACGAGTATTGGATCTGTCCCGTGTCGAGATTCTGGTTTTAGACGAGGCCGACCGCATGTTGGACATGGGCTTCATTCATGATGTGCGCAGGATCATCCATCTATTGCCCCGCAAACGCCAAAATTTGCTATTTTCAGCGACTTTTTCCGATGAAATTAGAACCTTATCCAGCCAGATTTTACATGCTCCCGTTGAAGTCGAAGTAGCAAGACGAAACGCGCCGACAGAACTCGTCACCCAGATGGTTTATGCGGTCGACAGGGATAAGAAACGCGAGTTGTTGTCTTATTTGGTCGGTAGCGGACAATGGAAACAGGTGTTGGTGTTCGTGCGCACCAAGCATGGCGCTGATCGCTTGGCTCGACAATTAGAAAGAGACGGCATTAACTGTGCAGTTCTCCACGGCAACAAGAGCCAAGGCGCTCGCACATTGGCTTTGGCTGGTTTCAAGAACGGCAAAGTGGAAGTGCTCGTGGCAACCGACATCGCGGCTCGTGGCTTGGACATCGACCAATTGCCTCATGTCGTCAATTATGAATTGCCCAATGTACCGGAGGATTACGTCCATCGAATTGGCAGAACGGGTCGGGCCGGGTCGACGGGCGAAGCCTTGTCTTTGGTTTGCCAAGAAGAGATTAAATTGCTGGCTGCAATTGAAAAGGTGTTAAAGCGGGAAATTCCTCGTATGGTTGCGCCCGGCTTCGAACCGCCCTTTTCACTAGACACGCGCAACGCCAATCAAACTAGATCGGCCCCGTCACGCAACTCTCAGCGGACCAGTGAGCCTTCATCCCGTCGGAATTCGCAAACTCCTCAGGGACGTTGGTATGGCGGTCCGCCCAAAGCTGGAAACGCTGGTCCCAAGCGTTAGGGCGTAAATCTTGGGCTAGAGTCCACCCTTGATTATTCTGCGGGAGTGGCTTTTTCTATCGCCAGCCCCATGCAACTCATAATGTAGTCAGTCACATTGTTGGCAGCGGCATAGGCTTCCTTGGGGCCTCCAAAAATATCTTGATAATCTTTGACCGCTTTTTCCAAATCGGCAGGTGATTTCACCGAAGCAAATTTGGTGAACGCTTCAAAGTAACGGATACGCTTGGGGTCGCCGGGGACAGGCGGGGCGTCTTCTGTGATATTCGCCACTACACAATCTGCGATGTCTTCGGGTTTCAGCTTGTAATCCTTCAAATCGCTGTCATCCTTGAACTTTTCAGTAAGCACCTGTTTCAGGTCTTGTTGTTCCTTGCTGTTGCCGCAAGCGGTAAGGATGAGAGCGGCCACAAACACGGTGAGAATTTTTTTCATTGAATCAGCCTAAATGGGAATGTCTTATTGGAGCAAATTAAAACCATATTATGAAGGATAACCCGACAATCTTCCAGTATCTAGGATAAAAAACTTGTGGGATTCAAACATGGCTTTAGGGGTGATACAGAATTTTTACTATTTGGATTCCAGAAATGCTTTGTTCATTATAATTTATTGGGCTAGATAAAATGCACTAATCAAAATCCTAATTTCTGAGGAACTTGCTTTTCAGCAATTAGTCATAAAGACAGTTCCTCCTCTGGAGATTTTGCATCGGTATGCAGTGACCCGCCGTAATAGCGGGTCTTTTTTTAACAGACCATGCTTACCTATCGTCAACATGATTATTTTAAACTGGATTGATTAGATGAAACCTTATGTGTTGATTACCGGAGCTTCCGGCGGATTAGGTCAGTGTGTCGCCAGAAAATTAACCACTCTTGGTTTTTCATTGGCATTAGTCAGCCGAAATTTGGAAAAAATCACCCCATTGGCTGAGGAACTTGATTCTTTGGCGATTGAAGCAGATATTTCAACACCTGAAGGCGCTGATTTCGCATTATCTACCTGTTTATCCAACTTCCAAAACCCGCCATCGGGTTTGGCTCTTTGTGCGGGTAATACACTTATTGCACCACTGCACAGAACCACCCCTGAACAATTTCGCGATTGCTTTTCCGCCAATTTCGATACTGCCTATTATACTTTGCAGGCTTATATCAACCAATGTTTGGATAAAGGCCAGCCTGGCGTTGCTGTCTTGGTGAGTTCTGTCGTAGCTCGGATCGGAGTGGTTAACCATGAGGCTATTGCGGCTTGTAAAGGGGCCATTGAATCTTTGACGCGCTCTGCGGCAGCGACTTATGCTCATAAAAACATACGCATCAATGCCATCGCTCCGGGTTTGATGCGCTCGCCCTTGACAGAAAGATTATTTAATTCGAATACCGAGAAGCAGCTCGCTGCACAATACCCACTAGGTCGTTATGGTTCTGTTGAAGATGGTGCAGAGGCAATATGCTGGCTATTATCAAATAATAGCAATTGGATAACAGGACAAATTATATCTGTTGATGGTGGTTTTACAGCTATCAGGCCGATGGTGAGAGTTTAAAAATATTTGTAGCTTCTGTTATTACTGAATTAAGTTTTCCCATATCGGAGATTGGCTTGGTCGCAAAAAGCACCGACCATTGATCCCACTATATTCTTGAAAAATCCTCCGAATGCTACTTTCAACAAAGGGTTTGAAAATTCAAAATCCAGTTCAAAAATAATTTCAGACCCTCCATGGCTAGTCGGCTTAAAAAGCCAAGTACCCTTTAAATACTTGAAGGGTCCATCCACCAGATTCATATCAATTCTTTTGCTGTCTTCCATCACATTATCTGTGGTGAAAGACATCTTAATTTTACCCTTGGATAAAGTGATAGTGGCTATTTGACGATCTTCCGTTTTTAGCTTTATAGATACGTCACTGCACATAGGTAAATAACGAGGATAGGTGGCGGAATCATTCACCAAGTCATACATTTGTTTGCAGGTGTAAGGTACACAGGCACTGGTATTTATTTGAGTCATGTTTCAGACTTCT
>CAIOOA010000079.1 GCA_903859815.1 uncultured Methylococcaceae bacterium | reverse complement strand
GAGTTTCATGTGCCTTTATCTTGGTCCATTGGCAATGCTGAACAAGGCGGTTTTACTGGACTTGCAGCAAAAGTAGCCGACATCATAAAGCCTGACTGGGGTACGGCTGGTTTCGCACTAACTATCTTGATGGGTCACATGAATGCCGAACCTCGAACTGCGTTATATCCTGTCTTACAAAAATATCCTGGCTTAGATTGTGGTGACGCACTTAGAGACACTAACGAATTCCCAGACGGCATGGGTTCGGTAAACTGGATTTCTTGGGTGTCGGACAAACTCCTAAAACGCATCGGTGAGCGAGAAGCGGTAAGAACCAGTCTTCGCGAACAGCCCGGAAGTGAACACGTTAAAGTCGCAGAACTGGATTGGGGCATGGTGTTTCAAGCCGGGGCGTTACCGGGTTTGGGTGACAACGACGACCCCAGAACACTACCCGCCTATCAAGCCGTGGCCCGGACCTTGAAACCGCTTAGAGCGCCTAAAGCTCGTGGATTTGCAATATCTTCTGAGGCACTTAATGCAGATGATGAGGATATTGGTAAGAATGAACGACGCGCTTGGGTGGCGAGGTTTGATTGAAAGCCCTATGACTAAAATCCAACATTTGATTGTTCCCACACTTTGGCACCCATCGTTATACACAAGTCCCGCCGAGCCGAAAACGCTGTCATTCCAGCAGGGATGCAGGACAAATCGGTAGGACAGCCGATTTGCTTAGGCCAGCCGCCCGTAGGGTTAGGGACAAGGATGTTCCGAATGCATCCAGTTGCCATGGATGGTAACTTGCCGATGTGTAAGTGGTTGATTCAGCCGATGCAAAAATCCGCCAATTCACATCCATGTGACTGGATTTCGGCGGTCCATACCGGAATGACGATCTTCGACCATTTGTATATAACGACGCCCGAAGACCGTGGGAACGATCAATAACCGGAGGTACAACGATGGACTATCACCAAATCATCACCCTCGAATCCGGCAAGCGCGGGGGTAGGCCGTGCATATGCGGCTTGCGGAATACTGTGTCTGACGTGCTGGAACATTTGGCTTCCGGCATGTCACATACAGAGATCGTGGAAAACTTCCCGGAACTGACTGAAGCGGACATTGACGCTTGCCTGAGTTTTGCGGCGGACAGGGAGCGGACGATAGGGCGTTTGCCCACCGATGTATAGCACAAGATTTCAACGGCCTATTCAAATTACCCGTCATGAAAACCATCTATTACCCCGAAGAGGACATCTTGTATCTGCGCTTTAACGACAAGCCAATAGTGCGAGAGGTTTCCCACGGCTGGAATGTCAATATGGCTTATGCGGCGGATGAGGACTTGTTGGAAATGACCATCCTAGACGCACAGAAGGAAGGCATGTACCCAATACAGACCGAAGGCAAAAAAGCGGCATGGATGAACCCAGACCGGCAAAGGTTGTTTTTCCGGCGTTTGCCGATAGTACGAATCAGCCCTTGCCAAGCAGAACGAGGGCGGGTGGCAGCGCGAAAGCCGAACCTTCAACACACTGGAATCCGTGTAAGCCAGTTCTATGCCGACATTATCATTGACAATCGGTTCTTCCCTATGGCACATTAATCCAAGATGGTTGGTGTTCGAGATTTCTTAATTGAACGCATTACCAAGTTGTAGTGTTGTTGGGTTCGCAAAATTTGGTTATGCTCAAACAAAGTTTGATGCTTGTGAAAGGGTAGAGTCATTCAATCTGGAATGCCTTTCACCATTTTTTCAAATTTGCATGGCGATTGAAGACGAATTGTCTTGCAACCGTTTTTTGAAAGTAAAAATATCGGAGGTGATGCAATGTCAGATAGCAATTCAAAACCCGCTACCGAAGGTTTTATTAAGGGTCAAATTCAAGAATTAATGAACAGCTTGGCTACAAAGGAAGATATTAATAAATTAGAGGATAAAATAAATCGTTTAGAACGCAGATTTGAGGATTTCAAAACTTCGACCGACACCCGATTTGCCGCATTAACGATGCGAGAAAGTATGGGGGGTAATGCGTACACTAGCCTTCCTCGCGTGACTAGCGGACATGCGATGAGCGAATCGCCTAATGACTATCGACGCATGAAATCGCAAGGCAGATAGGCGGTAGGGCAAGGAAATATGGATATTAACGACCTTGACCCATACCCGATATGTTCTTCGATATCAAATCTATACCTCGCTTTATATATTAAGTATGTTAAACTTCTAAAGCCCCTATTTATAGATTTATTTGAGAAAATAGGCAACGTATTTGCGAATATCCCATTTCAAAAAATCTTCCTTCCAAGTTTTTTGTTACTATTGGCTTTAGTTGTTTTCTTTATAAGAAAAAAGCTTTACCGTAGATTGTCCGACTGGCGCATGGGCTATCGCCGGCCTCCTTTCCATTTAATCAAATGCTCGCGTGAGCGGTGCTTCTGTCTTAGCTTCCTCCGAGCCGGTGTGATTGGCAACAAAATGTTTTGGGGATGGCATTATTCCAAAAGCCATGAAAAATCAGAAGATTGCTCAAAATCATCTTTCCCAAATCCAAATCTTCCAAATACTGTTGACGCACTATATCTCTGGCCCGACAGATTGCGCTGGCATTATTGCTGGTTTGCTTTGATTACCGCCATTCCATTTCTCTTCTGCATACAAGAAGAATGCAAATCTGAATGCAACAATCGATTCATCATTATTATTTTCCTAATGTGCTTCACTGTGTTCATTGCCCCTTTTTTTATCTATCGGGTTTGCCGCATTCCTGTCTTAGAGGGTTTATGTGAACTCCCCCCACTGCCTAGGTCTATGAGGCAATGGTTTAAAGATCAATTTCCTGAAACGATAACGCCACGAGATTGGTTCAAAACCCCAAAATGGTGGCGGATCGTATTGAACGACTATATTCCTAGTCGCTCAGAAGAATTGGATTCGACCACGTGGTTACAGGCCAGCAGTCGCAAAACCTTTATTAAACTAGCCTTGGCGGAATTCCATCAATCCATTTCAGAGGATGGCATCGGAAATGATTGGACGCAGCGGGCTATTTACCGTTGGTTTTTTTATTGGTGCGGACCGGTTTGGTCATCGTATCTAGCCTTATGGTTAGCACTGCCATTAATTTCTCCAAGTTATGAAACTCAATCTGTTTTTGCCATCATGTTGTGGTTGTGTCTGAGCGCTTATTTTGTCTGGAGGCAACCTAGCGAATTCAAACATTATACAGAACTGAGTATTGCAGATCGTAATATGTTGGCCTTACCACTTCTTCCACATATTGATAATGCAACCCATGCGGTGGAAAAACTAACTCAGGACAAGGTGAAAGCCGTCATCTTTTCATTACAAGGGATATTGCTCATATTTTACCTTTATGCGTTGCAAATTATCCCTAACCAACCAGTCAATAATGATGAGCCTATGCACCAAATAACAAGTTTAATAGAAAGTACATATCAACTATTGTCCAATAGTTTAAAAACAATCCAGACCGAGTTTAAGCATGAATAACGATTCGAACCAATATGATAGCGAAGCCTTTGTCTTTCTGAGTTGTTTCGGTGTCATCGAACGACTCGATACATTAATATTGGAAATTCGTCATATTCAAAAGAACATTATCTATGTATTGCGCACACCTGAACTGTACGCCCCACTCAGAAAGGAAGAGGGTTTTATTTGGCATAGTGGAAAAGACAAAAAAAGTTGTAAATCACGTTGGAGTTTGTCTGCCGATCCGGCTATTAATACAGTCGAGCAACTTGTCGCCAAAAAGATACCTTTGTATCCAAAGCCCCTATCAAAAGATGACTTCAAGGAACTTGAAGTCACTCAAACCTTACGTAAACTAGTGAATGATCTGTTTACCCATGGCGTGTGGAATACCGATCAACGTGCGCATTACCGCAACTTAGTGGTGTTGCAGCAATTAAAGACCAGCATTGTTAAAGATAAAATCCTTCTCTGCCGTGAATTAGTCAATTATTTTCAACTCGCTGACAAACTGCATAAGCAAGAAGAGTATCGTCTTAACTCTGTTCGAGGGCGGCTGCTGTTATTACGCTCGGTGTTATTAGCCCGTGCCCGTAACTATGTGGAACGCATTGGCGATCTACAAGCTGTGTTTGCCCGCAGCCAAGATTTTGGTCTACAAGATACGCCCCGCCCTAATGTCAATCGTCGCCGTGACCAACATCTTTACGGGATTCATCTATTCAACCGATGCCGTGATGTGCGGAAGGAAATGGATTTACTGATGAATGAATTGGGATTGCCCGAGAAGGGAACCGAAGAATCATGGGTGTTTCATCGATGGCAGCATCGACCTAGTTCTACTTGGGATAAATTCAAAGATCAACTGACAGAGGAAGACCAAAATAGCGGCTTGCCTTTCTACAATATCAACACTTCCTACTGGATGCCGGAACGACCTGATTTGCAACCTTGCATTATACATGAAATTGCCCATACGATTATTGATGATCGGCTAGACGACTTATTCCCGGCAAGCTTAGATAATAGCGAAAATAGCAAAAGCGCATTGGTGCATTTTATTAAATACACTAGGCAAGCCATCGAACATTTTCACTCAGTTAATGATTCCAATAGTAAAGCCCACTCCTTTTCAAAAGAATTAACCGCAGATATATTGGCAGCCAGTGTAAACGGACCCTCTTATCTCTATGCGTTGCTGCTGGAAATTTTAGGCAGTGGGATCGAGTCCTTATTCGAGCACCCTGTAGATGGAGATATTTATGATCCAGACTTACTGGATTTTATTGATAAAGGTTTCAGCGATCAAGTATTGGATTGTGAGTGGTATTGTCGATTGCAATTAGCTGCAAAATGGGTGAAATGCACCTACCCTAATACCCCTGACCAATATCTCGTACTGCGTTTATGTGCAGCCACCAAAAAACTGACTGATCAATTATTAGATTATTTGGCAAAAAAGTGTGTGCTGAATCAGAGACATTCGATTTTGTTCTGGAAAAGCTTGACCCAAAGGTTATGTCAAATTGCGGAAGAATCGGATAAAGCAACAATGACTATTAAGGCGTGGCTTAAAGGTAGGGCCGATGATCATTATAGTGTGAAGACCTCTGGTGATATAGAAAGAGGTATCCATCATTATCCTAGGTACACAAGAAGAATTAATTGGGATGCCCGAAACTTTTTAGTTGGGGAATTGGGCAAAGAAATCAACCAACGCTTAAAAAACCAACAACCTGATAAAGACCAGCATAAAGCTCATTGGAAGATATATAATATATATGAAACAGCTAATAAAGATAAGTTTTATGACCAAGTACAAATAAACACTCGTGATAACAATGGACACAAAAAGCTAGTGTGTCAACCTATATTCCCTCGATTGTTCGACATACCTTGGCATTATGCTTTGCTTCGTGGTTTAGATTTTGTTCATTCCGATTCTAAGTTAAAACCGAAGGATAAATCCCAATGGTTTACGCTTTTTCACACCGATACCCATATGGGTCGGAATTTATACTGGTTAGGTTTGGAAATTTATTTAAGGCAGTATTCCCCACCTTCTCATCGCCTGAATGAATGTTGTGGTTGGGTTAAAGCTAATATTCATAATATTCATAATATTCATAATATTCATAATATTCATAACCCATATTATAAAACATGGCTCGACCTCCTGAAAAAGTGGCTCGAAGGTGATAGCACAATTGAAGCCGAAAATGATAAAAGGATTGAAAAATTATTTGATCTAATAATCACATGTGAGAAGAAATCTCCTAAAAAAGAGACTCTCACTGATAACTATAAACGCGATTGGCTTAATATTACCAATGGATTTGGTGCTGTAGAGCTATTGGAGTTTGAGTTTTCAATAGATAAAAATATATTAAATTATAAGCCTGTTGCAAACTATAAGGAAGAAGAATGGAAATGTGAAAAAATAAAAATCAAACAGCGTTTACTTCGTGTACAAGGTTACAAAATACAAGCCTTGTATGAAATATTAGATGAAATACCAGAAACTCCAATTACTAATCAACTTTATTCTAGTGCAAAAGAGCTAAAGGATTATTTAAAATTGAGAAAAGCTGAAGAATATAAGGATTTTTTTAATAATACTAAAATGCTTTTTTCTGTTAACACCAATAACGAACCTTTGGAACATACGCTTATACGACGATTTTACATGGCAGGTTCCTACGATATAGGCTTTCTGATGGACGAAAATAAATGGAAAGAGAAGAGGGGTGTTAAACGCGGTAGTTCTTTAGATTATGATAAATATTGGGATCATTCACTTGATATTGGTGTTATTAGATGTATAAAAGAATATTATAGCTATACGCTAGGCAGAAATGATGCAACTTCCATATCAAAGGACACGCCATTAAGTCGATGTAGACTACCCGATTTTCCACAATCGGTTAGAAATGAATTGAATAATATAAGTTTTATTCCTTATTTTGAACGCAAGGAGATGGCTATACGGGTCAACCCGAATGCTTTTTTAGATATACGTCCAAAAGATATCTGGAAACCAATCGCATTTATCTCACTCAGCCTCCGTCATAGTACTGCACGATTGGACTTTCTAGTGCGGCTTTTTAAAGCTTTCGAAGTTGCTAAATCACCAATTACTAACTCCAACCCACAATATATACATGAAATCTATCGTCTAGACAAAATAGTACCTAATAATATGGATGTTTATCTGTGTGACGGTTGGGCGGATATTCTTATTATATTTCATGATCCAACATTTCATAATGAATCTTCGCATGAACCCTATGAAGAAAATGAAATTACAGACCGATATAAATATATTGAGGAAATATTCATATTCCAAAATATACTTTTTCAGGACTTTCAGGTTGATCGAACCGAGATTATTCCTACGCCTAGTTGCGCGAATATTGCTATGACTAAATATGTTGGTAAAAATTCCGAATTAGAAAAACGACAATTGATATTAAATTTTAATTTTCGCCTCTTGGAAGATCGTTATTCCGTGCTTAAAAATGCAGAGTTTGTTAAACATGTGACAAAAGGATTACAAAAAATTTATCGGTTACAAACAATAAAGCAATTTATAAACGAAGAAAATCAAAATCAAAGTTTCAATCAAATGAGTGATGGTTACCTCGCAATAAAATATTTTGTAATAATGTGTATAAATCAACTACTTGATAAATTAAATTATAAAGACTTAGAAATATCTGACAATAAATTTGAAATTTCAGCTATTGAATATTTAAAGAGATTATTTTCTCATCCAACATTAGAGATTAACCTTAAAGATAAGCTTAACAAACGTAAAATAGATGAAAAAGAGTTTCTCGAAAATACTATCCACCTAAGCAGAACTCCCGGAAGGATGGATTTTTCCATCCGTATTCAATCTTACGCTGACCTTAGCCATATAACTTATGACGAATTCTTGCGTCATCTTAATTTGAGTCATAGTAATGGCTTAAGCCAAAAAGATGAGGATGCCGGACATATCGACCGTTTGCAGACTACATTGGCTTACCGTTATACCAACTTTGTGTCAGATAAAAAGGAAAACGAGGGGCAATGATCACAATAGTGAGTAATGCGCACGTGACATAATACTACCCGGTGCAATGAGCGAATAACCCATTGCACCGAACATGAACTATAAAATCAAACTAAACCATCACCGCCACGCTATTGCTTTCGACGCTATCGCCTGCCTTGTTGGAGGCGATGACGCGGAATTCCAAGGTTTGGCCCCGGGGTTGGTCGGCCAGGATGATCTCGGTTTCAAATGAAGTTTTCACCAATAGCCAAGGGCCGTCGGGCATGATGCGCCGCTCGATGTGGTAAATTGCCACTTTGCCACCGTCTTTAGGCGCTTTCCAATCCAGTTGGATGGAATTGTCACCCTTGCGTAGGCATTCCAAATTTCGGGGCTGCCCCGGTTTTTGCAGAGCGACCGGTTCGGCGCGTTGCGCCCAGCCGACCAAAATCCATTTTTCCTTGGGGACTGTTTGTTCGGCATATTTCAAATCCAAGCGCATGGCCTCGCCAAGGATTTGTAGATGTTGGCGGTTGCGGTTGGTCGCATCAACCGCGAGCGCTTGATGATGGGTGATTTCATCGCGGGTGGTCAGTACGTTGCCGACATAGGTTTGCATAATATCGGCGATGACCGGCGGGTTGGGAAACTCGTCTGGATGGGCATTTAGCCCGGTGATGATGGCTTGGGCCAAGGCAATGATTTCAGTTTCGGACACAGGAAATTGAGCCATGAATGTATCTCCGTAAGCGAATGTTATGATTGAAGGTAAATAAAAACAATAAACTTGTATATTTTCCTATTATCCAAAAGGAAAGGAAAGCGTGTTTTTAACATTCTTTACCCTGGTTGACGCTTGATGAGGGCTAGATGAAGCAACTTTCATGATTTGTGATGCTCCCATTGCCCAGTTTCATGCCTCATTTTTGGCAATCCAAATTCCGTTTATTACGAACTAAGCGTATTTTGTGGCAATCTAAATTCCGTTTGCTACAAACGAAGCGTAGTTTATGGCAATCCAAATTCCGTTTGCTACAAACGAAGCGTACTTTATGGCAATCCAAATTTCGTTTGTTACAAACGAAGCGTACTTTATGGCAATCGAAATTCCGTTTGTTACAAACGAAGCGTACTTTATGGCAATCCAAATTCCGTTTGCTACAAACGAAGCGTATTTTGTGGCAATCTAAATTTTGTTTGCTACAAACTAAGCGTATTTTGTGGCAATCTAAATTCCGTTTGCCATAAAGCAGGCTTGTTTTATAACAATGTAAATTTCATTTCTCATAAAATAGGCGCACTTTGTAGAATTGCAAGCGTTCTTTACCCTAAAACGAGCATGTTTTGAGGCAAAGTAAATTTATTTTGCGAACAAACAAGCGTTGTTCTTGGCAATGCAAGCGTGGATCACAGCAAAATGCGTTTGATTTTTGGTGAATGAATTTTTAATTGTGGCGTCATGCATAAATTCCCATGGCATGGACAAGTTTATGGGATTACATGCGGGACATGAGGGGATGGGTCATCATTTCAAGCCATTGACTTAGCTCGGCTTCGAAGCTATGACCAAAAGCCCCTCCAGCACTAACTCGGGTTTTAGCTCGAATGGAATTTCCAACAAAGGGGCAATGGCAGATGCATCACCGCCGGTCATCCATAAACGCGGTTTGCTTCCCAATCGGGATGTTATTTCCCTGATACAGCGCTCGATCAAACCCGCTGCCGCTTGCAGTGTGCCACTGGCTATCGCTGCTTTTGTCTCAATGGCGAGGGTATGATGAAAATTGTCTTCGGCATTCGGCAAGGCATGGGTCCCACCCGCCAATGACTGGCGCATCACCATTAAACCAGGGGCAATCACACCACCTAGATGATTGCCTTCAGCATCCAAAGCATCGACCGTGATGGCTGTTCCACAATCAACCACGCAAACCGGACCTGGACAAGCATGATGCGCGGCGATTAATGCCACCCAACGGTCCACGCCCAGTTTTTCAGGATAGCGATAAGCATTGCTGACGCCATATCCCTTTACCATGGAACAGGCAAATTGAGGAACCAAACCCCAGCGTTGTTGAGCCCATGCTTTAAGTTGATTGGCAATATCCAAACCGGCAACATTGGATACCATGACTTGCAACGGT
>CAIOOA010000078.1 GCA_903859815.1 uncultured Methylococcaceae bacterium | reverse complement strand
GGATGCCACTGGTTTTGCGGATATGCTCGGGGATTTCCAACCAGAGATTGCGCAAGGCAACAGCATCGCGGGCTTCTGATTTTTGCTTAATCAAAGAACTGAAGGTTTCCGTCTCCAATAATTTGATTTCCGCCTCCATCAAGACCTTGTTGGATTTTAATTGCGGAATGATGAGGCTTAAGCCCTCCCAATCGGAGAGGCTGGCATAAGCTTGGTGCATTTTCTTTAACACTGCCGCATGGCTAGGTGCAATTTGGTTCAATTGCGTCAGGCTTTCAAGCGCCTCTTCAAACTGTTGGTTGGAAAGTTGGAGTTCGGCCTTGGTCAAGCCTATGGCCAATTCAGCTTCGGGCATGGTTTCCTGGGCCAGCTTGAGGTATTCGTCGCGTTGCTCCCATGCGCCCCGCGATTGGGCCGCACGGGCCGCCGTCAAATAGTTGATCAACGGCACTCCGCTGTTGGCGGCATGGCGGATCAAATGTTTCTCGGCATTCTCGAAATTGCCTTCGGCGGACTCGATCAAACCAGCAATCAAGGCTTCTTGAGAAAGCTTACTACGCTGTTCGTAGCTGCGCTGCTTCAGAATCTTGGGCAAACGCCACGCGGTCAGGATCAAGCGGACAACAAGGTAAAGTATCACAAAGGTCACAATCAACATGACCGTCGTGAACAGCAAGGTGGTTTCGACAGACCACTGGCCTATGCCAACGATGACGTAACCCGACCCGCCATGGGATGCGACATAGCGTAAGCCAAGATACGTCCCAGACATCGCAAGCAGAAACCCAATCACATAGAGAATGGCTCGTCTCACTGTCTGGCTCCCTCATCCGGCTGAGATTCCATCACCGGACCCATTTGTCCCCCACTAGGAGGCAGGCTGGCCGGCGCTGGCTGCTCCGGTGGCGCAGGGGGAGGCGGCGGTTGCGGTGCGGATGGCGGCGGAACCTCGCTGGGTGGAACTTTTTCGGCCTTGGCAGGTTTATCCTGCTTGCCGGTTTGCACCTTGTCCGACTCCACTCTCAATTTTTCGATGTTGCGGAGCAAACCTAGGGATTTGCTTATGTCAGGCAGAGGGACTTGCAGTTGCAAATTACGCAAGTTATAGATGTCTTCGGCCAAGCTAAGCGTCAAGGCTGCGGCAGGGTCGAAATTCTCTTTAAGCCAACTTATGGCTGAATCCATATTAGCTTTGTACAAAACATCGTCACCGCGCAATAAGGCCGAACGGGCCATCTCCAACTTGAGCAGCATCACCTGTCTCAGGGCCGCCACTTCTTCAGGCAACAGGATCGCTTGCACTGGACGGTCAGTATGGCGGACGGTGACCAGCCCCTTCAAATCATCCACCAGTGAATCGGTCAAGCCTTCACTTTTCTTGTCCGCTTCAGGTATGGACGAAGCCACGGGCGTATGGTCTTCCTTCGACCGTTCGGAGTGCGGGAGAAATAGCGGCAAGTCTTTGACTTGACCTTCCAACACTAAAATCTTGGCTGAAACCCCTACCACATCGGGAGGATTAAAGTCCTTGAGGATGTTGATTTCCTCGGCAAGCGCTTCTCGAACTTTATAGACTGCCGGGTCACCGCTATCGTGCAAACGCTGGTCTGCCGCTTCCATCATGGCAATGACGGCCTTCACATCGCCCACAAGGTGCAGTTTTTGACTGGCAACACTCAGTAAGTATTCCGCATCAGACACCATGATGTCGCCACGACTCTGATTCATGTGCTGCTGTATGTGCTGGATGGCATTGCCAAGGTCGGTACGAACAGCATCCAGTTCGTTCTTGTAAGCAGCCCCTTCCTCGCTGATTTCCCGCTCGAATTTGGACTCTTCGGTGGTCACTTTAGACTGCACGGTGGCAAGTTGCTGATTCACCGTCGTTAGCTCGGCTTGCAAACTGCTAACTTGATGCAGCAGTTCCTGCATTTGCCTGTCGCCTTTGTCCAAGCCAGAGCCTAAGCCCTCCTGCTCGGACCGCAACTCATGCAACAGGAAAACGCCGGCGGCCACAAGTATAAGCACGCTCACCAAGGCACCATAACCGATCCAAGCACTGGCATTGCGCTTTTTTGGCTGCATTTCGGCAACAGATTCTATATTTTCCACCTTGGTGGATTCTTGCTCCACGTCCGGCATCAATTCTTTATCCTCGTCTACCAATGGTCTATCCCCGTGGTTGGTGTGTTTGATTAATTTCTTGAGCAATGCGCATAACCGCATTAAATAAATCAGCATCTCCGGCTTCTACAGCAGCAACATGTAGCACCCCTAATTCGTGGGCTTGGCTTGCCATGCGCTCTCCTATGACGATCATGGGCGTCTCCAATAGCAAACCCCGTTGGTCAACAGGAATTTGATTGAAAAGCTTGACTAGGGCTTCACTGCTGGTAAAGGTCGATACCCCTATATCGCCCCGTCGCCAACTCTCCAACAAAGCGTTCATGTCAATAGCCGGGGAGCAACGCCGATAGACTTCGGCATAACTCACCAAGCCGCCGCGTTCTCGTAAAGTGTCCGCCAATAATTCGCGCCCACCCACGCCACGCACGATGACGAAGCGAAGCCCATTGACATCCCTCCATTCAGGTTGCGCCAACAGCGATTCGCTATTAAAGGGCGGTTCAGGCATCAGGTCCGCTGCCACGCCATTGGCAAGGAGTTCCTTCGCCGTTGCCCAACCAATGGCGGCAATTTTCAATGCTTGACTAGGCAACCATTTTGGGCCAAGCAGCCCAATGGCGCAACGGACAGCATTGGCACTGACAAAAACCAACCAGTCTGCATCCTCCAGTGACCGCAATCGACTAGGGCCAGGCTCATGGTCACCCACAGCTTGGATTTCCAGCAGGGGCAGGCGAAACGCCTTACCGCCAGCCTCTTCAATCAAGCCGCATAATACTTCAGCTTGTTCGACTGGGCGGGTGACTAACACCCCGAAACCTGTCGGCAAGACTGACATTTTACGCGTATAAATCGCGCAGAATCCTATCCGCCCCTTTGCTTAACAATTCATCGGCCAGTGCGAAGCCAAGGCTTTTTGCATCCGTGCCTAATCCGAATTTTTCCCCACGGATAATTTGGCTGCCGTCTGGCGATCCGACCAAGCCGCGCAATCTCAGCCTATCGCCGACCCATTCCGCATAACCCGCTATGGGAACTTGGCATCCACCCTGCAAACGTTCGTTCATGGCCCTCTCCGCTGTCACCCGTATCGCTGTTGTGTCGTCATGCAAACAACTCACCCAAGCAAGCACCTGACTATCCCCTTCCCTGCATTCGATGCCAATGGCCCCTTGCCCCATGGAAGGCAAGCTGATGTCAGGCGTGAGGATTTCAGTGATCCTGCCCTCGAAACCTAAACGTTTAAGCCCCGCCGCAGCCAGCACGATGGCATCAAATTCCCCAGCATCCAATTTTCCCAAGCGGGTGTTCACATTACCACGGAGACTGATAATTTCGCAGGAAGGCAAACGCTCCTTGATTTGGCATTGCCGCCTGAGGCTTGAAGTGCCTATTTTTGCATCGGCTGGCAAGGAAGCAAGGCTTGCGAATTGATTGGAAACCAAAGCATCGCAAGGATCTTCCCGCTTCAGTATGGCGGCAAGCAACAAGCCCTCGGGAAACTCGATAGGCACATCCTTCATCGAATGCACCGCGATATCCGCCTCCCCATCCAACATACCCTGCTCCAGTTCCTTGACGAACAAGCCCTTGCCACCTACTTTTGCCAATGGTGCATCAAGTATCTTGTCGCCACGGGTGGTCATTTTCACCAACTCAGTCCTTAATCCGGGAAATGCCCCACGCAGACGGTGCGCGACATGTTCAGCCTGCCACAATGCCAACGGGCTTTTGCGCGTTGCGATACGGATAAGGTTCAAAGCCATGGATTTAAAAACGAACCTGTATATTAATTTAATATCTGTTAAAGGTAAATTTGCCGAAGCTAAAGCGTGGCTGAATTTCTTCCAACGTTATTATACCAGATCATGACGGGCGACCCACTAGGGTGTTCGTCCAAGCAGCGCTTCTCAGTTATGCCGAAACGGGAATTGCTGTATAAAGGGATTAATGCTACCGACTTTGGAAAAAAACCGCTATCATGGGCATTTATTTTTTCAAAAAAGGCGCACAAAATGCAGGTTTCTGCCCAAAAAGTGGTTTACATCCATTATACCCTCACTGGTGAAAATGGCGAAGTCATCGACAGCTCTGTAGGCCAAGAGCCTTTGGCCTACATCCATGGACATGGCAATATCATTCCAGGCTTAGAGAATGCTCTTTCGGGCAAAACCGCTGGCGAGAAGATTCAAGTCACCATCCCTCCCGAACAGGCTTATGGCGACCGTGACGAAGATCTTATTCAATCCGTGCCCATCGAAGCATTTCATGGAGTCGATGAAATCCTCCCCGGAATGCAATTTCACACCGAAACCCCGGATGGCGTTCAGTTGGTGACAGTCGTAAATGTTAATGGCAATGAAGTCATCCTAGACGGCAACCATCCCATGTCTGGACTGACCTTGAATTTTGATGTCGAAGTGACCGATATCCGCGAAGCAACAGAGGAAGAGTTGCATCACGGGCATGTCCACGGTCCGGGCGGTCATCATCACTAATCCCCCCGTTTGCACATCCGTCCTTAGCAACTACGGGAAATCTGCGGCAGCGAACCTCAAAGCTTACTGTCGTTTAGCAAACTCTAATGTCCGGGGCTTATTCTGCCCCGGATATGCCTAAAATGAGTCAATTTACAAATCACTGTTTAGGCCCAAGCAAACTAAGGTAAGTGTCAACCGTTGCAGCCCAACTAAAATTGGCAAGCACATGTTGACGAAGATTCTCACCCATGGATTTGGCCCTTCCGGGGTCATTTAACACTGAGCGCAAAGCGGATGCCAGCGCTTCATCATCTTCAGGCTCAACCAGCACACCCAAGTCAGGCGATGAAATGATCTCTGGGATGCCGCCTACCCGGCTGGCTATCACAGGCAAACCAAATGCCCCTGCCTCCAACAATACCAAGCCGAATGGCTCTTTTCTCGATGGGAGTGCAAAAATCCGGGCATTTTCAAAATACGGGGCAATTTTGGTGTGGGGCAATTCCCTAATGACCGTTACTTTCTCCACAAGCCCCAACTCAACGATCCATTGCATGATCTTATCGTAAGCGGAATTGCCCCCCCCCACCAAAGCGAGTTTAAGCATAGGGAAATCAATGGTCAACTGCTTAAATGCCCGGAGCAAAATATCATGCCCTTTCTTATGCTCATAGGCAGCCACATTCAAGATGAAGTCATGATTGGTCAATTCCTGCGGCAAGTTCGATGTTTGATCCCGGTCACGCTCGAACTCATCCAGATCAAAACCATTGAGTGCGGCATGGGTTTTAGCCTCGATTTCCGGGAATTTCGCCAATACCCGTTGGGCTAGTGCGTGTGAACAAGTGATGACGGCATCAACATCAGACAGGATCAACCGCCAGATCAACAGGCCATATCCGCTGGCTTTTTCGATGTCATCAAAATCAGTGCCATGAAACGAAAGCAATATCCGGCCTTTATAACCACCCAGTTTTCGCAACAATACAAACGATAACGCGGAGTCGTTTGGATAATGCGGGTTTATGCAGACTACATTTTCTTCCCGCAAAGCCTTGGTCAAGCGGATTAACAACCCCGGCAATCTTAGCCAATAGGCCAATTTCCCGACCCAACCATCGGCTATGGGGTAAAGCAGGCGAACATGGCAACAGTCGATGCCATCCTGCCGCACCCAGCGAAAACTGATATCCTCCCAATTGGTCACCAGGATGGATGGGGAATAATCGTGCCGGGCGAAATGTTTGTAAAGATTAAGCACTACATTAGCCACCCCCCCCGGATGCCTGGGGTCCCAAGGCATGACAAACCAATAAGCTTTTTTCATAGTATCTGAGGCGTTGATGTAAAAACGGAACGTCAAAGCTTGCTTTGAAAAGTGAAAACGGAGCGTCAAAGCTTGCTTTGACCGGCGAAGCAATCTTCACTTATCCAATCTCAGGTCAAAGCAAGCTTTGACGCTCCAATCTCAGGTCAAAGCAAGCTTTGACGCTCCAATCTAAGGCTGCTGCGTGACATTAGTGATTAATTTTCCGGTTTATCCGGGCAACAAGGCTTCCAATGCGGATTTGTCCAAATGTTCTTTTTCCACCTTAAGATAGGCCACGCCATCATCCGCCAAGACCACAGCTTCAACCACGCCAGAGACTTGGCGCAATTTAGCCGATAATTCAATCGCCTCTTGATGACTGAGGTTGCCAAAGTTGATTAACAGAGAACTCAAATGACGGGGAGGGTTCATGCGCAGGGCAACCAAGGCCCAAACTAAAGCAAGGATGGCACAAAAAGCAAATACGTCCGGTTTGCCAAAGGCTCCGTATATTGCCCCGCCACTGACTCCGCCGAAAAAGGCGCCCAAGAATTGTGCGGCTGAATAAACGCCCATTGCCGTGCCTTTCAATTCCGAAGGCGCAACCTTGGAAATCATCGATGGCAACGTTGCTTCTAGCAAGTTAAACCCGGTGAAAAACAAAAACAGGAGAAAACCAATCGCGTAGACGTTGTATGCCCCAAATAATAGTCCTATGTCCGCACCGGCGACGATAATGATGAAAGCAACAAACACGGGCTTCATTTTGCGTTTTTTTTCGGCCATTATCACAAATGGAACCATGGCAAACATGGAAAGCAGGAACACTGGCAAGTAGACCTTCCAATGGCTGGCGGTTTCCAACTCGACCGTGTCGCGCAATACCAGAGGAATCACCACAAAGGTGGCCGTCAATATGGCATGTAGCGAAAAAATCCCGAAATCAAGCCTTAGCAATTCAGGGTTTTTCAACACCTTGCCAAATTGATCCGGCTGTGCTTCAGCATCCCGGTGAAATCGGCTGATGACAGGGTTCGGTACGATCAAGTAGAGAACGGCAATACCGGCTAACGCAAGGCCGCTGATGATCCAAAATATTCCCTTCACACCAATCAAGCCTTCCAACACCGGCCCGGCCACCATGGAGACGGCAAAGGAAATGCCGATGCTGATGCCGATTAATGCCATGGCCTTGGTGCGATGCTCTTCACGGGTCAGGTCGGCGGCAAGCGCCATGACCACGGATGCCACCGCGCCCGCCCCTTGGATAGATCGCCCTAGGATGACACCCCAGATGGAATCGGCTTGTGCCGCAACGATGCTGCCTATGGCAAAAATGAGTAGGCCGAAGGCGATCACTTTCTTCCTACCCACATGGTCAGACCATAGGCCGTAAGGAATGCCGAGCAGGGCTTGGGTCAACCCATAGGCACTAATGGCTAAACCGATCAGGGCGGGCGTGGACCCTTCCAAATGGCGGGCATAAATTGAGAACACTGGCAGGATCATGAACAAACCCAGCATTCTGAGCATGTAAATCCCAGCAAGTGAAAGGCTGGCACGCAACTCCGCGCTCGTCATCGGGGTATCAATCTCCAACGCCTGCTTCAAAGCAAATTCTCCTGAAATTAAAAAGTGGTTGGTGTCGTGTTGGCTGACACCCTCGCATTCCTTCAACCTCGAAGGGATGCCAAAGGCAATCAGACTGTTGGTGTCAGTTACGTGCAGTTTTCAATTTGCCCTAGCCGGACATTGTCACTGCGCAAAGCGTATACGGATGATTGGGGCCGGCTCCTTTTTAAAACCAAGTTTAAAACCAAGCCGGCCGTTCCTTAGAAATCAAATCTTCAAGCTTACGAACTAAGGCAATTTATTGGCCTTGTCGTAATCAGCGAAAAAGGTTTTCAGCTTTTCATTGACCTCCGAAGCCACAGGCTGCACCAAGGCATCAAGACCTCCCGTTCCCGCTTTGATCACTGTGCTTTCCCATAAAATCGCGTCCACATGCTGGGGAATGCTGGTCGGGTGCTTGGGTTGGCTGGAGTCCTGTGGAGCGGCGATTTCAGTGGCCCGGTTCACAGCATGGGCATAATGCGCAAGCACACTGATATGGGCGGTAATGGCAGAGGGTTCGGTGCCGGGTTCAGTCCCCACGACATCAATGATGACTTTCAAGCGCCCGGTCAAATGAGGCAGCAAAGCAACGTCGTTGGAATTGCGGGCCTTGTGGAAATTGACATGGTTTTGCACCGACAAGGCTTCTAGGTTTTTATAACTATCCAAACAAACTTGCTTCAATGCGGGAACCTTCGACTCTTCGGCGGGGCAATAGAAAATCATGCCCGGCCAACCCTTCAACCGACCTAGGTTGGCCCCCATCATGTGTTCGATAATCTTCTGTTCGGCAACATCGGACACAACGGGGACATCTTTGTGTTCTTGCGCGGGCGGGGCCGGGGGCGGGGTTTCAGCCCAATTGATGGGCGCAAAACCAGTCAGTGCCAGCGCTAACAGTGCCGGAGCCCAAGATGGAATGGAGCGTGTAGTGGATTTCTGCATTTCATTTCCTCATGTTTAAATTGTATTGTTGACGCAGACAAAGGTGATAGTTCCGCGATGGTTGTAACAGGCAAGCAACCAGCCTTACCGGGTATCGATGTCAACTTGCCCTGACATACGACGGTGAATATGTGACCAAGACATGCCAAAAGCAAGGATTAAAGCCAACACGATTTCTGTCAGGTGTTCGATCAGCCTAAAGTTGGTCGGTTCAAACAACCCCATATCAGCCGCCAACCAGATCAAACCTCCGCAAAGGGCCAGCAGCAAGACAATGCCTAGGACACCCAATGAATCACGAGTGGCATTTAAAAATAGGATCCAACCTCCCAGCAATAGGATGCCAGCCACAAATTTTAACGCATCGGAACCCATCAAACCCGTCTCCGTATGGTTAAAGCTGCCTTTAATCCAGTGAAAATAAGAATAACCCTCAGGATTATAGGTCGCATAAACCAACACCAAAGCAAACAGGAAGCGAATCAAGAAGCTAAGCCAGTTAAAAGTCATGTCAATGTTTACGATGTTGTAGTGAATATATTGGCATTTAATATAAGGTGACTAGGTCGAGTCAAGAAAAACAGTTGCAAACTTTCATCGGCAAGCCATACATCACTGAAACAAAGACAAATCGCACCCATAACCCTACTTTTCGTAACTTTGTCCACTGTGCTTAGTGTACGCCAGCATCACCGCCAATCATACGTAAATTCATGAACCTAAGCTACTTCGGGTTATAATGGGGCAACTTTTCTTCGAAGGTGGCAACTGTGCGCAATGTGTTGGATGTGTTTTTGGTTCTGCTGTTTTTGGAATTCTGTTTTTTTCTTTTTAAACAGGCCATGAAGTGGTTCCCGGTATAGTTACGTTTATTTCAGATCACGACTTTATGACAAGGGGCATGGCTTATGTCACCCAAAAAACCCGAATCCATCCGTGAACAAGCCGAACAACGGCAGCAAGAAGAGGCAATGCGGGTTGCCAAGAGCATTCAATCACCCGGACAGACCAAGGAACAAACCCGGCAGATCGCCAAGGGCATCGAAAAAGGCATCGCCCTTTACAAGCAGCAGCAGAAAGCCAAGGCACGCGAACGTGACCGGGCAAGAAAAAAAGGGCCCAGCCAAAACCTTATTCAAGGTTCGCCTGAGACAGACTCGACAACCAGTGAAATCGAATATGACCCAAACAGTCCCGCATTGTTTGTGGCGGGCGGGATATTCTCCCTAGTCGCATTGTTTCATATTATGCGCTATTTTCTGGGCTGGAGGCTCATCATCGAAAACTTTGAAATCCCCATGCCTTGGTCTTTGGCAGCGGCCCTGGTGTCAACCGGCTTATCCGTGTGGATGTTCCGTGTTGCCCGGGATTTATAATCCTAAAGGATATAAAGCTATTTTACCCTGTCTATCACGCATGGCTGATGTGTTCAGCCCTTCAGTCTTTATAGCAAGGTAAAGGCTTATCACATTCGAAAAAATTCTCCTTCTGCTATTTTTCTCTCAACGAGGTTTGACATGGATATATTAATGACGGGCGGGACAGGTTCCATTGGCAGAGTGTTATGCCGACAATTGCTTAAGCAGGGTCATAACCTGACGGTATTGAGCCGTAAACCACAGACAGTGAAATCCATTTGCGGGGAAGGTGTCGAGTCCATCGTTTCACTAGCGGATTTGCCGCCATCAACCCGTTTCGATGCCATCATCAACCTTTCGGGCGAAGTGGTGGTCGGACCTTACTGGACCGAAAACAGGAAAAAAGTACTTTGGGATAGTCGAGTAGGCATCACCGAACAATTGCTTGACTTCATCGCCAAGGCTGAGATCAAACCCAGCGTATTAATCAATGCTTCGGCGGTGGGTTTTTATGGCAATGGTGGCGAAAACGTGATTGATGAGGATTCACTAGGCTCGGGCGGCTTTGCACATCAACTTTGCGATGGATGGGAAAAGGCTGCGGCTAAAGCCGAAGAATTTGGCGTGAGAGTGTGCGTCATCCGCATAGGCTTGGTGCTAATGCCCCACGGCGGCATGTTGAAAAGCATGTTGCCTTCGTTCCGTCTGGGCTTAGGGGCTAGGATAGGCGACGGGCGACAATGGATGCCTTGGATTCATTATCTGGATTTGGTGGCTATGATTGAGTATCTGCTGGCAAAACCCGACCTGCGCGGTGCTTATAACGGTGTTTCACCCAACCCGGTGACAAACCGTGAGTTCACCGCCAGTTTGGCAAAATCGCTGCATAGGCCGGCCTTATTGTTCGTTCCTGCTTTTATACTGAAGCTGGCCATGGGCGAAATGGGCCAATTGCTACTGGAAGGCCAACGTGCCATGCCCAAACGATTCTTAGAGGCTGGATTCGAGTTTCGTTATCCACAATTGGATTCGGCCTTGGCTGAAATCATCGTTTGAACCAGTAAGGTATCCATCATGTTGCTAAAGGCGTTTCATCTGATTTTCATGGTGACATGGTTCGCCGGTTTGTTTTATCTTCCCAGACTTTTTGTCTACCACACGATGACGGCTGATGTCGTCAGCGTAGAGCGGTTCAAGATCATGGAAAGAAAACTCTTCTACGGCATCATGACACCCGCCATGATCCTGACTTTGGCGTTTGGCATCTGGATGCTCGTTGACTATGCTTGGGATTTGTACCGGACTAGCCTCTGGCTACACCTGAAACTCACCTTATTGGCATTGCTTGTGGTCTATCACGGTTGCTGTTGGAAATGGTTGAATGATTTCAAGCTAGACCGTAATATACACAGCCATATTTACTATCGCTGGATCAATGAAATTCCGGTGATATTTTTATTCGCCATCGTCCTGCTGGCGGTGATTAAACCCTTTTGATCGGAAGCTGAAGACATGCCCACCTACGATTACCAATGCCAATCTTGCAAAAATGAATTCACTGCCATGCATAAGATCAGTGAAAATGCGCCCCCATGCCCCCAGTGCGGCGGCGTGGACATCAAAAAGAAGCTGTGCGCCCCTGCCGTGCATGGAGGCGGTCACAAATCAACGCCTAGCCCTAGTGGACATGGCTGTGGCATGGGCGGTTGCGGGCATATTCACTAACCGCAATCACGCCATCAAATCCCGTAGCACGACCGATGCGCACACCCCGCCAAATGCGGCGGGTAGGTAAGAGATAGTGCCATAAATTGAACGTTTAACCGACTCGCCGTCAGCAAATAATAGCGAACCTTCAATGGGTGGCTCCGGGGAAAAGACCGTTTTAATGCCTTTTCGAATATTCACTTCCCTAAGGCGTTTCCTCACATTTTGGGCGAAAGGGCAATTGTAGGTCTTGGCAATGTCAACCACTTGGATTTGGGTGGGATCAAGCTTCCCTCCCGCCCCCATGGAACTGACCAGTGGCGCAGCTTGCCAGTAAGCCGTTTGCAAGAAACTGACTTTGGATGAAATATTGTCGATGGCATCGACAATATAATCATACGGATGATCCATCATTCGCCTCGCCCCCTCCGGTGTGATGAACTCCTTGATGGTCTCCAATTGCAGCAAGGGATTGATGGCAAGTAGCCTCTCCGCCATGACCTCGGCTTTGTTTAGCCCGGTGGTGGTGGTCAAGGCTGGCAATTGCCGATTGCGATTGCTTGGCTCGATGACATCGCCATCCACGATCGTCATCCGGCCAATTCCCGCACGACACAGAAATTCAGCGGTAAAGGACCCGACACCGCCCAAGCCAACCACCAACACATGGGATTCTTGCAATTTGGCTAACTTTTCACTTCCAATTAACAACTCTGTGCGTGAAAGCCAAGCCACTTCGCTCATGTTCGGAATACCCTATTAAAATTATCCATGATGATTGTCGCTATCTCGTTGAGTTCGAGGTTCACTATCTGCCCTGCCGTTTGATATAGGGTTTCGATGGGTAATGTAGAATCATCCGTCTCGATAAATATTCTTTCCAAAGGCCAATCCTTTAGAATATTGGCGGCATTGGAATGGGGACGCAGCAAGGCTTTGCCAAAGGACAGATAATAGCCATTTTTCCATAGCTGTTGGGCAATGTTCAAGTTGCCATCAAAACCATGAATGACCAAAGGAATCGACACTTTTTCCCTTTTTGCGATGCGAATCAGTTCATTATGGGCCTTGACGCAATGAATAATCACAGGCTTTCCCAACTGCGAGGCGATTTTTAGTTGTTCAACCAAGACCTTTTCTTGCAAGCTCAAACTTACTTGTGACAATGTGTCCAGACCACATTCCCCTATCGCAATCACGTTTCGCCGGGAGGCCAATTCCTTCACTCGGGTCAATGCACTACTGATCTCAAGCTTGGACAGCGACCAAGGATGGATGCCCACCGACTGGTATTGGATAGTCTCGTCAAAACCTAGGTTAGATGCAGCATCATAGTTGAATATGAAGGTCTGGGCGGTCGGTGATACGCTATGGGTATGTAGGTCTATGAATACCATTGATGCCAAGCTTTTCAGTCAACGATGAACCATTCTATTCTACAAACTTTCCGCGCAAAGCCTTGATTTGGCTGCGTTGGGATTTGCCTTCCAATCGACGCTGTTTGGAGCCAAAGCTGGGTTTGGTCGGTTTGCGCGAACGCGGGGGACTTGCCACACTTTGCACCAGATCGAGCAAACGCTCAATGGCATCTTGCCGGTTCTTTTCCTGACTGCGGTGTTGTTGTGCCTTAATGACAATCACACCCTCGTCGGTGATCCGTTGATCGCTTAAGGCTAACAGTCGGTCTTTATGGCTCTCATTGAGAGAGGATGTCCGAATATTGAACCGCAAATGCACTGCCGTGGACACTTTATTGACGTTTTGCCCCCCCGCCCCCTGAGCGCGCATCGCGCTAATCTCAATTTCGTCCAGCGGTATGTCGATTGTTCGGTGATGGGTTTTGCTTGACATGGCAGAGAGTTGAAACTAATTGTATGAAAAGGGGCTGTCCGTCCATCTGAATTTAAGGTAGTTTATAGTCTCTTCGGCAAAGTTTGCAGGTTAGCCGATTTAACCCATTCAACCACAACACAATAAGAGGTTTTGCATATGACCCATCCAACCATTGCCGCTATGGCTTGTCTGGTTTTGGCGTTTTCTTCATCTGCCCTCCAAGCGGCTCCAAGGGTGAGCCATCATGGGGGGTTAATCATCCATTGCGAACCCCCGCATTTCTTCGATCAAAACCCCGGCAAAGATGCCAAGGTCGCATCAATCAGTGATTTCACGCTCACCGCGTCGGACAATACCGATCAGGCCACCATCAAAGTATGGGCAAACAATGAACCCGTGGAGGTCAAAATCACTCAGGAACGCAGTGGCAGTTTCTTAATCCAAGGGCATTTGAAGGAACCCGTCACCAAAGGCAAAGTTTGGTTCCGGGTTAATGCAGAATCCAATGACGGTTGCGACGATAACAGCACTTGGAATGTATTCGCCGGAAATTAACGCCTTTAGCAGCGATTCTCATTATGGCTAAAACGCCGTCATTCCGGCATGGACTGCCGGAATCCAGTGCCATGGACGGTAACTTGTCGGTTCATAAGTGTCTGATTAACCATGGTTGGCAAATCCTAGCTTCACGTCCCTGTGACTGGATTCCTGCTTCCCGGCAGGAATGACGGGTTATACATCAACGCTTTGCCTCATAATGAGAATTGCTGCGCCTATAGCTTGCTATGGGTACCGTCACAGAAAGGCTGAGTTTTAGCGTGTTTGCAACCACACAACCACACTTTCTTTGATTCTTCCACTTCAAAAGGCACAGGACTCATTCCTGTGTCTTTGTGTGAACCATCGCAAAATGGCTGTTTAGCTGAACGCCCACAGGCGCACCACCAATATTTACCGGGTTCAAGTTCTACGGCGTAGGGGGATTTTTGTGCGATGACGGGTTCGCTCATGCTGTTGCTCCTATTATGGTTTTATGATGTAACAGGCTCAGGGATTCTAGCCGACAATGGACAGACGGCGCAACTAATGTCAGCCTCAATTCCCCGCCACGGTCATTTCTTCAATCATGATGGAGCCAGTCCTCGTATTGCCACGCAAATCGACATCATTGCCCACTGCCACGATATTCATGAGCATGATCTTCAAATTGCCAGCAATGGTGATTTCTTCGACCGGATATTGAATCTCGCCATTTTCCACCCAGAAGCCCCCTGCCCCGCGAGAATAATCACCCGTAACGATATTGACTCCCTGCCCCATCAATTCGTTAACCAAAAGCCCAGTCCCCATTTTTTTCAACAAACCCGCTAAGTCCGAATCGCCCGGATCGAGGATTAGATTATGCACACCGCCGGCATTGCCAGTGGTTTTCATCCCTAGTTTACGGGCTGAATAAGTGCTAAGGACGTAAGCCTCCAAAATACCGTCTTTAATCAGATCATGGGGATGGGTGGCAACGCCTTCACCGTCATAGGGCGCACTGCCTAAAGCCTTGCGCAAATGCGGTTGCTCATGGATGTGGACAAAACCGGGAAAAACTTGCTTGCCCAATTGGTCAAGCAGGAAGGAGGATTTGCGATAAAGATTGCCGCCGCGAATCGCACCGATGAAATGCCCAATCAACCCGCCCGCCACCTCGGCGGCAAAAATGACCGGGCATTGCCGAGTACTCAAAGACTGCCCGCCTAACCTGCGAATCACCCGCTCGGCGGCAATCCGCCCCACCACCTCGGCGGGTTCCATGTCGGCGGCATCCCGCGCCACCGTCCACCAGTCATCGCGTTGCATATTGTCGCCAGTTCCGCCTATCACCGAGCAACTGATGCTATGCCGACTGCTAGGATAACCATGCAGGAACCCTAAACTATTACCCGCCACCCGCAAGCCCTGATAGGTGTTTAGATTGGCCCCTTCGGAATTGGAAATGTCGGGATGATAACCACGAGCAGCATCTTCGCAACGTTTTGCCAATTGGATCGCATCCTCAACCTCCACATCCCAAGGATGGTATAGGTCCAAGTCAGGAAAATCTTTGGCTAACAATTCGGCTTCGGGAAGACCGGCGAATTCATCCTCGGCTGCAATTTTGGCGATGCGGCAAGCGGCGGCCACGGTTTCGCGCACCGCTTGAGCACTCAAGTCGGTGCTGCTGGCCGTGCCTTTGCGCTGGCCGAAATAAACCGTCACGCCCAAACCTTGGCTGCGGTGATGTTCGATGGTTTCCACCTCGCCCAAGCGCACATTGACTGAAAGACCCCGGTCCACGCTCAAACCCGCCTCAGCCGAGCTTGCCCCCTGCTGTTTTGCCTCGGCGAGGATGTCAGCGACCAAACTGGTCAGTCGCTCCAGATGTTCGGATTCTTGTTGTCTACGGGCCGCTATGCTCACTACTCACCTCTGTTGGATACGGGGATAATTCGGTCAATTGTACCGGAATGGAGGGGGTGAAAGGCGGATTTTTGTCGTTTGACGGAATTTGACGGGCTATTCTAATTTTTGCCCGTTCCCAAGCTCCAGCTCTCATCGTTATACACAAGTGGTTGAAGCCCGTCATTCCGGCATGGACTGCCGGAATCCAGTCACAGGGAGGTGAGTCTGCGGGTTGGTGTGCACCTTGAATCAAACACTTACATAACGGCGAGTTACCGTCCATGGCTCTGGATTCCTGCATCCCTGCTGGAATGACGGGGCATTTTCGGCTTGGCGGGACTTGTGTATAACGACGAGAGCAGGAGCTTGGGAACCAGCCCAAAGCCGTTTTCCCATCCAAGTCTAGGGTCTGCCGGCATCAGCCAAATGCCCGACGGTTGCCTTTGCCTCTATATTGGCTAAACGGGCGGCAAGGGTCTCCATACGCTGGGCTTGCGCTTGTACCAAAGCCATTTGCTGTTTCATCTCGACCATCGCTTGGGTTTGTGTGAACATTCGCGATTCCAAGTCGCTGGCCTTGGCTTGCGCTTCTTTAAGTGCGGCTTCCTGCGCCAGATTGCGGTCTTTCTCCGCCTGCCATGCCTTGCTCAGGCGCTGCACTTCATTCAGCAGCATCGGCGTGAGCTTGTGGTATTGCACGGTTTCAATCTGCCCGTCTTTGCCGCGCACGACCAATTCCGGGTAGACCTTGGCGACTTCCTCGGCAATCAGCCCGTATTCCAAAGGCTTGCTGCCGTCGGCGGTGGCTTGTTTGTAATGATAGGTCACCGGGCGCAATTCCAGCAAGCGGCGGCTGGCATCGTTCATGTCGCGGATGTCGTCCTTGTAACGCAGCGCGGAAGGCAGGGTTCCGAGTTTGCCGGTGCTGTCGATATACACTGGAACCGAGGCCGCCGCATTAGTGGTGGCTTGCGCATACACCCCGGCGATATAGGCACTGGTTTGTACACTGCCCAAGCGCATCGTCGCATTCTCGTCCAGCGTCGCCGAGTTGCCCAGATAAATATTATTACTGCCACCGATGACATTATTGCCCGCTTGAACACCAATGGCGATATTATTATTGCCGACTTTATTATTCGAGAGCGCGGAGTCGCCGACGGCAATATTTGTATTGCCAGTGGTATTAGACCGCAGCCCACCACGCCCGTATGCGATATTGGAACTGCCGGTGGTGTTGGAATAAAGTGCGCTACCCCCGTAAGCGAGATTGTAGTTGCCGGTGGTATTGGCAAAAAGCGCGTTGACACCGTTGGCGTTGTTGGAGTTACCGGTGGTATTGGAAAACAGTGCGGCAGCCCCAAAGGCGATATTGGAGTTGCCGGCGGTGTTGGAATAAAGTGCGCTGACACCGTTGGCGACATTGTAATTGCCGGTGGTGTTGGAATAGAGCGCATTGCCACCGTTGGCGACATTCCAGCCACCCGTGGTATTGGCATCAAGCGCATTGAAACCCGTGGCGACATTGGAGGAGCCGGTGGTGTTGGAATAGAGCGCATTGCCACCGTTGGCGACATTGTAATTGCCAATGGAGTTGGATAAAAGCGCGTTAACACCGTTGGCAACATTCCAGTAGCCGGTGGTGTTGGAATAAAGGGCAGCTTGACCGTTGGCAACATTACTGCTGCCGGTGGTGTTGGAATAAAGCGCACCGGATCCATTTGCGACATTGGTGTTGCCAGTGGTGTTGAAATGAAGGGCATCTGTCCCATTGGCGACATTGTAATTGCCGGTGGTATTGGATAGAAGCGCATTGCCACCGTTGGCAACATTGTAGTTGCCGGTGGTGTTGGAATAAAGCGCATGGAAACCGTTGGCGGTGTTGTAAAAGCCGGTGGTGTTGGAATAAAGCGTAGTGGTCCCGTTGGCGACATTGAAGTCGCCGGTGGTATTGGAATAAAGCGCGTTGCTACCATTTGCGACATTGAAGAGGCCAGTGGTGTTGGAATAAAGCGCGTTTTCTCCATTGGCGACATTGCCGTTGCCGGTGGTGTTGGAACGTAGGGCTTCGTTTCCGTTGGCAACATTGTTGTTGCCGGTGGTGTTGTAATAAAGCGCTTGGACACCGTTGGCTAAATTGCCGCTTCCGGCTGTGTTGGAATAAAGCGCATTGGCTCCGTTGGCGGTGTTTTCCATACCAGTGGTGTTATTGAACAATGCGCCAGCCCCGGTGGCCGTGTTGCCTGCGCCCCAACCTGGGCTGGCACTCAGGGCCAAACAAGCGGCACTGAACACTAGAACGATTCGGGTATATTGATTCATAAAATAACTCCGGTTGAGATCGAAAAAAAGCCTGTGGTAATAGTAATCGTTTGACATAAAGCAATGTTTATACCAATCGCTGTTAGGCTCAAATCTAAAGGAGTTATTGCTTGAAGACCCAAGTGAAAAAGTGTTAGCTGTCGTTTTTCGGCTACGATGATGTGCTAGGGGATCACTACTACAACCGATACTAATTCACGCAATTCAAACGACCATGAATAGAATCAATGAAGGCATTATACTTTTTCACCAGTTTTATGTTGTCTGTAACTGACGACAGGTTTGCTCGTTGCTCGTTCCCAAGCTCCGCTTGAGAATGCGGTCTTTGAAGCTCCAGCTTCACCAAGAAACGGTCATCGAATAAGCAGGAGCTTGTAAGACATGGGTTCCCAAGCGGGAGATATCATCGTTATACACAAGTGTTGGAGACCCGTCATTCCGGCATGGACTGCCGGAATCCAGTCACAGGGAGGTGAATCTGCGGGTTGGCGAATACCTTGAATCAGACACTTACATAACTGCGGGTTACCCTCCATGGCCTAGATTTCGGCATCCCTGCCGAAATGACGAGTCACCCAATCCTTAACTTAATCTAGATTAGCGGACAGGGTTTCATTGCGAAACCCTGCCCACAGAAATCATCGAGTGCCACCCCCCGCACCGACTAGGTCGGAAAGGGAATTCATAACCTCCGCCTGCACTTCCGGGCGGTTGAGGTTGCCTAGATGTCCACCCGCCGGAAATAAGCGGAAATGTTGCGGTCCAATGATGCCCTTCAGCCATTCAATGTCTTGGTCACTGGTCAGGAAGTCATTGTGATTGGCAAAAACGCGGAGCTTGCCATTGCCGCGTAGCGGTGCTTCGATTGCCCGAAGATCGTTTTTCGCCGCCAAGTCTTCCACGGAAGACACTGTGTGGAGATGATCCCGGTGATAGGGCAGAACGAACGCAAGTAGGTATTTCTCGAACGAATAATCGCCAATCTCAAGGTATGCAGGCAAACGGCGCTGGCGGCGACGTTCGGTCATCAACACGCCGAGATCCTCCCGCTCTTGGCTCGTCCACAGCACGGCTTGCAGAGAACGCCGGAATGCAGTACCGATCAGGAACTTGGCCTCCTCGTCGGTAAAGGGTAGCTCTTCTGTCGGCATCAGGTTTCCAGATTCGAGGTCGGTGAGGTCTGAACGCTCGTAATCCGCCGTCCCGCGCTTACCCTCACGATCCCGGTGAATGACTGCCACTGCCTTCAAAATGATCCGCCTCGCTTCCGCTTCGGGATCCTTGGAGGCCAAGGGGACCGTGAAGTATTTATCCAGCCGCTTCATGCCATCTATTAGGTTAACAGGCGGGTCCAGCAGCAAGAAACGGTCAAACTGAACGCGCTGTTGGGCTTCTGGTCTGTCATCCGCAGCAATGAAGAAACCGTGGAACGCGCCCAGCGAATAGCCAAGGAAAACGCGCTTGTCGATACGCGCAGGGAAGCGGGTGTCCAAATGGCGGTTGACCGCGTCGAGCGCAATATGAATATCCCGCGCATCGGTCGGCGCATGGCCCGGCACTGGCACACTCGCGCCCCGCTTG
>CAIOOA010000077.1 GCA_903859815.1 uncultured Methylococcaceae bacterium | reverse complement strand
GGTTGCTATGATTTCAGTCATGGTCAGATTGGGATCAGATGCCGGACGTTGTGGTAAACACCGGTATTCTACCTTTTCTGACCACCCACCCTTGCCCCGAACCTCAAAAATCACTCATGCTGATTGGCGAAGGTATTGCAATATCCAATCCTCCGTTTACTGGTCCGGTACTGAGTACGCGCCCGATCCTGTTGACGCGTGGTACTTCGTTACCCACTATGGCGGCCAGAGCGTCGACCCTAAGGGCCTTAGCTACTATGCGTGGGCCGTGCGCTCTGGCGATGTCGGTGCTGGTGGCAGCGTACCCGAACCCGGCATCATCGGCTTGATGGGCATAGGGGCATTGGCTTGGGCGGGCACTTGGCAAAAGCGGCGTGGGTGATTTTTATGCTCGTTCCCAAGCTCCAGCTTGGGAATGCGATCTTTGAAGCTCTGCTTCCATATCCATTATGAGCGAGAGTTTAAAAAACAAGGGCTTCCAAGCTGAAACTTGGGAACCAGTCGAATATTGCTGCCCCCTCGCCCCGGCGCAAGCCCTGTCTCAACAAGCTTAATTGAAGGAATTTGCTGATGAAAACTATGAAACACTATTTCCCCATCCTGCTGCTGTTGGCCGGGATGGGCCTTGCCTCCACTGCCGAAGCCGCGCTAATCAGTAGACTTGGCGGGTTGGCCGTGTACGACACCGACCGTAACATCACTTGGCTGGCGAATGCCAATGTCAACGGCACGATGAATTGGACCGCCGCCAATGCCTGGGCGGCGGGCCTGAATGTCGGCGGCTACACTGGCTGGCGCTTGCCGACCGCCGATCCAACGTGTATCAACTACAACTGCACCAACAGCGAACTGGGGCATTTATATTACACCGAAGGGGGTTTGACTCAAGGCCAGAACATCACCAGTTCTGCTGTTTTGCCAAGTTTCTTTTCTAATATGCAAAACGCCGTTTACTGGGGTACCGAGTTCGCGCCCAATCCTGGTTTCGCGTGGATTTTCAGTTCCTACGGTGGCAGCCAGTACTACTACAGTAAGGGCACTGGCTACTATGCTTGGGCCGTGCGCTCTGGCGATGTCGGCGGTGGTGGCAGCGTACCAGAACCCGGCATCATCGCCTTGATGGGCATAGGCGCATTGGCTTGGGCGGGCACGAGGCAAAAGCGGCGTGTGTGATTCATTCATTTATGCTCGTTCCCAAATACCGGAGCTTGGGAACTAGTCGAATATTGCTGCCCCCGCGCCCCGGCGCAAGCCCTGCCTCAACAAACTTGATTGAAGGAATATGCTGATGAAAACTATGAAACACTATTTCCCCATCCTGCTGCTGTTGGCCGGAGTGGGCTTTACCTCCACCTCCGAAGCCGCGCTGTACCAAAGGTTAGGCGGATTGGCGGTTTATGATTCTGATTTTAATATCACTTGGTTGGCGGATGCCAATGCCAACGGATTGATGACTTGGCAAACCGCCAAGGATTGGGCGACCGGCCTGAATGTTGGCGGCTACACTGGCTGGCGATTGCCGACGACTTTGCAGCCAGACCCGAGTTGTTACATTCAATCTGGCGGCTATTCCGTTGGCTACAACTGCACCGGCAGCGAACTGGGGCATTTGTTTTACATCGAAGGGGGGTTGACTCAAGGCCAGAGCATCACCAGTTCTGCTTATTTGGCACAGTTCTTTACGAATATGCAAAACTTATTTTACTACTGGTCCGGTACCGATTACGCGCCCGATCCTCGTCACGCGTGGGACTTCAATACCGGCATTGGCAGCCAGTTCATCGCCAGTAAGGTTAATAACATCTATGCGTGGGCCGTGCGCTCTGGCGATGTCGGCGGTGGCGGCAGCGTACCCGAACCCGGGGTCATCGGCTTGATGGGCATAGGCGCATTGGCTTGGGCGGGTACTAGGCAAAAGCGGCGTGGGTGATTTGCTCGTTCCCAAAGCTACTGCTTGGGAACGCGGTTTTAGAAGCTCTGCTTCCATATTTATGGCAAGCTGGAGCTTAAAAAATGGTTTCCAAGCAGGATATCTCGTCGTTATACACAAGTCCTGCCAAGCCGAAAATGCCCCGTCATTCCAGCAGGGATGCAGGAATGCAGTGCCATGGACGGTAACTCGCCGTTATGTAATTGTTTGATTCAAGGTGCACACCAACCCGCAGATTCACCTCCCTGTGACTGGATTCCGGCAGTCCATGCCGGAATGACGGGCTTCAACCGCTTGTGTATAACGACGAGAGCTGGAACTTGGGAACGAGCGAACTGCGAAAATGAAGGGTCCGAGATTTTAACCGTCTGAATTATTCGGCTGTTGAGATGCGCCAGCTTCGTCGGGGCGTATCGTAAGCCTTCATTCCCACTTATTAAACTCGCCTTCGCCTTCCAATTTTTCCATTCCCTGCTCTAAATTGAGCATGAAATCCACCCGTGAGCCGCTCCAATGCAAAGCCTCGCCGACAAACACATCACAGAAGAATGGCACCAGCAAAGATTCACCCCTAGGCAAGGCTTTGCCTAAACCATGCATGAAAATCGGAATGACAGGGACTTCGGGATGATGTTCGACCAGATGGGCAATGCCGGATTTGAACTTGGCCCTTTGCTCTGGCTCGCCACGGGTGCCTTCCGGGAAGAAAATCAAAATATCCCCGCGCTTCAAGGCATCCTTGCAGCCTTGCAAAGGATGGATGGGCTTGGACGCACGGCATGAAATCACATCGACCGAAGTTTCAGGTTTGCGAGCCACCGGGATGATGCCGATGATGTTTAACGCAAACCAAGCCAGCAACTTATTGCGCAGGAAATAATCCATCGCTGCCGCCGGTCGAATCCTTGGCAATAGTCGCAATGGAAACAGGCTAATCAACACCATCGTATCCAAATGACTGTTATGGTTAGCCGCCAGTATCGCCGGACCCTGCGCAGGCAAACGTTCACGATGGCGCACATTCAAGCCCAATAAACACAGCACCACGATTCTGACAACGACACCAAAAAACAAAAAGCGCAGTAAGCGGTTCATGACTGAAAATAAAAATAGCGCATGAAATGGAAAAACAGCGGCGCAGTATAAGTCAGGCTGTCTATCCGATCCAAAATGCCACCATGTCCCGGTAATAAACTGCCAGAGTCTTTAACCCCGATGTCGCGCTTGACGGCTGAAATCACCACATCGCCAACAAACCCGGCAATGGGAATGATGATGCCGATGATCAGAGAATGCGGCATACTCAAAGGGGTCAGAAAAGGGGCTATCAGCCAAGCACAGAGCAAGGTTGTGGCAACACCGCCCAAAAACCCTTCCCAGGTTTTATTCGGGCTGACTTTGGGGACGATCTTATGCCGCCCCAACAGCTTGCCCCAGACATATTGCGCGACATCGTTGAATTCAGTTAAAAACACTAGGAACAACACCAATCCTGCCCCGCCTCCCATCGGGTTACGGTCTTCCGGCAAAGCCAGTAAGAAGGATAAATGGCTTAGGCTGAACACCGTCACCATCAAACCCCAATGTAAAGTACTCGCCGCCCGTAAAAATTCCTTGGTCTCGCCTATCATCACCATGCGCATTGGCATGAATAAAAAGGCATATACCGGGATGAAGATGATGAACATGCCATACCATTCCTGATGTATCCAATAATATTGCAAGGGGATGCTCAGATAAGCCCACACCAAAACCCGCCGGTCGGCCCTGCGTGTCGGTATCAGGCTGAGATATTCCTTCAAAGCCAAAAAACTGACCATGCCGAAAAACACCAGGGACAATCTTCGGTTAAGCACCATCGCCAAGGTGAAGACGATAATCATGCCCCACCAAGAATTGACTCGTAAGCGCAATTCCCGGTAATCCTTATGCGGGTTGCGCCACTGCAATAGGGAAACAATGATGGAAGCCAATAGCAGTAGTGAAAATATACCACCCACTGCCCAAATGACATTCGGTTTGACTGCCAAGTTAATCATGGCGCAATCTCCTGCAAGGCTTTGTTGACCCGGTTCACCACGGTCCATGCCAATAATCCAGACAACACCCACAGCAAGCCGGACAACCAAACACCCGGAGCCACGCCCAAACCGAGCAACAATCCGATGAAGCCGATGGCAAACGCCCGGTCGCTCTTGCCCATCGGTCCGTCATAACGCCGACTCGCCCCGATTTGCACCGC
>CAIOOA010000076.1 GCA_903859815.1 uncultured Methylococcaceae bacterium | reverse complement strand
GGTTGCTATGATTTCAGTCATGGTCAGATTGGGATCAGATGCCGGACGTTGTGGTAAACACCGGTATTCTACCTTTTCTGACCACCCACCCTTGCCCCGAACCTCAAAAATCACTCATGCTGATTGGCGAAGGTATTGTTTATATCTCCGTTTACTGGTTTTCATGATCCATCATTTCTTAAGAACGTTTATCCATACTTTGTCGTTAGGGACTTGCCAAACAATTCGACGAAAGGAGTAAACGCTGAGTGAATTATAGCGCCGCTATGATCGAAGGTTTGGCAAATCATAATCCTCATCTTCGAGGTATGCTAAATGCCCTTTTCGCAAAAAGCTATGATGATTTTGTTTCTCAGCTTTATACGCATCTTGACAAAGTTATTCATGAGGTTGAGATGAATAGGGAGCTTAGAAATAATGATAAAGAAGATCGAGTTTCTATAGAGATAGTATTAGCTTTGCGTTGCTTTGGTTACTTAGCTTATCACGACACCAAATCTGGGGGGCATGTTGATATTTATGTTCAGTCTCCTAGTAACATGGACTGGACTTGGTTCGGAGAGGCCAAGTGGTTTAATAGCAAAGAATATTTGTACGAGGGATTCCAACAGCTAACAACTAGGTATTCTATTGGAACGCCTAACCAATCAGCAGGTGGGCTATTAATTTATATAAGGCAAAGTAATGCAGCTAATAAGCTGGCAGAATGGAAGAACCACTTGGAAAGTAAGTTTGGTGGTGGAGTAATCAATTTTACTGATTGTCCAAGCCGGGGGCCAAAGTTAGCTTTCTACACTACTCATGAGCTAGAAGTAAGTGGCTGTGCCTTTCGAATTCGCCATATGGGCGTGGTTTTGCACTTCGATCCACAAGACAAGTCGGGAAGGCAAAGGAAATAAACGCGATAAGATGCGCCAATCATAGAATCCCCAGAGCCTACAATGCTAGGCAATTCGTATAGTCAGATAATCGTCGTTCTCTGGAATTGGCGGGTTATCCGGTCGCGCCTATCACTGACACACTGATAAAAAATGCACGCTTTTAACCGGTTCGCGGGGCCGGATCCTTGTATTGGGGAAAAACCGACATTTTTCCGCTGCCCCAAGTATCCGGTTTTCGAGTAGGCGAAAAAACGCCCGGATGTGCGGGGCGCCGGTTTAAGTGCCGGTTAAGGAATCGGCCTTATCGTGAAGCCCCATCGACCCAACGGCAGGAATCCCAACAATGAAACAATCGGCGGCTGTCTTGTGTGTGCTGCTCGTTGCCTTAGTCTTCGGCGGTTGCGCCCACGGCTATGGCTACCGCCCTTATTATGGTCATGCGCCAAGCTATGGCTACTCCCCGAGACCGCAGCCCTATTACCCAAGCGGCTATAACGGGGTCTAGGGCGCAATGGAACAGAAAAGGCAGTTAAGCATATCCCAGATCAGGATGCGTCAAGAATAGCTTGCCCGGCAGCCTTTGGCGACCCGTCGCCATTAAGGTAAGCGTAAAGCGTCGTTGTGGTGATGCCCAGCCGTTTGGCGATGTTGCTGGCATTGGCCTTCGGATCAGACAGGGCAGTCATTGCCATCGCCAGCATTGCACGGTCCATCTTGCGATGCCGCTTTCCCTTGCGCCCACGCGCTCTGGCGGCAGCCAGTCCTGCACGGGTTCGTTCCGCGATCAACTCACGCTCGAATTCGGTCAGCGCCGCAAAAATCCCAAAGAACAGCCGACCGTCCAGCGTGGCGTTGTCGATCTGCGCACCGGCTGTTAATCAACATTGAAAAATTACCAGTATTCAACACTTTTCTTTCGAGTGTCAAACTTCTTAAGTAACTGATAATAAAGTATCTATATATGCGTTGTCTGGAAATTTACCGTGTTGAACCTAGATAAACTTCAGTGTTGATTTACACCCCAAGGCGGGGGCAGAACCACAAAAAACTCGATTCTGTGCCAAGGGGGTTCTTTTCTAACTCATATTTCCGTCAAAGAAGCGGTTTTTCGAGGTGCCCTATCGCGGCTTTTTGAGGTCGCGCCCCTGTTTCTTGTATTCCTTCGGGTTCCCCCAGAGGCAGCTTTCCGCAGTCATTGGGCAAATTCGTCGGGCGAAAACCCTGCAAATAAACTCCAGTCACCAGTTTCTCTCGGCATCAGCAGGGATAGGTGCGTCATCGCTAATTTCTTGCCCATGTAGTAGGGGTGTATGGCACAATTATCAGAAACCTATTAAATCCTGAGTAATAAACTAGGTTGACGCATAATAAAAAAAGTGTTTACTTGTCTATAAATAGAAATAATCGTACTTGTTCAACCCACCATGCCAAAGTTTAAATTGGTATCTGAAAAGACACAATAATGCATCATCCAAGCAACTTGTATTGTTATAAGAAACACTATGAACGCAAAAATACGTCCATCCTCGCCGTATTGTCTGGAATAATTGGCAAAACCAGCGTCTATGCCGGAACCAACAGTTTTTTGTTATGTGAATATGTCCTATGCGTAACCGTCGTGCGGAATAAAAGTAATCCTATACCCTTATAGATGAACCCGCCATGCTCGTCTATCAGGTTACGATAATCTATCAGTATTTCTTGGCACTCTACTCAATATCACTCAAATTCAAACCGTCCGCTAAACCATAAAAAGGCGTTACCATGTCGAGTACAGCTATCAACAAAATTATCTTCATCGATTCTGCAGTTCTTGATGCCGATACATTGGCGTATGCATTCGGTTTGAACACAGTTGTTATCCTCCTCAACAGCAACACTGCTGGGTTGAACCAAATAGCTGACGCAGTAGCCGGATATTCGGGGCTTGACTCTATTCATGTTATTTCACATGGGGAGGCGGGAAGTCTGCTATTAGGATCAGCCCACGTTAACATTGAAAACCTTCCTGACTATGCCAACGAACTAAGTCGCATTGGCAATTCGCTCAGCGAAGGCGGCGACATTTTGTTGTATGGCTGCAATGTGGCATCAGGCGAAATAGGCTTGCAGTTCATTAATCAACTCGCCGCGCTAACGGGTGCGGATGTCGTGGCATCCAATGATTTGACTGGTTCTGCTGCACAGGGCGGCAATTGGATATTGGAGAGAGCCACAGGGAGCATCAAGTCGGCCCCATTAGATGCCACCGTTTTGGATGTCTACACAGGATTACTCGATATGATCACAGGGACAGAGGGTGACGACATCCTCAATGGAACAGACGGCAACGATGTGATTTCGGGTTTGAGCGGCAACGACACGGTCAACGCTGGTTCGGGCAGCGACACCGTCGACGCGGGCATTGGCGACGACACGGTCTCGGTCATTGCCAACAATTACGAATACGACACCGTCAGCGGCGGCACCGGAACCGACAGCCTGTTCATAGACTTTTCGGCCAACAACTACAGCGGTGGCCTGACATGGCGGGGCTTTGACGCCTCGGGGACGGCCTCTGCGTGGGTGACATCCGGCTCCAGCATGGCCCAGCTTCAAGCCGTCCAGT
>CAIOOA010000075.1 GCA_903859815.1 uncultured Methylococcaceae bacterium | reverse complement strand
CCACCGTCTTGCAAGTGCCGCCCTCGCCCTTGAACACCGTGCAAGTTGAAACGTCGTTGGCGACGGCGCAGTCCTTGTCCATCCCCATCTGCTGGATCGCATTGAGTGCCGCCGTCGCCCTGACAAAATCTTGGGATTGCGCCTTGTCGATGGACACGCACTCCTCGCCCATGCAACGAACCGGACCCGCGCATTGCTGCGAAGACGAACCTTGCAAGGTTGGGATGGACACGACGGAACCGCAATCGTAGACATCCTTGTACAGCCAGCAAGTGCCGGAAAAGTTGCCGTTGGCACCCTGTACGCAGTCCGAGCGGATGAATGCGCAGCCCTGTTTTTCCAAAGCCTTGCAAGTCTCTGCCTGTCCCGCTACTTGGTTGGGGCAATGCAGGACACCCGAAATATCAGTCCAACACGGCGCATTGGACCCGTCAAAGTCGCAGGTGGCTGACACCTCGACGCGGGTGCAGGTATTCGAAACGCCAGAAAACGGCGACGATTGCAAGTCCGACTCGCACACCTGCTGCACCCCGTTGTAGCTGACACACTTTTGGTTGCGATTGCCGTCCCAAATGCCGGGATCGACCACGCACACCGGTCGGATATCAGAACACAGCCCGTCGTTCACGGCATCCACCGAGGCTTGGCATTCGGGTTGCGACAAGCTCCATTGATCCTTGGTGATCGTGGCCTTGGGGTTGTGGGACGCGGATGCGGGCATAGCCCTCGCCGCCGTTGCCCACCAGCACCCTGACTTTCAAGGTGTGCCGGCCCTTTGATTTAAGCAGGCCGGTGACATCGGTAAACGGGAACAACACGAACCGCAAGTTCGGCGGGTGCGCGTCGCAGTGGAAGATGTTCGGACGGGTGTCGAACACGTCATTCCCGTCCACGAATACCTGGATGTAATCGTCCCAGTACACCGCCTCCAGCTTGGCATCGGTGATCGCGTCGGGCGAGACGACGTTGTAAACCGAGGAAGCCTCGAAAAAGCCGCAGGCCGCTTTCCAGTAGTTGTCGCCGATCTGCCCGACCCACACGTCGATGCAGCCCTCGCCGCATTTTTCGACTCTTGTAGGCCAGCTCACCGGCTCGACCATCGGGGCCACCTCCCACATGGACGTAGGCGCAGGATGTTGGAAATCATGAACCCTTGTTGCAAATCGTATAATTGTAGAAAAAGGCTTAATTTGTTGACATTTATATCCGCCAAGTTTAAAGTCAATCAGGAAAATGATGATTTATCCAAAACGGGATTTGCCCTATTTGCTTTGCCGCCTACAGAATGAACCTTCTGGCTTTTGGATTGAGAAAAGGAGATTTCTATTATATTTAATTTCTAAATGAAATCATGGATATAGCAATGATTTATGGACATTGCAACAAGGTAGCGGAGTGCTTGTCAACTCCTAGGAAATGCTTCCCGATGATTTTTATACAATCCTCAACCATCGGGGAGCGTTCCCCAAGCATTTTTCACCGTTCTCCGGTGGTTGCGGAACAATCCTCAAGCACTGCGGAACATTCCCCGACAGTTGAGGAATGCTCCTCAGCGGTTAAGGAGTGTTTCTCAAGCCTTGAGGAATAGGCTTTACGAATTTGTACCATTCCCCAAGCCTTGAGGAACGCTCCCCAGTCTTTGGGGAATGCTCCGCGAGACTTCGGGAGCACTCAAAAAGCATTGGGGATTGCTCCGCAAGGCTTGGGGAGCATTCAAAAACTATCGGGAAATACTCCCCAAGTCCCAAGGAACGGTGAAACAGCATGGGGGAATGCTGTTTAGGAAACGGTCACTTATTTTTACGAATTTTTAGTCATTCAGGATAAAACAACGATGCCTACCAGTTCATACATGCCAAAAGACGACAGCGGCAAAGCCGATTTGCTCGATCATGTCGCCGCCACCCTGCCCAAATATGCCGCTCTGCTGGAAATCAGTGCCGAGGACATGGCCTCCCTGCAAGCCGATGCCGTCGCTTTCCGCTATGGGCTTAACCTCCACAACTATGCGCAGAGTTATCACCACAATTGCACGGCCTTTAAAAACCAATTGCGGGATGGCGGCACGGACGCGACCCTGTGGCCGATTCCGCCGCTGTTGCCCGAACCCATCCCGCCCATCGTCAAATCGGGGATCATCCCTAGGTTTTCCCTATTTGTAACCCGGCTCAAAGCACACAAAAACTATTCACCCGCCATTGGGCAAGATTTACAAATCATCGGCTCGGCTTACATCATCGACCCAAGCACTTGGAAGCTGGTATTAAGTAGTCTGCTGCAAGCCGGACACCCCACCGTCGTCTGGACCAAAGGCAAGGCCAGCGCGATAGAAATCTTGGTAGACCGCAATGACGGCAACGGCTTTGTGTTTCTCATCATCCACACCGAGCCAAACACCCCCGACCCCGCCCCGCTCCCGCCTCCCGGAACCAGTGTGGTATGGAAATATAAGGCGATCTATCGCTACCATGACGAGCAAGTAGGCGAGTGGAGCGATGTGTTGAGTGTGGTAGTGGGCGGATAACAATCATGGCTGTGCTGAACGCCAAACAAGAAGCCATGGAGACTATCCAACGCTTGCCCGATGGCGTTGATTTTGACGAAATCGTTTATCGCCTCCATGTCTTGAATAAAATCCACCAAGGCTTGAAAGATGTCGAGGAAGGCCGCTTGATTACCACGGAAGAACTCAGGCGCGAGATTGAGGAATGGTGATATGGACACCTCGCGCCCGTGCTGATCTCAAAGCCATACACGACTATATTGCCAATGATTCGCCACTTAACGCGAAGAAGATTGTTCTAAGAATTAACAGTGACGCAGATATAAGGACAAAATAGGCGGTACTCCGTCGTATCCTGCTTGTCATTCGGCGCAATATGCGAGGTCGCTATTGCGCACTACGGCCTTATTGCTGCGAATACAAAAGGCTCCCGCAATACGTTTTTTAGTCACCCCATTTATTACAATATTAGTATCAAGTATAAATACCATGCTAAGTCAATGCCAAAGCTGTTTCCTTGGATGAATTCTAAAATTATATCTAAATATAAAATGCCAACTATGCTTTTAATGCTTATTTCGCTTTTTTTATTCATTGCGATTACTAAATCCTATGCGTATCCTACGCAAGATATTGACCTACGCGATTCCTCCAATACTCCGCCGCTAACACAAACACCATCCCCTGAAAAGCTTTTTCAAGAACTTGAGTGCAAACCTTCAAGCGATTATCCTAGTTCATATCGTTGTCAAGTATTTCCAGGATTTATTAGTGGTAAATGGGAGCATGAAGACGTAAATGAATTTGCCGGAAAAATTGTAAAATTAATTTCACCACTTTTAGTTAATAGTTCATTTAAAAATTATCATGTTGAAGTTCAGGGTGCAGCAGATGCTATGCCGCCGAAAAATTCAAAAACATGGGAAGCGGATGTGGCTGGAAAAATCTTTTACGGTTCAACCTGCCCTTCCCAAGGTCGAACTGGATCACTTAGTAATGCGGATTTCGCTTGGTTACGTGCTTGCTCTGTAATTAATGCAATCAATATAATATCGCCACTTCATAAAGCAAAATTTTATTTTCAGCATATTGATCTTGTTCGTCGGACGTTTAAAAACAGTAGAGATGAAATGAGTTATATTAATAAGCATACACGATTGGAAGATCGCTCCGCAGCTATTTTTTTAATTCCCAACCATCTTCGGAGTAGAAATCAATGAGCAGAGACGTTAGACAAGAAAACCCTTATTGTAGATATACAAAAAACGATGAAAAATTTAGTCTTCCCTTGATTTTAGCGTTAATAGGTATATTTGGACAAATCTTGGTCGCTGGTATAGTGGCATACTGGGGATATCAACAAGAAACATGGAAAGCCAATAGAGAAATAGCAAACGAAGTAGTAATACGTCTTACTGATATACAAAAAACAGCCGAAGATTTAAAATACAATCTTGGCAATTATGAAGAATATTCCAAGCTGGTAGGTTCTGCTTTAGCTGAGTATAAAAAATCTTCCGAACAACTAAAACAAGAGTTATTGTCAGTTGTAGATCAATATGATATGCAAGGCAAACTGCTACTTGCTCGTTATATAGCCGAGGCAGAGATATATTCTCTTGAGGCATGCTTATACATAGAATCTAACAGCAATCCTAACCGAGAAAGCTTATCAGACTCTCTCAAGAAAAAGATATTTCAGAATCTTATAGAAAACAACAAAAAAAATAAAAGTCCATTAACAGAAGATCAGATGAAGAACATTGAAGAACATACAAATATTGCAAAAAGTGGAAAATGCGGCGAAGAGTTTGATGCATATGCACTAAGAATGCTAACCTATCAAACCGCACACATACTACATCAACACATTGGTGGTGATATATTTGAAAAATCGCTTGGCGAATAATCAACCTAACACTGTAAGTTGGATTTTTAAAGTGCAATAGCGACTCCGCCGCGTATCGCGCCGTATGTTGAGTCTACAGATGACATTCAATACGGCTTTTTCGTATTGAGTTCTACATGGTGTATCATGCAATAAGAAACTCGAATAGCGTATTATTTTAATGAGTATCCCTGTTATTTATCTGGATACATGCAGCATACAGCGTCCTTTGGATGACAAGTCACAGCCGAGAATTTATTTGGAAGCAGAAGCTATTTTAGCTGTCTTACAATTAGTGGAAGCTAAAGAGCTTGAATTGCTGTCTTCAGATGTACTTGGGTATGAAATATCTAAAATTCCAAGTATCAATCGTCAGTCAGAAGCCAAAGCACTCTTGAAGCTTTCGTCAACAAATGCGCCTGTAAAACCAAGTACCAAGGCACTGAGCGAGCAAATTATAGCCATTGGCGTGAAGCCATTTGATGCCTTACACGCAGCGGTTGCCATTGAAAACAATGTTCAATTTTTCTGCACTTGTGATGACAAATTGCTAAAAAAATTAAAAACTTTAGATTTTGGAGATAAGACGAAATTTGTATCTCCACTTGAATTGATAATTGAGGTGACTTCATGAATGCTGTAATCAAACCCATTGCTTTAATCAATGAAAGTGCCACTAATATTTTAATCAAGGAAATGGGTATAATTGATACCATCCGGTTTATAAATCAATTTAACACAGGACATGGAAATTATACGGAAGAGCGAAGAAAGATGGTCGATACCATGACACTAGATGAGATTATTGCTGGTATTGATGCGATGAATAAGGCATAACATTTGAATTTCATTTTTGCTTATTTTGCTTGACAAGCGCCCACCATGAAACACCGCATAGACCCCAAGATAGATTGCGTATTCAAGGCATTGCTCGGTTCGGTGGAAAACCGCAATCTGCTGGTGCATTTCCTCAATGCCATATTGACCAGCGATTTGACTGCGCCGATAACCGAAGCGGAAATACTCAATCCGTACAACGACAAGGAGTTTCTGGACGATAAACTGAGTGTGGTGGATGTCAAAGCCAAAGATAGCGAAGGACGGCTTTACCAGATTGAAATCCAAAGTTGAGCTATAGGCACTACCGGAGCGGATGGTTTATACATGGTGCGACATCATCAGCCAACAATTGCAAAGCGGCCATGATTACAGTCTGTTAAAGCCGGTTTATAGTATCTGGCTGTTGGCGGAAAGCCTGCTGCCCGGTGAAACCGACTACGCCCACGAATACAAACTGCAAAACCGCCAAGGCCGCACTTTGGCGGATTTGGGCGGCATCCATCTGTTGGAACTGAAGAAATTCACGGCTGAACGGATCGAGACCGAGGAACAACGCTGGCTACAGTTTTTCAAAGAAGGTGAGCAACTGGATGAGGCGGCATTACCGGATTGGATGAACACAAAAGAAATGAGGCAAGCCATGAAAACCCTGAAACTGTTTTCCGATAAAGAATGCGACTACCACGCCTACCAAGCGCGGCAAAACTATCTGCGTGAGCAACGTACTATTCAATCAGTATGATTTTGGTTAGTTATCCGCTTTCGGCGGATAACATCGCTGTATCTGCCCTAAAATAAACCACCATGAAACACCGCATAGACCCAAAAATAGATTGCGTATTCAAGGCATTGCTCGGCTCGGAGGAAAACCGCAATCTGCTGGTGCATTTCCTCAATGCCATATTGACCAGCGATTTGACTGCGCCGATAACCGAAGCGGAGCTACTCAATTATTTTCTTGATGCCACGCAGAGCGTGGCATCAAGAAAATATTATTGCCGACCCAATCATTAACATGATTCGATCAACTAAAGCTAAATGAAGATTTATTTGGATATTTGCTGTTTCAACAGGCCATTTGATGACCAATCACAACTGAGAATCAAGCTTGAATCTGAGGCAAAGCTGGCTATACAGGAAGACATTCGTTCGGGCAAGCATGCCTTGATATGGTCATATACAGCGTTTTCATGCTTAAACAGTAACTAAAAATAATGTTTGACATAAATGCAAGTCATTGATTTAATTCAATCCTTATGCAAAACCATAAGATTCATCAAGTAACCATTAGATATTGAAAACGCTGTATGTTGGATTACGAAAATCAAAAATGCCCATTGCCAGAGCGCAGAGATCAAATCAGAAAATGGCGAGCCTATGCCATGGAAGACACCGAAGAAGATGAAGCTTTAATCAATTCAGCCAAGCTCATTGGTCAAACAGGCATCAACAAAATGGATTCTTTGCATATCGCCAGTGCAATCAAAGGAAATGCAGATTATTTTCTGACTACCGATGATGTGATATCAAAACGAGCCAGTTTGATACCCACTATCAAAATCACAGACCCTATAGGATTCATCAAAGAGGTATGCCTATGATTACCGATACAGAGATAAAGCAAAAAGGAATTCACATTCTATCTCAATACCTTGGCGATGTTGAAGCCGAGCGATTCATTGCCTTGATACAAAGGGAGCGCTTTGATTATACAAAGTGGCGGCAAGGATTGGATGAGGAATTGAGCATTGAGGAAATCAGCCATAAAGCCATGTTACTGAGAAAAAATAAGCAAGCATAGCTTGAAATCCCGGATTCCATTTCATTACATCCGGGTAACTTGCTCAATTATTTTCTTGACATCACGCCGCACTTAGTATTTAGAAAATATTTCAACCCACATGGAATGACAAAATGCCCCCTACGCTATCCATCGAAATACCCGCCGAAATCGCCCATGCAGCGAAAATGTCATCGGATGATTTGCGCTGGGAATTGGCAATCCACTTGTTTAGCATCCATAAGCTTTCATTTGGCAAAGCGCGGGAAATGGCTGGCATGACGGTTTGTTCGTTTCAACAATTACTAGGAAGCCGGGAAATTCCCCTGCATTACGATGTTTCCGATTATGAGGAAGACTTAGCCACATTATCCAAGCTTGGTCGGCTATGAAAGTTGTCAGCAATACTTCCCCGCTCATCAATCTGGCTTGGATTGGGCGTTTAGAGATATTGCGCGAGACAAAAAGGGCTTATCGGCTCGTTTAAAGAACATTTGGACAGCTTACGAACAATGGCAGGATTCCATATCAGCCAACCTTTATATCTCAGAGCGCTGCAAGATCAAGGAGAACTCTAAGGGTAGAGGTGTCCTAGAATTGGCATAATAGACCCCAAAATAGATCGCGTATTCAAGGCTTTTCTCGACTCGGAGAAAACCGCAATCTGCTGGTGCATTT
>CAIOOA010000074.1 GCA_903859815.1 uncultured Methylococcaceae bacterium | reverse complement strand
CTCGGAACTGCTGAAAGTCGGCGTGGCCTCGGTCGTCGCCATGAGCCATTCCGTATTAGTGGAAACCGCCCGACGCTTTGTCGAGGCGTTTTATGCGGCCTTGGCTAAGGGAGCGCGGGTCGGCGATGCGATGCTGGCCGGACAGCGAACCTTGAAAGACGACAGCTTCCGGGGGAAAGTCTTTGGGCTAGGCGACTTCCGCTTGGAGGATTGGTTCGTGCCAGTGCTGTTCCAAGAGAAGGACGACCCGCAGTTATTCCGTGCTATGCCGTCCAACCAAACCATAGCCGATGCGCAAACCGCATTGCACAACCGTTTAGGCGCAACCCCACCAGAACCGGAGACCGGTTTCATCGGTCGTAGCCGCGAACTGCTGGCCTTGCAACGTTTATTGAAACAGGAGCGCTATGCGGTGATAAGAGGGCAGGGCGGCGAAGGCAAGACCGCGCTCGCCGCCGAGTTCGCCCGTTGGCTGGTCCGCTCGCAGCAAATCCGCCGCGTCGCATTTGTGTCGGTGGAGTTGCATAGCACAACCTCTGCCGTGTTGGATGCGATAGGCCATCAACTTGTGCCGAATTACTCCGTCGCCAGTTTCGCCGACTTGGAACAGGCCATCCTGCCGGTTGAACGTGCTTTGAAGGAACAGGCCACGCTGTTGGTGATCGACAATATGGAAAGCATTCTGATGCCGCCTTATCTGCACACCTCGGCCATCTTGACCGAAGAGGCGCATCGAGAGTTGGGCGAAATCCTTAAGTTGTTGGCGAGGTTGCTTGGTTGTTCGTACCCCCTCTCCCCAACCCCTCTCCCCGGTGGGGAGAGGGGCTTTTTGCCATCATCCCCTAATCAGAATAATGGGCTTTTGCTCCCCTCTCCCGCTTGCGGGAGAGGGGTTGGGGGAGAGGGTTATCGAACCACCCGCCTGATCTTCACCAGCCGCGAAGCCTTGCCCGAACCCTTCGCCGCCGACTGCAACCGTATTGAATTGCACCAACTCGCCCAAGACGACGCGGTGAAGCTGGTCGAACGGGCGTTGAATACCACAACTGGAGTGCAAGGCTTGCCTTGCCCAAACCCGCAACCCCCCGCAAGGCAAGCCTTGCACTCCAACACCGACACCACCGAATCCATCATCCAACTGGTCGAAGCCGTCCACTGCCACGCCCGCACTTTGGCGCTGCTGGCCCCGTCCATCCGCACTCTCGGCGTGGAACGCACCCATGCCGATCTGGTGAAACTGATGGCGGAGATGGAACGGTGTTACCCCGGCAACCGTGAACAATCGGTCTATGCCAGCTTGGAACTCTCGCTGCGCCGCTTGTCACCCAAAACCCAAGACAAGGTAAAGGTGTTGGGCGTGTTTCAGGGCGGAGTCGATTTGGATGTGCTACGAACCATGATGCAATGGGAACAAGCGGATGTGGAATTGTTGGCGGAGGAATTGATTGCCACCGGCTTGGCAACCCCCAACCCTTATAATCATCTGAGCCTGAACCCCTCGCTCTGCCCTTATCTGCGAGGTCAGATGGACGACGCGGAACGAGAGGCGTTGACTATTCATTGGGTAGAGGAAATGCTTGTACATATTAGGTTCCTCGTGCAATGGCGAGGTCAGAACGCCGAAATTGCGGCGACGTTGACAGGCTTTGAATTGTCGAATCTGTTTGCATTGCTCGATCGGGTTCAACAATCGGGTGACCCAGAAGAGACAATAGACTTGACCACATCGCTCTACAGCTTGTTGCAATTCCTAGGCAAACCGCGCTTGCTGGAACGTGTGAGACGAGTGCGTGATGCGGCAGCGGCAAAGCTAGGCGACTGTTGGAACCATGCGCAGTTTGAGGCACAACGGACCCGGATCGAACAGCAGTTGGGCAGTGGGCATTTGCGTGAGGCTTATGAAGGCGCTACTGCCTTGCTGCAACGTGCAAGATCAACAGGTGAACATGCCTATCCGAGTGCCGATTATGATCTGGCGATGGCTTACATTCTGCTGGGTGTAGTTTTGAAGACTGCTGGTCAATCGAAACTTGCCTTGCCTGTATTGGACGAGGCGCAACAACGTTTTGAAGCAATTGCCAAGGAGCAAGGAGCCCATAAAGACGAACAGATGGCATCCGTCTGTTTGGTAGAAAGAGGCGATTGTTTGAGAAGCTTGGGCCGATTGGATGAAGCGGCGGCGGCTTATGAAGAGGTTATTCGCCATGCTGTAAAACTCAATAATGATCGACAAGTCGCCATCGGCAAATTCAGGCTTGGTACTGTCCGCTTTGATCAGCGCCGCTACCCTGAAGCTCTGGCGGCTTATCAGGATATCCGTGAGCGTTTCTCAAATATGGACGAGCCGGGTTCGGTCGCCATCGCTTGGCATCATACTGGTTTGGTATATCAGAAAATAGGACAGCCGGAAATGGCGGAGGATGCTTACCGCAAATCGCTAGAAATAAGTGTACGACTTGGTGAAATTGCAGTAGAGGTGAAAACCTTGGGGCAATTAGGGCACTTATATGGTGATTCCTTAGGTCGCATCGAAGATGCCATCACTTTCCTAAGCCAAGCCGCTGACAAATATATTGAAATCGGTGACACAGCTAGTGAAGGATCCGCCCGGAGCAACCTCACCATTTGCTTGAGAAAGCTCAATCGCATAGCAGAAGCCCGTCAGGAAATCCATCGTGCGATTGAATGCAAGAAGTCCCTCGGTCATGCGGGTACAATTTGGAATGCTTGGGCCATTCTCGCCGAGATTGAGACCGACGACGGCAACCCAACCGCCGCCGCCGAGGCGAGAGCCAAGGCGTTAAACTGCTATCTCGCCTACCGCCGCGACGGCGGCGAGAATCACAACTCGGATGGCCGCACCGCTCTTGCTGTGGCTCAAGCCTTGCGAGCCGGGGACAACACCGCCGCCTCCGAACTGCTGCAAGCACACGCCGCGAATCCTGGATTGCCGAGCAACGCACACACCTTCATCCACGCCCTGCAAACCATCGTCGCCGGCAGCCGCGACCCACAACTCGCCCACGCGCCGGATCTGGACTTCTCCATGGCCGCCGAAATCCTCCTGCTGCTCGAAAAGCTGTAAGCCCATCGTTTATCGTTCCCACCAAAGCGCGACGGGGTTTGTAACCCCGTCGCTAACGTTTGGTGTATTTTTGATCGTTCACACGCTCCGCGCTCATCGTTATACACAAGTCCCGCCAAGCCGTAGTGCCGTCATACCGGCAGGGATGCCGGTATCCAGACCAAGGATGGTAACGATCAGATGGCGTAAGTGCTTGATTAAGTGAAACGGGCTAATTATAGCTTGCCATCCATGGACGCTGGATTTCGGCATCCATGCCGAAATGACGTGTCTCCGACATTGTGTATAACGACGAGAGATGAAGCTTGGGAACCAGCGGAACGCTATCCTACACCCGCAGGAATCTCCTCCAACTCCCGTGGGAAGGCTATCCTATACCCGTAGGAACCGTCTCATACTGCCGTATGAAGGCTATCCTACGCCAGTATGAACCCTAACCCACTCCCGTAAAAGACTGTCCCATTCCCATGGGAACTCTTCACTACTCCGATAGGAAGGATTTCCTACACCTGTAGGAATCCTCTCCGACTCCCGTGTGAAAGCTCTTCTATATCCGTAGCAACCCTCTCATACTCCCGTAGGAAGGCTCACCGCCCCCGTCAATACCGAAGCGCGATGGGGTTTGTAATCCCGTCGCTTACTTTTGGTGCATTGATGCGATCTTCAAACGTTTCCGTCGGGGTTGCAAACCCCGACCGGCTTTAGTGCCGCATGGACACCGTCATGAATGCCTTGACGGATCAAACCGCTACCGGGTATGAATGCGCTCATCATGATCGTGCTGAAGGCTAGGCCATAGGACAGGTAAAACGCCGGGGCATAAACCGCCAATTCAAAGGGTGTGTAAGCGAATGGGGTGGTTGCCACCTGAGCCTCTGGACTTTCTGGCAACGCTTTGGAGGGTGGCTCCCAATTCAATGCCAAGGCTGACGAAGTGACAGGTGGCTCACTCTCCACCGGGGCGGAGGTATCGGCGGTGGGCTTGCGGGATATGGTAATGGTTTTCTTTGCCATGGGTCAAAACTCCAACAATTCTTGCATGAGGGATCGGATTTCTTTGGCGGCCGGCCCTTTGGGTTCGGCTTCCAACACGGACAGGCCACTGGCTGCGCTTTCGGCAAACACCACCCGCTGGCTGATGAAGGAAACCGCCAACGGGAACGGGTAGCTCTTCAAGGCTGCCCCCACATCCCGACCAATCGCGGTGTTGCCAATCTTTCGGTTGATGGCGAAGACAGCCTTGAGGTTTTCCTTGAACAGGCTGGCTTCTTGGTAGAGCTTGATGATTTCCTCGGCGGCCCAGACATCGTAGGGCGAAGGTTGAACGGGTATCACAATCAAGTCGGCCGCCATGATTGCCGACTTCGCCAACTCGTTGGCCCTAGGCGGGCCGTCGATGACGACATGTTCATAGCCGCCTGAAAGACCGGGAATGTCCTTGTGCAAGGTCGGCTTGGCGATGCCCACCACTGGGAACAGGCTTTCGCCTTTCCTTGCCGCCTGCCAGTCCAATGCGCTGGCTTGCGGGTCGGCATCGACTAACAAGGTGCGCTTGCCCGACAAGGCCAGTGCGGCTGCCAAGTTCACGGATAGCGTGGTTTTGCCGACCCCGCCTTTTTGATTGAGTATGGCGATAATCATGGGTAGTCCTTGGGATGCAAGCCCTTCTTTCAACAGCCCGAGCCGACGGCTTCCCACTGTGGGGATTGGTTGGAATCCGGTTAACCTTTTTGCCAATGATACCACTATTTACGAGTGAAAGAATGGCTTACATTAAGTGAGCCAGCTATTCTCACTTTGGAGCGAATCAGCTTCAAAAAAACTAAGTTCGCCTATTATAATGTAAACAATCAACGCCATCGGCAATCCTATCGCACTTAGTCGAGGGTTTGTCTTACAAAATTTAAGCAACTTTTTATACTTGCGAGCTTGAAAAAAATCGAAACATCCCAATAATGTCGGTAATCGTTTGTATGTTGATGTGACTTTTTTGCTGTCACTATCACAAGCTGTTCAATAGTTGGCCTATACTGGCCTCATCCAATCTAACTTAGTCACGAGGATTTGCATACACTATGACTGTTGCAGAAAACAAAGTCACCCTAGGGTTTGAAGCGGAAGTCAAACAACTGCTCAACCTGATGATTCACTCCTTGTATAGCAACAAGGAAATTTTTCTACGTGAATTGATCTCCAACGCCTCGGATGCTGCCGACAAGCTGCGCTTCAGTGCGCTGAGCAATGAAAGCCTCTACGAAGGCGACAGCCAGTTGAAAATCCGCTTGGATTATGACAAAGAACTGCGGACCATCACGATTTCGGACAACGGCATCGGCATGAACCGCGACGAAGTGCGTGAGAATATCGGCACGATTGCCCGTTCAGGCACTCGCCATTTCTTTGAATCCCTTACAGGCGACGAAGCCAAAGACAGCCAGTTGATTGGACAATTTGGCGTGGGCTTCTACTCTTCTTTCATTGTCGCTGACCGTGTGACGCTGGAAACCCGCGAAGCGGGTGGCGACCCTGAAGAGGGTGTGCGCTGGGAATCGAATGGGGAAGGCGAATTCAGCCTTGAAACCATTCAAAAAGATGACCGGGGAACCAAAATCACGCTGCACTTGCGCGAGGGTGAGGACGAATTCCTCGAAGGCTGGAAGCTTCGCAGCATCATTCGCAAATTCTCCGATCACATCTCCATCCCCATCGAGATGAAGAAAGAGAGTTACGGTGAAGAAAAGGAAGAAGAAAAGCCAGTGGAATACGAGATCGTCAACAGTGCATCGGCATTGTGGACAAAATCCAAGGATGAAATAACCGAAGAGCAATACAACGAATTCTTCAAGCATGTCTCCCATGACTTCAAGGAGCCATTGGCCCGGTTGCACAGCCGAGTGGAAGGCACCAACGAATACACCTTGCTGCTTTACGTTCCTTCACACGCACCGTTTGACCTGTGGGAGCGCGACCCTAAGCATGGGGTGAAGCTGTATGTGAAAAAGGTGTTCATCACTGACGATGCCGACAAGCTGATGCCGCGTTATTTGCGTTTCATTCGTGGTGTGATTGACTCCGACTCCCTGCCGCTCAACATTTCCCGTGAATTGCTGCAAGAAAACCAGTTGCTGGAAAAAATCCGCTCCGGCGCGGTGAAGAAGCTGTTGGGGCTGTTTGAAGATTTGGCGAAAAACGAGCCGGATAAATTCAAGGCGTTTTGGAAGGAATTCGGTCAAGTACTCAAGGAAGGCGTTATCGACGATTACAAGAACAAAGACCGCATCGCCAAACTGTTGCGCTTCTCTTCCACTGAAAATGATGCCCAAGAGGTTTCCTTGGACGACTATATTTCACGGATGAAAGAAGGCCAGGACAAGATTTATTACATCACCGGCGATAGTTTGTCAGCGGCAAAGAATAGCCCACACTTGGAAATTTTCCGCAAGAAGGGTGTGGAAGTGTTGTTGCTCGGCGACCGCATCGACTCTTGGCTGGCTGACCACCTCAGCGATTATGAAGGCAAGCATTTACAGTCCATCGCACGAGGCGACTTGGATTTAGGCAAGCTGGAAGACGAGAAGGAGAAAGAGGAACTAAACAACATCAGCAAGGATTTCGACGATTTAGTGGCTAAAATCAAGAAAACCTTGGATGGCAAAGTGGCCGATGTCAAACTGAGCCATCGTTTGACCGCTTCACCGGCTTGTTTGGTCAGCGAAGCTTACGGCATGAATCGCACCATGGAGAAGATACTCAAAGAGGTTGGTCAAACTGTACCCAGTAGCAAGCCTGTGTTCGAGATCAACCCTAATCATGCCTTGATTGGTAAGCTGAAAAATGAAACCGATGAAAGCCGCTTCGCCGATTTGACCCTGATACTTTTCGACCAAGCCGTGCTAAGCGAAGGCGGACAAATTGACGATCCAGCCGCTTTTGTCCACAAACTAAACAATCTGCTACAGCAGATCATGGTTTAAGGTTCACAGACCTTTACAAGAAAAGCCGGGTTCTTGCCAGAACCCGGCTTTTTTATAGAGGCAGTAAGTTGCTCAAAGCGGGATTGTTCAATTTTTGAATGGCGAATTCGGCATTTTTGCGAATCCTACCCCGTTCATTCAGAGGCGCTTTGTCATCCCTGAGCAATTTCAAGCAAGCGTCAAACGACTCACGATAATATCCGGCCCAGTATGCCACAATGGAAAACTCATCCAGCAAGCCATACTGATAAATCCATTGCTCGACAAACAACCCATCCTTTTGATTAGGTATGCTTAGGGCATGTTTGCCCAATATATAGCCTTGGTGGAATTTATCATGCAGCCGGCAGAATCGTATCGCCCCATGCAAAGACTCCGCCCTAGCCGGGAAAACTTCATAAGCCGCAAGATAAGCTTGAATGACTTCCCCTTCGCCATGGCCTAAATCCTCCTTGAGCTTGCCTATTTGGTAGAGACTGTAAAATATTTCTTGATCCCAATACCCCATGGTGGACCGACGCTGATAAGCCTCCAATGATTTGAGCTTTTCACCACAATCCCGATAACTTTGGGCTAGATAAAACGTGTAACGGGAAATCAGGAATGGGTCAACTTCGGATTTTAGGGCTTCCTCCAATACGAGAGCATCATCCAAGTATTTCATTGGGTTAGTGTTTCTAGCGCTATCTTGGATATGGTCGTTGAAAAAACCGTCGGCATTCGCCCGGGTTTTACCCTCACCGAGTTCCAAATACTCATGCAACACACCCTTGTAAAAAAATTCATGCCGGTTGCTAATCAATAATGGCAAGCGATAAATGATACTGCCTAAACGTAAGGCGACATCGTAAACATCGGACACCAATCCATTCTTGAATTGGTGGGCATTAAAATGTTTCGCATACGTCAGGATGCTGTCGGCATCAATCATGAGCGCATAATCAATGTCCCTTTTCTCCCTTAATCTTGCCAAAGCAAAACTACGGTTATACGCAAAATTCCGCCAAGGCTCTTCGACAACCTCGCCAGCCAGTTTCTTTTCCTTTAGATACTGTTTGACTAATGCCTGCGTCCCGTCCGTGGAGCCGGTATCTACAATACAAGCATAGTCAATGAGCGGTATGACACTGTCCAGACAACGCTGGATGACCTTTGCCTCGTTTTTAACGATCATGCACAAGCCAATGCTTTTTCTCATTAGAAATTCCTGAGACTATTCACTCACAGAACTGGTTTATTTCAAAAGGGGATGGTCTTTGGGCAATTGGCGGGAAATCCAGATTGCCAGTTTATGCTTCATATTGGGAATGTTTTCCTGGTCGATGGCAAGCGGTGTAATCAGTTTGTCGTTAACCAATAGCCGATAACTGCATTCGACTTTTTCGTTGGCTGTGGTCGTGGCGGGAAACGGAGTAAATCCACGGTTTTTTGCATATTTTTCAGCGACCTCCAAAGCCTTTTTGAGTAGCTGGACTTCATTTTTCACTTTCATCTTTTCCAACCCTTGCTTGCTTGCAACAGAAAGAGAGCGTGTTAGCGCCTTTTACCAATCGGAACATTATAGACCCGAGTGGTCAAGCTAGGCTATTTCTAAGACCAATCGGCTTTACTCTAGGCAGGTTGGCAGTCCGCTGGAAAGGTCAGGATAGCGCAACACCACACCCAACCCGTCAAGCATTCGACGATTGTCTAAACGCTTGGACTCCTCCAAAAACGATAAAATGCTTGGGCCTAGTGACCGCCTTGCTTCTTCCATGGAAATGACCGGTGGGCGAGGAAGCCTTAGCAAATCAGCGACTCGATTAAAATAATCACTCATGGTCGTTGGATTGCCATCGCTGATATTGTAAATATGTTCTGTCTGGCCAACTCGTGCGGCTAGGAAACAGGCTTGCGCCAGATCGTCCGCATGGATACGGTTGCTCCACGGCGACTCGTCTTCACAAACGACGGGGGTGCCTCGTCGGATGCGCTCGACCGGCAATCTTCCGGGACCGTAAATGCCGGGGACGCGGAGAATGACCGTAGCCACGCCGTTCAGCAAGGACCATTCCGTCAACCGCTGCTCCGCCGAAACCCTACGCCTTGCGCGGTCAGACCGAGGATTCACCGGCCAGTCTTCAGTGACCCAAGCCCCACCGCAATCGCCATACACGCCACTAGTGCTGATATAAACCAATCGATTGGGTAATGCTGATCCATTCAATGTGTTTAGCAAAGCCGCTATTCTTGGGTCGCCATCGCCTGCTGAAGGGGGCGGGGCAAAATAATAAATGACTGCCGCATCGCCTTTTAGCCCATCCAAAGTAATAGCTTCATCAAGATCGCCAAAAATGGGATTTATGCCATGTGTTAATAACTTTTTCGACGATGCATCCGAACGGGACAACGCGGCAACCTGCTTACCCGCCGATTGTTCCAAACCAGCAACGCGAATGCCTATGTCGCCACAGCCTATTATCAAAACTCGATTTTCGGAAACCATATCAATCATTTCATTTAAGCTAAGGACAAACCCCAAAATAAACAGCAAAACATCCCAATTTCAAAAGCTTCAAGCTTGTATTTTCGAGTGAATCCTGTCTGGATCATCCAGAAAAGTAGTGGAAAAGGCTGTGGATAAGTTTGTGAGTTTTTTCAAATTGACGATCCCTATGTAGGTTACTCATTGGGTTATTAATATCTCTTGCATCAACCGATCTTCACATCTGCCATTATTTATGTCATTGATATTTAATGCTTTAATCGTTCACAAAAAAGTAAACTCTTGAAATGGCTGCAAACTTTCAATGTCCCGACTCCGTTGACAGGTGGCGGTGGATAAACAATCAAAACGATGCGTTTGATTTCTTCTGTTTGGGCTCTAATTTGGCTGGTTTTTTTCCAAGGCTTTAGCCAAAAACCGCCCGGTATGTGAGTTGGGATTTGCCGCTACATGTTCAGGTGTGCCAGTGGCAATGATTCTTCCACCGCCATCGCCCCCCTCTGGTCCTAAATCAATAATCCAATCGGCTGTTTTGATCACATCCAGATTGTGTTCAATGACGACCACAGTGTTGCCATGGTCGCGCAATTGGTGAAGCACGGTTAACAACTGTTTGATGTCGTGAAAATGCAGCCCCGTCGTAGGTTCGTCAAGAATATACAAGGTGTTGCCAGTATCGCGCTTGGATAACTCTTTGGCGAGTTTCACACGTTGAGCTTCGCCGCCAGAAAGGGTGACGGCATTTTGCCCTAGGGTGATGTAGCTTAAGCCAACCTCCATCAGGGTTTGCAGCTTGCGATGAACATTGGGGATGGCCGAGAAGAATGCACAAGCTTCCTCGACGGTCATTCCCAAAACTTCATCAATGGTCTTGCCGCGATAACGGATTTCCAAGGTTTCACGGTTGTAACGCTTACCCTTGCAGATGTCGCAATGGACAAAGATGTCAGGCAAAAAATGCATTTCGACTTTAATGACACCGTCACCCGCACAGGCTTCACAACGGCCACCTTTGACATTAAAACTAAAGCGCCCTGGTGTATAACCGCGTGAACGGGCTTCCGGGGTCGCAGCGAACAATTCCCGAATGGGCGTGAACAACCCGGTATAGGTCGCCGGGTTAGATCGTGGCGTGCGCCCGATGGGGCTTTGGTCAATATCCACCACTTTGTCGAATAGCTCCAAGCCTTCGATTTTTTCACAAGGCGCGGGGGCGGCGCTCGCACCATTCAATTCACGGGCGGCGAATTTGTGCAAAGTGTCGTTGACCAAAGTGGATTTGCCCGAACCCGACACCCCCGTCACGCAGGTGAACAGCCCTACCGGAAAAGACGCATCAACCCCTTTCAAGTTATTGCCAGTGGCATTGACCAGACGTAGCACTTTGCCATCCGTGCCGTGACTTCTACGGGTTGGAATCTCGATCTCCAAGCGGCCCGACAAATATTGCCCGGTCAACGAATCGGGATGTTCCAGAATTTGCTTAGGCGTCCCTTCTGCGACAATCTGTCCACCATGCACCCCCGCACCGGGTCCAATATCCACCACATGGTCGGCAATCATGATGGCTTCTTCGTCGTGTTCAACGACAATCACGGTGTTACCCAAGTCGCGCAAGCGAATCAGCGTTTTCAACAAGCGTTCGTTGTCCCGCTGATGCAAGCCGATGGACGGCTCATCCAATACATACATCACGCCCACCAGCCCGGCACCGACTTGGCTGGCTAGGCGGATGCGCTGTGCCTCGCCGCCGGACAAGGTGTCGGCACTGCGGTCCAGCGTCAAATAATCCAAGCCCACATTGACCAGAAACCTCATCCGCTCGCGGATTTCCTTGACGATCTTCGCAGCCACTTCACCTCGCTGTCCGGGTAATTGCAAGCCATCAAAGAACTCCAGACCCCGGTTCACCGGCAGGCCAGTCAATTCCGGCAAGGCGCGTTCGGCCACAAACACATGACGGGCACCTTTGTTTAAGCGGGTTCCTCCGCAATCGGGGCAAGGCTTGCTACTCATATACTTGGTCAAATCATCCCTCACCAAGCTGGAATCAGTCTCCCGATACCGCCTTTCCATGTTATGCACGACCCCTTCGAAAGGATGAAAACGAATGTCAAAGCCACCCCGTGCATTCAAATGCTTAAACGGAATTTCTTCCTTGCCGCTGCCGAATAAAATCATATCCCTGACCGACTGTGAAAGCTGTTCAAATGGTAGTTCAAGGTCAAAACCGTAATGGTCTGCCAAAGAATTGATGATCTGGAAATAGTAGGCATTCCGCCGGTCCCAGCCACGCACCGCCCCGCCGGCCAGGCTGAGTTGTGGGCTGTGGACGACCAAACGGGGGTCAAAGTATAGTTTTACGCCAAGCCCGTCGCATTTCTGGCAGGCGCCTTTCGGATTGTTAAATGAGAAAATGCGCGGTTCCAATTCGCTCAAGGAATAGCCGCAATGCGGACAGGCATATTTGTCTGAAAACACCAGACTTTGCTTAGGCTCGTCAATCGAAACCACTAAGGCCAAACCTTCAGCCAGACGCAAGGTGGTCTCGAAGGATTCAGCCAATCGAAGCCCCAAGTCGTCGCGAATTTTGAAGCGGTCAACAATGACTTCAATCGTGTGCTTTTTCTTCAAATCCAGCTTGGGCGGTTCGTCCAACTCGTAGACTTCGCCATCAATGCGAGCGCGGATAAACCCCTGCCCACGCAACTCCTCCAATATCTGCACATGCTCACCCTTGCGTTCGTTGATGACCGGGGCAAGCAGCATCCAGCGGGAATCCTCGGACAACGCCAACACCGTGTCCACCATCTGGCTGATGGTTTGCGCCTCCAAGGAAACGCCATGCTCCGGGCAACGCGGCGTACCGGCACGTGCATAAAGCAAGCGCAAATAATCGTAAATTTCGGTGATAGTGCCTACGGTTGAACGGGGATTATGGGAGGTGGATTTCTGTTCTATCGAAATGGCCGGTGACAAGCCTTCAATGTGGTCCACGTCAGGCTTTTCCATCACCGACAGGAATTGCCGGGCATAGGCTGACAGCGATTCCACATAACGCCTTTGGCCTTCGGCGTAAATGGTGTCGAATGCCAACGACGATTTTCCCGAGCCCGACAAGCCGGTAATGACGATCAGCTTGTCACGCGGCAGGTCTAGGTCGATATTTTTGAGATTGTGGGTGCGAGCCCCTCGGATTGAAATAGTGTCCATGCGCAAAGTATAACGGCTTGGAACACACTTGAGAAAGGTTTCGTTTGCAGGGAACGATCAATTTGACAAAAGCCCATGACCATGAGTGGCATCAAGCTTATGAGGCCCGCACCGCCCGACCGTGCCGATTTTGGGTGATTACTGGGCCGTCGAACCCTGCTTCGCAACCAACAAGATTCATCCCATGGTTTTCTGGCTTGACGTTTGGTTTTGTCCTAGGCAATCATAGGCAAAACCTAGTAACAATGAGCAGGAAAGTCAAGCCAATCCGAATAATGTAGATGAAAACAGACAGCCTCTTTTACCGACTCATGCAAATAGAACCGACCTTGGCCTTTGAACTGGCTGGTTTGACCGTGCCGAATGCCGAGGGTTACAGCTTCATTTCCCAAGAAGTCAAACAAACCGCGTTCCGTTTTGACGGAATAGCCGAACCGCCAGCCGACCAACCCGACACACCTAGGGGTTACGTCGAAGTGCAATTTCAGCCCGATGAGGATTTTTATCTGCGATTTTTTAGCGAAATTCTGCTGCATCTACGCCAATATCCAAGCGATCATCATTGGCAAGCAGTTGTCATATATTCTATGCAATCAGTGGAAAGGTTATCGCCAGCAATCAAGCCGTTTCTAAGCATACCCAATCTGCATCGAGTATACCTTGACCAATTGCCCCTGCTTGACAGCACCAACCCAAAACTTTGGCTCATCGCATTGATCCTAGCAGATAATGCCAATATTGCCCCTATTGTGCGGAAAGTCCAGGCCCATTCAGAAAATCAACCCACCGACGGCATCGACTGGCTGGAATTGCTTGAAACCGTATTGGTCTATAAACTACCGACATTCACTCGCGAGGAGATTCAGCAAATGCTCAATTTTAACGATGTAAGTTTGAAGCAAACCCGGTTTTATCAAGATGTATTTGGGGAGGGCCGGGTGGAAGGCCGAGTGGAAGGCCGTTTGGAAGGCCGTTTGGAAGGTGAAGCCGCTTTATTAATCCGGTTGCTGGAACGCAAGTTTCCCCCACTGCCGGAGTCTGCCCGTCAACGCATTGCCACTGCCGATGCCGAAACCTTATTGGTGTGGGGTGAGCGGGTGTTGGATGCTAATAATTTGGATGAGGTTTGGGGTAGTTGAGCCAGTCGAAAACTCTGCTTCCTTAATCGATGGATGTTTCGCAAATAAGCCAAAATGCATCGGCAACGGAAATAGCGGCCTATTTAGTGCCTACCGGTTACAGTGTGCCGTTGATGAGCGGGGGAAGTTCCCTGCCCTCAATATTGGACGTATTTCCAAAAGTATCGGTCACGCGCAGTTCACAATAGTTTTGTAATTGTCTCTTTGCGGTTTCCCAAACTTAAGTTTGGGAACCTTTGTTAAGTTATAATCCAGCGTGACTAAAACCTAGGTCGTCAACTTACCGCCCACCATTAGGAGTCAAATATGTTGCAAGCAATAGAAGCTGAAGTAAGCAAACAAAGTATCGTCAAGTTCAGCCATCCCGTCCAACTGGATGGAAGCTACCGGGCGATTGTGACGCTAGTTGAACCCATAGAGTCAACCGATCAACTTTTGCCTACCGACGAAGAGTTGGAGGCGGCTTATCGAAACGCCAACAGCGAAACCGACTCCACTTGGGAATGTGCCATAGCGGATGGATTGAGCAATGAAACGTGGTGATATTGACTATGCCAATCTCGACCCTACGTTGGGTTCGGAGTAAGCAGTTCGCGATTGATGCGGTTCGTACCTCACCGCACTCTACGGCATTGTAAAACGGTGATTTACAAAATTCAGAGATTACGACATGAATATTCAAGTTAATTTACAATTACCTGATACCATTTTTTCCGCACTTCGCAAAACCCCTGACGAATTTGTTTCTGAAATGCGGGTCACGGCGGCTGTTAAATGGTATGAAATGCAATTAGTTTCGCAAGCCAAGGCTGCTGAAATCGCCGGTTTGAGCCGTCATGATTTCTTGTTGGCGTTAAATCGGTTCAATGTCTCGCCCTTTCAAACCACGCCAGAGGAATTGCTCAAGGAAATAGAACGTGACTAAAACTTGGGTCGTCAATTCATCGCCCACTATTCTGCTTGGTAAAATCCAGCAGCTTAATTTGCTTTCGGCATTGTGTGCGAAATTCGTGATTCCCCAATCCGTTGCCGCCGAAATTAATGATGGCCCTGCCCATGATCCTGCAAAGCTTTGGCTGGCTACAGTGGGGCGGGATTTTATCCGCCTAGATGTTCCAACAGCGAATATTGTCTCTGCATGGGATTTAGGCGCGGGGGAAACCCAAGTTCTTTCTTGGTGCTTGTCGAACCCCGGCTTTGAAGCCATATTAGACGATGGTGCGGCACGAAGATGTGCGCAAACGCTTGGCATCCCAATGACAGGTACACTCGGTATACTCATGCGAGCAAAGAAAAATAACCAAATTACCTTACTTGCACCACTGGTCAAACAATTGGTGCAAAACGGTTTTCGCATTGATCCGCCAACTTTAAAATATGTACTTGATTGGGCCAATGAGGGTAGGTGAAGTTGTAATCCAAGTTTATAACAGGATATTTGCCCCGATACGCTATACTTGGATTCAGTGAAGGATTTTGCTGGTTCCGAAACTTTAGTTGATCTCGTCCCCAAGCTCCGGCTTTACTGCCATTAAGTTAAGGATTTTTCCGTTCGCCCTGAACTTGTCGAAGGGTGAACGGAAATTCCCAACTTGTTGGAAGTTAAGCCGTTCATGGTTCGACAAGCTCACCACGAACGGCTTAACTTAATGTCAGTGACGCTGGTGCGTGGGAACCATAATAAACCCTGTTTTATCATTGTGTATTTATGGAAGGCCGCGCGGAAGGTGAAGCCGCTTTATTACTCCGGTTGCTGGAACGCAAGCCCCCCCATTACCGGACTCTGCCCGTCAACGCATCGCCACTGCCGAAACCTTGTTGGTTTGGGGCGAGCGGGTGTTGGATGCCAACACCTTGGACGAGGTTTGGGGGTAGTTGAGCCAGTTGAAAACCTATGATTCCTTAATTGATGGATGTTTTCGCTTATACGTCAATCTGGGGAAAGAGACAATTTGACAAATGATAGGTCAAAGTGCGGTAACTACCCATAGCAAAAACTCGGATTGTGATCTGTCCAAAAATTTTTAGCCGTTAAACAATACACAGACTGCAACCATGCAGAGAGCCTCATTTTAACGTGGAAGCCGTCATTCCGGCATGGACTGCCGGAATCCAGTGCTAGGGATGGTAACGTGCCGGATGCGTAAGTGTTTGATTAAGCCCTGTGAGTTAACTCAATTTTCACGTCCATGTGACTGGATTCCTGCTTCCCGGCAGGAATGACAAGTTAGGTGTCAACTCTTTACCTCATAATGAGATTTACTGGCAACCATGGCTGGAAAGCCCACTTATCTCAACTACCCTAAGCCCCTTTCATTCTACTTGGCTGGATTTTAAAAATAACCAAGTAAAACGTTCTTGATTGACAGGCTAAAAAGGACGGGGGTAGAGTAAGCCTAAAGCCAAACCTGACCGCAAGGCGGGGACGGAAAGTCACGGGTCCCATCCAGATTTAATTACACCTTGGGACAGCCGGATTGCCAAGAGCGCCTTTATTCCAGATTCCAGAGGCGGATCGTGTCAATCTGGTTTTTTTTTGCGTCGATAAATTGAATTGTCAGAGGTGCTAGTTATGTCCAGCCTATCCAATATGTCAGTTCGGCCTAGTCATTGCATTAATTTTAACTGTCAATTAGCTTATATTGTCTCGGCTGGCCTAGTGGCTATGCTCTCTGTGATTGATGATTTAATAATGAGCTTAATTACATATATCATATTTCCTCACGCCTCACGCCTCACGCCTCGCACGATACCTTATTTTAAACAAATCATTTTGAGATTTGCTGTATTTTCGCTTCTATGTGGATGCTCACTATATTCAATTCTTGCAAATGCAATAGCTGTTGAAAAGGCCATCATTGAAGATTTCTCTGATATGGTGACAAAGCAGGATACAGGGATTAATGACTTTTACGGTAACATTGGTGTTTTCAACAAAGATGGAGTCAATTATGGAAAACCTCCACTAATAATTATTGATAGTTCAAGTGGTCAGGAGAAATCTGTAGGGATGAAATTTGATTGGAATTTCACTATCACTAATGATCCACAAGCATACACGGGGGTTTTCTTTTGCGTATTCGGGCTTTGCGACACTTTGGGTACCTTCAATCGCAGCTCGATACAAACCATTACATTTCAGGAGCACAGCCTGAATTTAGATAATATTGATGGCATCATCAATGAGCCAAACGGCGCTAGAAGATTCGAAAGATTGGGTATAGATGTAGATTACTCAGGAACTTTGCTTAATTTGAGAGTTGAACTTAAAGATGTCAATCAGAAAGTTCGATTCATGCGGTTCCCAGTCACTCAGCCTATGACTATAGATTGGAATTTCCGCGATACATCTCAATACCAAGAAGACACTGGATTTTCTGTTAATAATGTCAAGGTTGTCAGTTTGGTCATAGAGCGAATCAATTCGAATCCAAATATAGGCACATTGAACATCAAAAGCCTTTGGTTTGTCCCTGATCGCTTAGAGGTTCAACCCGCTAATGACGAACAAATGTTGGATTTAGTTGAAAGGCGCGCCTTTCAATATTTCATTGACTGGACTAGCAGAAAAACTGCTAGTCTAGGAATACCCCAAGACCGTTCATCTTTTGGCGACCTACTTTCAATGGGAGGGGTTGGGTTTGGTCTGCCAGCCTATGTCATTGGTGCTGAACGGGGTTGGATAACTCGCTCGGAGGCGAGATCGCGAACCTTGGCAATGTTGCGAATTCTCGCCAATCCAAACTCTTTCGGTGCCGAACCGATAGGCCGTATTGGTTATAAAGGATGGTTTTATCATTTTCTAGGCGTGGATGGAAAGCGCAAACTGAATTTTGACTTTCCAAGCACTCCTACCGACGAGTCACTGAACACAGTGGAACTTTCAACCATTGACACGGGTTTGGCAATTATGGGGGTTCTTACCACCCAAAGCTACTTTACGGGATCGGATGCCGAGGAAGTTGAAATAAGAAATTTAGCCCAATCCATATACGACAACGTGGATTGGGCTTTCATGCTTGAATCAAACAGGCAACAATTTTATTTAGGATGGAAACCGAATGAAGTCCGCAATAATGACATTAGCGCATTTTTATTCCAAGACAATGAAGGAAAAGGTCAGTTTTCTGGTCAATCTAATTTTCCACAAACCTTGGATTATTACACCGATGAAGGCCAATTGGTGTCAATCTTGGCAATGGGTTCAACCACACACTCAGTACCACGTTCTGCCTATTGGTGTTGGATAAGAAGACTTAAAAATGAAACTGGTTTAGTTAGAACTTATCCCGGCGCTTTGTTCACCTACCAATTCATGCAAGCTTTCATGGATATGAGTAATTGGAAAATTAACGATGCCTCTTGCGATCAACAACAAGGGTCTCAAATTGATTGGTTTGCCAATTCTCAAATGGCAATACGCACAGCCATCAGCGAAGTAATAGCCAATCCCAAGGGGTTTCAAAATTATGGTCAATCCTCTTGGGGCGTGTCGTCTGCCGAAGGGCCATTTGACAATTATTTTGCATATGCAATCTCCAAGATAGCCAGAGATACAACTTCGTATGAGGATGGCACGATTACAAATTACGGGATGATAAGTTCGCTTGGGTTTTCCATGAAAAACAGTCAAGTCATCGACCAAGATATTTACTCGGCGGTCATGCAAGGGATAACAGGCAATTGGACAAGAAATCAATGGCATTATCGCTTTGGTCTACCTGATGCGTTTAATTCAGATATTCAACCCGCAACCATCGTTGATACTAAAAGCAATCCTTCAAATTGGCTCAGGAAATCCGGCTCATGGGTCAACCGGGCATTGTTTTCGATAGATCAAGGCCCGATGCTATTGCACATTGAAAATGCTAGAAGCGGGTTGATTTGGAACTTAATGGCCAACAATCCGAATATTATAAGGGCTAAACAAAGGCTTATCACCATCAATCAACCTCCTCAAACAACCGATTTATTATTTAATGGCGGGAATAATTCGCCCATCATGGGGAAATTGAACGGTACTGATCCTGAGAATGCACCGCTGACATTTAGTTTAAAAAAGTCAGCCAACCACGGTAAGGCTATTGTCTATCCTGATGGCAATTTTGTTTATGTCCCTTCTGGTGGTTATTCTGGTGACAGTTTTGAATTTATTGTCAGCGATGGCACTGACATCGCCACGGGTAATGTCACAACCACTCTAACTAATCAACCGCCACAACCACAAAATAGTCATTTGCAAACCACACAAAATACCCCAGTCAGTGGACAACTTCTCGCCACCGACCCGGACAATAATATACTTCAGTTTTCTGCGGCCTCCCCGCCAACACATGGCACTGTCACTATCAATAATGACGGCAGCTTTAGCTATACACCTGTCACGGGTTATAGTGGCATGGATAGTTTTATTTTCCAAGTCACCGATGGCTTAGCCAATGCGACAGCCAGCGTCACCATAAACATCGACGGCATTCTGCCACCAGCCCTCTCAGCCGAGCCTTTGCCCGGTGTCGTGACTTTTGTTACGGGCAGAAGCAAGCTAGGGCTTATGTCTTTAATATATTGCGATCATGATTGCCAAACGATTTACTATCGGCATTTATCGAATGATGGAAAATGGTCTGCCGCCGAAGTAGTGAAATCTAATTGGAATAGGAATACCGAATTTGGACAAGGAACATTTGCTATGGATATTGATTCATTGGGTAGGGTTCATGTTTTTTGGGGGGAAAATGTGACATGGGGGTCTCGAAATCAGAAGCTTGCACATGCCACCAGAGATATGCAAGGCAATTGGTCTGTGATTTATGAAAATGCTTCAACTTATGGCATGATTGGGCGATTGAATAAAGTAACCATTACTGCTGACGATCAAATTATGTTAGTGACAACTGCTGATCATTGGAAATATACATGGCCTTTTTCTTATTTAGGATATTTTTCGGGGAAAGTGGGGAGTTCATTAACTATGCAGGTTGTCCCAGTTGATGAAAATAAAGATGAAGTTATATGGGATATTGCCATAGCCAGTGGTTTAGATGCAAAACCTATGATTGCTATAGCCCAACAACAGTCAGGAGGTTCATTCGCCACTAAAATTGTATATCAACAAAATAACACTTTTACCTATAATACCTATAGGAGCGGATATTCTTATTGCGTAAGACCTATTCAAATTCAGCTTGACAATAATATTCATGTAAATAGTTGTGGAAACTATTTTCAAGTCTCTTCGCCGGATACGACACCCGTGCTAGGTGCTACATCATTTGTTGATGATATGACTAATGATGAGTCTGGAATAGCTTTCTTTATTCATTATAATATAAATAATAAAACTGTTGTTCTAGGGAGATCGACAAGTGATAAATCAGTACCATTAAGTAATGGCTATAATATTTATTCTAAGCAAGTCAACGGCATTAGCTGTGGTGCAAATATAAGAAATATCCAGCAATATCTCTGTGACTATAATAAAATATTTTATGACGCAAATACAAAACAACTTGTAATCTCTTACATTGGTATTGACAAAAATCTCTATGTAAAGACTTTTTCAAAAGATGCAGTCAATCAATATCTCGACAATCCAATTTTACCGTTGACGGTCAACAAGCAAGGTACTGGTGATGGCACAGTTACGAGCAATGATGGACACATTAATTGCGGAAGTACTTGTACCTATGAATATGCAGCCAATTCGACTGTCATTTTAACTCCACAACCATCTAACGATTCAACTTTCGCTAACGATTCAACTTTCGTAGGCTGGCAAGGAGCTTGCCCAAACGAATTAGGGAACTGCGAAGTCACGTTAAACCAAGCAAAAACTGTTACTGCCATATTTAATTTAAAAACCAATCAACTGACTGTACAAAAACAGGGGATAGGCAATGGTGACATTTACAGTTCCCCTAATGGCATTCAATGTGGAACCGATTGCACGGAAGGATATACAGCTAATACAACAGTCACGCTTTATGCCGTACCGGGGGCAGATTCCAGTTTTGTCGAGTGGGGCGGCGTTTGCAACGGAAAGGCCATAACCTGTGATGTAGCAATGAACGCAGTCAAATCAGCTTATGCGATTTTTAAATTGAATCAAACCATCACGTTTGGCTTGCCGCCTACCACCTGTAAAGTCGATGGAACTTGCACCGTGACAGCCACTGGCGGCGCGTCAGACAATCCGGTCACGTTCAGTTCGTTAACTCGGACCATTTGCACGGTTGCTAACAACATAGTCACAGGCGTTAAAGCGGGGACTTGCACCGTCGCTGCCGACCAAGCGGGCAATGACAATTACGACGCCGCACCTCAAGCTACACAGGACATCACCATTAATAAGGCAGACCAGACCATTTCAAATCTTGACTGCAAACCACCTTCTATTGCAGTGGGCGATACGTGCCACCTAGCGGCGACAGGTGGCAAATCTGGAAATCCCGTGACATTCAGCACTCTAACTCCCAATATTTGCACGGTTAGCGGCAACCTAGTCACTGGCGGAGCAGTTGGCACTTGCCTCATCGCCGCCAATCAAGCGAGTAATGATAATTACAATCCCGCCCCAGAGGTGACATTACCAATTCCCGTGACCCTTGGGTTTGCCCTGACCGTCACCAATGCCAATAACACTGGCGGGACTGTCATGAGTGATATTGGCGAGATCGTTTGCGGCACAAGCTGTAAGCAAAGTTTTGCCAACGGCACGGTCGTCACCCTCGCCCCAAAGGCTGACAATCCGTGGTTCTTTGCAGGCTGGTCCGGTGTGTGCCACGGCAAGGGCGCGACTTGCCAAGTCACCATGGACAAGGCCAAGTCAGTGACGGCCCGCTTCGGCACGATCCGCATGGATGCGCTGGCCATCGACTTCAACAAACCCAATGGCTTGTGGATACGCCATGCCAATGGTGTATGGGAGAAACTGCATCCGCTGACGACTAGCCAACTGGTTTCGACCGACTTGGATGGCAACGGGGCGTTTGATCTGGTCGTCGATTTCAAACCCTATGGGATATGGGCTTGGATGAACCGCAAGGAATGGACGCAACTGCGGGACGTGTCGCCGGTGTCGATCACTGCCGCCGATTTGGATGCCAATGCCAGCATGGAGTTGGTCGCCAGTTTTGCCGAGTCGAGGAAGATCAATGCCTTGCTAAACAATCAGCAACCTTGGCAGACCTTGTTTGGGCCTTTGGCAAAATCCGTCACCGCCGCCTATCTGGACGAGAACGACTGGCAGGATTTGTTGCTCGACTTCGCCCCCTATGGTTTGTGGGAACATTTGAACAACCGGAGCAGCGAGCCGACTTGGATGGAGCTGGACCACAACCGCTCGCCCGGCTTGAGTGTGGTCGGCGATTTGGACGGCAACGGGCATGAGGACGTGGTGTTCAGCTTCGGCGCTGACGGGTCGTGGAAATGGATGAACAACAGCACTTGGGTGAAGTTGCATCCTCTGTCACCGCTGGGCATGGTCACAGCCGATTTGGATGGGAACGGGAAGACCGATGTGGCGTTTAACTTCGGCAACAAAACCGGGCTGTGGGTGTTCATGAACAACCAAGCTTGGGTGCAACTGCACCCCCTGTCCCCCGTCACCATGGCCGCCGCTTACTTGGACAACAATAACCAGCAGGATTTGGTGATAGACTTCGCGCCCCACGGCATCTGGGTCTATAAAAACAACCTGTTGTGGGAAAAGCTGATTAACGGCCCCAAATCCAGCCGGATGGTGGCCTTGCCGGAGTAAGCGGGTGTAGGTTGTGGGTTGATGCTACGCACTGACGCGAAAGCTGCTTATTTTCTAGTCTGACGGGAGCGTCAAAGCTTGCTTTGACAAAAGAAACGGAAATCTGAAGCTTGCTTCGCCTGTCAAAGCAAGCTTTGACGCTCCATTTTCACATCCTTATTCCCATAGGGTTCTTATGCAGACGCATATATGATAGCCTTAGCCATTTTATGCTAGTAAGTCATCCATTCATGACATCGGAGGGGTGCTTACCCTCCATATTTCGCCCTAGGCACACGCTATGATTCGATTGCTCCGCGAACTCGTCCAAAAAGGCTTGGAAAAACAAGTTCCAGCCACAGGCTTGGGCGTTTTCCGCATCTTGGTTGGTTTGGTGATTTTGCAGGAAGTGTTTTATCTGCTATTTTTCCGTCATTTGATTTTTGACCGCGTCCCCTTTGTGGACCAAGCCTCGCCCGTGGTGGATTTATTCCTGTTCTTATGGGCGATATTGGCGGCTTGCATGGCGATTGGCCTTCATTACCGCGTCGCAGCGGTGGGGAATTATCTGTTATGGCTGGTATTCGTCGGTTTTACGCCGATGTGGCTGGACTTTGACGGCGGCTTTGACCAAATGATGACCGGCATCAGCTTCCTGATGATGTTCCTGCCTGCTCAACGCGGTTTGTCTTTGGATAATCTGCGTTACAAGCTGAAGTATTCATTTTTAACCAAGCATTATCAGCCTAACACTTCCGTGTCGGTGTTGTGTTATCTGTTGCCAGTGGCTATCGTGCTGGGATTGTTGTATTTGGATGCTGGCATCCACAAGTTGTCAGCCGAATTTTGGCGCAATGGCATGGGTTCCTGGCTACCGCCCACCCATCCCTATTACATGTCGCCCTTGAATATGGATTGGCTGCTCAATAACGAATGGTTGGAGCGTATCATTGGTTATTCGCTTATTAGCTTTCAATTCCTGTTTCTGCCATTGATGTGGTTCCGCTGGGCAAGGATTCCCTTGTTACTGATCGGTGTCAGCTTTCATATCGGCATCATCCTTTCGCTCAACATTTACCAGTTCGGCTTTGGCATGTTGGCCCCTTACGCGCTGCTGGTGCCGTTTTCTTGGTGGAAGTGTCTGCGCCTTAAGGCGACGACGCTAACGGTGTATTATGACGGGCTTTGCCCTTTGTGCAACCGCACGGTGATTATTCTTTCCCATTTTGACCTATTCGGTGCAATCTCATTCAGAGACTTACAAACTCATGCTAAAGATTGCCGGGCCTTGGATGCCATCCCCGAAGCGGAACTATTAACGGATTTGTATGCAGTGGATAAGCAAGGGAAATTATATGCAGGGGTTGATACTTATACCCGCATACTGACGGCAATGGTGTATCCCGCCCCTATTGCTTGGATAATCCGCCTGCCCGGCATTAATCAGATCGCCAAGGCCACTTATCGCAGCATCGCCGACAACCGAACCCGTCAAGTGTGTGATGTCAGTTGTGCCGCACCGCCACAATCACCCGACCATGATTTATTTGCCCAGTTGTTTGACCACTATGCCGGGACGCAGCGCCGTCAAGCCACGCGAATTGCCAAGTTTTTAGTGCTCATCATCCTCTTGCAACTCAACAGCACCTTGCAGTTTGGGGTGTTTTTCAGGCTCAACAAAGGCCACGCCAACACCGAACTGGGGCAAGTGCTGGAAGGTGTCAGCAATTCCATTTTGTTTTTGTCGCATACTTTCTTAGGCATTACACCCCATGCCTTGTACATGCACGACCACTTTGTCGGTTACACCCACCTTCTGGCGATTGCTTACTTGGATAAAGACGGCAAGGAGCAGTTTCTGCCCTTCGTCAACGAGGAAGGCCGCATCGTTGCACCCAATTGGGGGCGTGTTCAATGTTGGTGGGCCAATATCGCGGTGACACCGCACATCAAACGCCAACGGCTGAACAAGGCGTTAATGCAAGTGACCGCTTTTTGGGGCAACAAAGTGGGCCTTGATGCGGGCAACACTGTTTTTCTTTTGAAGATGAAAGAAGTCCGTGTTCCCATGGATTGGGAACCCAATCTTCGCGACTATAATAAGCGGCAAGCTTGGAAGAACATAGGCACTGTAAAGTGGGATGACTTAGGCCATGTGGTTGTGGAGACACCGGGAATTGATTTGGAAGCCCTGTGACCCGCCCCGTCAGCCCCATTCTGACTTTCAATATGACCGTCAGGAAGTCAGCATTGCTTTTGGGGCTTGAATCTTGCCCGGTTTGGGCTGAAAATGAACGATTCGGATGACTATCCGCCTGTGGAACCGAGTGTTGACTTTGACAGTCAAGCTCCCCCCTAATCAACTCTGGAGATACCTGTGAGTGACAATATCCTGAAACTAAGCGACGATGACTTTGATGAAAAAGTGCTCAATGCGGACGGCCCGGTGTTGGTCGATTATTGGGCCGAATGGTGCGGCCCCTGCAAAATGATAGGCCCTATCCTTGAGGACATCGCCAAAGAATATCAGGGCAGGCTCACCGTCGCCAAATTAAACATTGACGACAATTCAGCAACCCCCCAACGCTATGGTGTTCGTGGCATCCCCACTTTGATGCTGTTCGTGAATGGTCAGGCGCAAGCCACCAAAGTCGGCGCACTCTCCAAGTCCCAACTTACGGCTTGGTTATCCACCAGTATCTGATTGAGCTTCGGCCCGTTTGGATTCTTTCTGGACGGGCCACCCATCAACGTGCTATGCTATAACAATAAAAGAATTAATCTCTCAAGCCTGTGACCGCTATCGGTTGTCTCCCTGAGGCTCTTAGACCCCCCGGCATCCCCTAGGGTCCATCCCTAAATCAAGCGACGCAAGCCTTTCAATCCGCTTTTCTTGACTCTTAACCTATGAACCTGACCGACCTTAAACGTAAGCCCGTTGCCGAGCTTATCGACATAGCCGAATCACTCGACATTGAGGGCTTCGCCCGCTCCAAAAAACAGGACCTCATTTTTGCCATCCTGAAAAAACAAGCTAAAAGTGGCGAAGACATTTTCGGCGACGGGGTGCTGGAAATCCTGACTGACGGCTTCGGCTTTCTCCGCTCCACCGACAGCTCGTATTTGGCAGGGCCAGACGACATCTATGTGTCGCCCAGCCAAATCAGGCGCTTTTCCCTGAGGACTGGCGACACTATATCAGGCAAAATCAGGCCACCCAAAGAGAGCGAACGTTACTTCGCCATGCTCAAGGTCGAGCAGATCAATTTTGAACCCCCCGAAAACGCCAAGCACAAGATTCTGTTCTCCAACCTAACCCCGCTGTTCCCCAAGTCGCGCTTCGTGCTGGAACTGGGCAACGGAACCAGTGAAGACCTCACAGCCCGCATTATTGATTTGGTGGCCCCCATTGGCAAAGGCCAGCGCGGATTGATTGTTTCGCCGCCGAAAGCGGGCAAGACGATGATTTTGCAGAACCTTGCCCACTCGATAGCCGAGCAAAACCCGGAATGCTATTTGATTGTGCTGCTGATCGACGAGCGCCCGGAGGAAGTGACTGAAATGCAGCGCAGCGTAAAAGGCGAGGTGGTTTCCTCTACCTTTGACGAACCGCCCGCCCGCCATGTCCAAGTCGCTGAAATGGTCATTGAAAAGGCCAAGCGCTTGGTCGAACATAAGCGCGACGTGATTATTTTGTTGGATTCCATCACTCGCTTGGCACGTGCTTACAATACTGTCGTACCCTCATCCGGCAAGGTGCTGACGGGTGGTGTCGATGCCAATGCCTTGGAACGGCCAAAACGGTTTTTTGGCGCGGCTCGCAACATCGAGGAAGGGGGCAGCCTGACCATCATTGCCACCGCACTGGTGGACACCGGTTCGCGCATGGATGAAGTCATTTACGAGGAATTCAAGGGAACCGGCAACATGGAACTGCATTTGGAGCGCAAAATCGCCGAAAAACGCATCTACCCTGCCATCAACATCAATCGCTCCGGCACTCGCCGTGAAGAGTATCTGGTTCCCCAAGACGAACTGCAAAAATGCTGGATCTTACGCAAAATTCTCCAACCCATGGATGAAATGGCCGCCAGCGAATTTTTAATCGGCAAGCTTAAAGACACCAAAACCAATGGTGAGTTTTTTGATTCGATGAAAAGGTAGGCAGGAAAAAAAGCACGGCAAGGCAAATAGGGAAATTACTTTGCCTTGCTGTTTGCTCTGTGTCGCCGGGGTTTAATTTTGTAACCTGTTTAGCCGCCTAGAGACAGCCAACCCTAGCAAACCAATTCCAATGAGTGACAAACTATCCGGTTCGGGTACGGCCAAGCTACCGAAGAGTCCGTTCACCTCATTATTGATGCCGGCTGCGAAATAAAGCTTGTTCTTCGCACCAGCGTTGCCTCCATTGCCAAATGCAAGCCCCCAAAGACCCTCTATCACTATCGGATTTCCAGAAGGGTCAGTCAAGGTACCCTGAAAAGCACCGCTGGTAGGATCGTAGGCGTTGATCCTGCCATCGCCAAAATTGCCGACCAACAGGTCATTGCTGTATTCGCCAAAATCCGAAGGGGCGAGCGCAAAACCCCAAGGTGCATTGAGTTGACCGCCCGTGATGAGTCGGTTGATGAAATTGCCATTAGTATCGTACTTATTAACAATTCCAAGCCCATCCCCTGTTGTTTCGTCCGTGTCAGACGTATTACCCTTAAAAGCATAGGCGACATATAACACCCCTCCGATATTTTGAATATTGAACGGGGCATATTTTTCGGGAAGATTTGGATCGATAAATTGACCAGCAAGGGTGGACGTGTAGTTCGTATTAAATGCGTCAATCTTTCCAGTGTTGCCAAAATTGGCTGCGTAGAGCCTATTGCTCGTATTATCGATGGCCAAGCCTTTATAAACCGAGTCAGTGGAGCCTTCTGCTCTCTTTACAGCATTAGTCCCGCTGCTCCAGCCGGAAATCGTGCCGTCTTCAGTCGCAAAAATAAACCTGTCCCCTGAAAATGCCCCTGTGCCGTTATTCGTGTTAAAAACCTGTCCTGTTGGGCTTCCTGTCCCTGAACCGGATTTTGTCGGCACGGTGACCACCAAAGCTTGAGGCGTTCCGCTCGTATTGTAAAGGGTGCTGGTTCCGTCACGGTTGTTCGAAACCCAAAATGGGCCGGTGGCGTTAAACGATATGCCCCAAGGATTGGTTAAATGGGTGTCAAAGTTCTTGGCCAAGCCCGATATATCCGAAACTAGGTTTTCTTGAACATAGCCAGCCATGGCTTGGATTGGCAACAGCGTGGCGCATACACTCAGGATAGCCACCTTGGGAAAAAGTGCAGCTTTTTGCAAGCATCTAATCGTCATAAATCAATCTCCTGTAGCGTGGATGGGGTAATTGTTTACAAAATATATCTGCTGATGAGACAGGCACAATCGATCACTCCTCCGCTCGTTATTTCAGCCATAATGAGTAATGACAGAAAAAACAACCCAATGACCATGGGTTATTGGGTGATATTGATAAGCAACTAAAACCTAGCGTCGTTAACTATAACGGGGAAGGCGAAGCCAATGTCGCTGGTTTGGGGTTGATTGCAAGTTTGTCACAATGAGGCACACCCTTAACATTTGCCATTAATGCGCAAGCATCGACGGTGTTGACGGATGCCATTTCGGTAGATCGCGCAATGGAGGTTTTTAAAACCGCCATGATTTGCTCTGAATCAATATGAGGTTTTAATTCCAGTAATAACGCGATTAAGCCGGAAATATGCGCTGCGGCAAATGAACTGCCCGACATGAAGTTATAAGTGCCATGCGGCAGGGTGGTTAAAATCTCCATGCCGGGAGCTGGAATGCTTCCACCCGTAATGGTTAAAGAATTGACTTCCGCCTGAGCTATCCGCACCGCAATGACACCTTTGACGGATGCGGGGAAGTCATTTTTACCCAGGTCAGCCGAAGGGGCCGAGGCCACGACAATAAGGCCATCTTTAACTGCCTTGTTTACCAAGCGTTCGACCAGCGGGTCCTGCGATCCGGTCAAACTCAAATTGATGATGTCGGTTTTAAGGTTAATCGCTGTGTTCAAGGCCAAGGCTAAGGTCAAGCTGTTACAAACCGCCTCAGCTTTTTTCGGGTCGGTTTGCCAACACGCTTTAAGGGCGATGATTTTTGCGTTCGGTGCCATGCCGACGATGCCCATCTGATTGTTGGCGGTCGCCGCGATGACACCGGCAACGGCGGTTCCATGTATATCGTCAAGGCTATCATTCGGCTCTGCAACGAAATTCTGTGAGTAGGCGATTTGCCCCGACAAGTCGGGATGCTTGCCATCCACCCCGGTGTCGATCACTGCGACCTTGACATTCCGCCCGGTGGCAATATGATGGGCCGGTTCCACATGCATGTCGCGGATACCGGTTTGCAACTTGAAGTAAGGGTCGCTGTAGGCTTCCCCCATCACCTGATATGTCTTCATCGCTTGTGCGGCTTCAACCCGCTTATCCTTTTCCAAACGTTTCAACACTTGTTCGATGGATTGATTGGCTGGAATTTCATAAACCACACAATGGATGCCTAAGGTATTGATTGGCCATTGTGTGACTTGGCGCAGCCCATAGTCCTCGGCCAAGGCATCGGCTACACGCTTACTCCAAGTCGAATTGCCATAGTCGCCCCGCTGCCGATAGCCACCGAGCGAGTCGGCAAGCGGGACTCTCTGATTGCGCTCATCCTCAAACGTGATCAGTATTTGTTTGGATGATGCCGATGCTTGGCTGCTTGTTGAAGATTGCGCCAAAGCGTTGGAATTCGGAGCGTCAAAAGATGCGCAAGCGCTCTGCAACATAGTCAGCAAGCTCAAAATCATTAGCTTTGGAATCAATGTCACTAGCCGCCTCCCCCGTTAGGTTTGCCAGATTGCGGCAAGGCTGGTTCCGCAAAAATGACTAATTTGCTGTCGCGCAATTGGCTAAGCGCTTGGTCTGCCGTCAGGCTGTCGGGGATTCTAATGGTAATCGCACCCACCCGATTTGGGCCGTCCAGTTTTCTGCCTTGAATTGAACCAATCAAAGCACTGATTTCCCGTTCAGTGACTTGATCGGCAAAAACCACGCGCAGATCCTGCGTACTGAAACGATCCAGTTCATGCGGATTGGCAACGGTATGATAGTCCTTGATGCCATGGTTGGGTATTCCGCCAAATTGCAACGCGATTGCGATAGCCAACAGTGCTGTGGCGAAGGCGGCTGCCCAATGTTTCGGCGGAATAAAAAAAATCAGGAAACCCTTCAAACGGGCTAAACCTTGGGTATTGCCTTGTCTTTCCTTTCTTCGTTTTGTCCTTGGCTTTATCATTGGCTCTGTCTGCGGACTATCTTCCTCGCTAATGCGGGACATCAGCCTTTCAAACGAGGGTTTGCTGGATATTTCCATGCGTGGAGTATGTTCCAACTGCTTGGCAAGCATGAGTTGATAGGAAAGCTCCCGCCGACACATCAAGCAAACCTGCACATGGGCCTTTACACGGTCGTGTTCCGAACCTGACAAGCTCCCATTTGCATACCATGGAATTAACAACCAAATTTCGTCATGAGCTAAATAAGCCGCAGAAGATTGAGTGTTCATAGTGTATTACCTCTATAACCGGCATTGGATTCGGGTAAAAACTCAGGAAACAACGCCTTGATTTTTTTTCTAGCGCTAAACATCCGGGTTTTGACGGTATTTTCAGGGCAATCCATGATTTGGGCGATTTCATGGTAATGCAAGCCTTGATGGTAAGTCAGTTCCAGCACTGCCCGTTGGTCCGTCGAGAGTTTACTAAACGCCACAGAAATCCAATCCTCAAGTTCCAAATTTTGCAGGCCGCTATCCTCAACCCCTGGTATAAGGTCGGCAGCATCATCCAGTTCCAAATGTTCGCCGGGTTGCCGCTCGGACAATGACTTCAAGGATTTTTTATAGGCAATGCCAAATATCCATGTCGAGGCTCTGGTTTCAGGCTGGAACGAAGAGGCCCTTCTCCACACCACATACATGACATCGTTGATAATTTCTTCAATTTGATCAAGATGCCGCGTAACCCGTAATATAAACTGAAAAAGCTTTGGGTAATAGCGCTTATACAAAGCCTCGAATGCTTCGGTGTCAGACTCGCATATTCGCTGGATCAAAACATTATCGCTAATTTCGCTTGTTGCAGGCTTGGGCATTTGTCGTGTTCCCAAATTTTTTGATCGATTGAACATGTTTTTTGATCCTTAGGCTTGGGTCCAGTATTCAAAGTGAATGACTCCCTGTTGGATGTCTTTAACCGTTAATTCCCAAACTAACCCAATTAGTTCATGCCCGGATGAAAAATTTGATTTTTTTCTAAAAGCCTCATAGCGCAAAAAGATGAGGGGCAAGGCTTGCCTTGCAAAAAAATGGAGTGCAAGGCTTGCCTTGCAAAAAGATAGAGTACAAGGCTTGCCTTGCGAGGGCTCCCAAACGCTTGTGAATATCAGCAAGGCAAGCCTTGCACTCCAAGAGCAGGTAAGTCCAAACTCTTTGCTTATCGGCCTTGACTAGAAACCTACCATGAGTGAGAAAATGAAGTTCTGCTTGAGTTCTGGCAACGCTATCACACCAACATCATAATATTCCACCAAATCGGCGGCATCGGCATAACGCAAATCCAATGCGACGTACTTGAAGTGCCACGTCACCCCCAAATTCCAATACAAGGTATCATATTCAAGCACGGGAGTTGCATTGTTGTAACCCAAGCCTCCAGAAACCGATAGCTTGGCTAAAATAGGGTAGCGCCCAGTGAGTTCAACATTGGTGGCACCCGCACCACGATTGTAAGCATCATTGGCAAAATCAACACGGAGGCTGGCTAGGTCACTGTAGTGCAAAACCGTGCTGTACTCGTTATAGTCGGAAAATTTTCCGAAAATCCGACCATCGTACAGATAACGGGCCACCGAAGCTTCGATACGCCACTGCTCGGAAAGCTTATAGTTGAATCCTAGATAGGGATAAAATTCGACGTTCGACCGATCCGGGTAATCAGTGTCATCAAAATCCACCCATGAAATCCAAGAACCCAAAAAGAAACCGGACGGGTGTCCATAATCCACATTGGCGCGAACCGCAGGATGGTTGGCGCTTTTGGAATAACCACGATAAAAATATTCAGTGGAAACGACGGCAAGCGCACCAAAGCCTTCCGCATGCAATGGGAATGTGAAGAACAAAAGGGGCGCAAAACAGTACGCTAAGCTTATTTTTATCGATTGGCTCAAAGGTGATAATCAGTCAATAGGTAAGTCAATACCGGGTTTATTATCGCAATTAAATCATAAGTGGATTAAAAATAGGGAGTTCTTATTATAAAGATTAACTCTGGAGGTGTTTTAATGAGCTTCGGGGGTGCGGCCTGAATATGAACCCTTGCAATGCAAGACTTTTATCCTGCTTCGGTCTAAAGCGCCACTGAGTGGATTACGAAACTTGAACGCTTTCTCAAATCTGTGATAGAGTTTTATTCAGCCATTCATTATGATATATTAATAAAATCAGTGTATTGTACATGGTTGTTGCTTAATTCAACAACATTGACCCCATGACCACTGCAATATCCACTAGTACCAAAGGTTGATAAGAAAATTCCCCTAACCTTCATTTTTTGATAATGCAAAGGGTATAATAACCATGAACAGTCGTCTAAAATTATCCACGGCCGCTGTGCTGCTATCTGGGTTAATGCCCGTTTCCGCCAGTGCAATGTATGCCACAACCGCACAAGACACCTATACTTGCGATTATGATGCAAATCACGCATTTGGTGATCCTAATACAAATACTTTCGCTGCTCTTACGCTGCTCTATAACGGAACAGCCTGTTCCTCCCAGATTCAATTCAAGATCAAAAACCCTGATGGAACCTATCCTTTTAT
>CAIOOA010000073.1 GCA_903859815.1 uncultured Methylococcaceae bacterium | reverse complement strand
TAATCGGCAACCCCCTGATTGCAATCGCCGTCGAACGGTCGCTGGACATGATCATCGGCCTGCTGGCGATACTCAAGGCCGGAGGCGCGTATGTGCCGATAGACCCCAGCTACCCCGCCGCCCGCATCCGCTACATGCTGGGCGACAGCCATGCCCCATTGCTGCTGACCCAGAGCCATTTGACCGAAGCGTTGTCATTGGCTGATTTGGAACATGATTGCGTGGTGCTGTGCCTGGATCAAACCGATGTTGCCGGCCAGCCCGGTAAAAACTTATCCGCAAGAAGCACCGCCGAAGATTTGGCGTATGTCATCTACACCTCGGGTTCGACCGGTAAGCCAAAAGGGGTCATGATTAAACAGGACAATCTGGCGAATTTCCTACAGGACATGCGGCAACGCACTGGATTCACCGCAAACGATAAGCTGTTGGCGATAACCACCTTATCCTTCGATATTGCCGCACTGGAAATTTATCTGCCGCTGATTTCAGGCGGCGCACTGAGTCTTGCCACAAAAGCCATTGCCAGCGATGCTTCGCTCCTGCAACAACAACTGATAAATCAAGCGATTAGTTTTATGCAAGCAACCCCTGCCACCTGGCAGATGTTAAGGGCAATCGACTGGCAGGCTAAAATCCCCTTAAACATTCTCTGCGGCGGCGAGGCTGTTACTCAAGAATTGGCCAATTATCTGTTTGAAAACAGCCAGTGTTTGTGGAATGTCTATGGGCCTACTGAAACCGCGATTTGGTCAGCCGCCTGTTTGCTTGCTTCGCCCTCCAAAACGAAACCTTCAATTGGTCAACCCATCGCCAACACCCGCATTTACATTCTCGATTCCCAGCAACAGATCCAACCACCGGGCATTCCCGGCGAGCTGTGCATTGCCGGGGCGGGTTTGGCACGCGGCTACCTCAACCGCCCCGAACTGACCGTCGAGAAGTTCATCGAAGTCGAATTGTTCGGCAAAACTGAAAGGGTTTACAAAACCGGAGACTTGGCAAGATGGCTGCCCGACGGCAACCTAGAGTTTTTAGGGCGCATCGACCACCAGATCAAACTGCGCGGCTTCCGCATCGAACTCGGCGAAATCGAGGCAGTCCTCACCCAGCATGAAAGCATCAAGGAAGCCGTGGTCAGTTTGTATGAAGATAACGGCAACAAGCGGCTGGTGGCATACCTAGTGGTCAGTGGACAGTGGTTAGTGGCTAGTGGTCAGAAAGGAGGTCTGGATATCCATGCCACCTCTTCACGGGTCACTGACCACGGGCAACTGACCACTGCCCTCGCCACCTTCCTCAAGTCCAGACTCCCCGACTACATGATCCCTTCAAGTTTCATGATCCTGGACAGCCTGCCGCTGACCCCCAACGGCAAAATCGACCGCAAAGCCCTGCCCGCGCTGGATAACAATACCCGAAGCGAAAGCGCCCTGCCGCGAGATAAGCTTGAATTACAACTCGTTTCACTCTGGGAAACTGTCCTGGCTGTGCCGTCCGTGGGCATTCATGACGACTTTTTCAGTCTGGGCGGACATTCGTTGTTGGCGGTAAAGCTGATGAACCATATTCGGGAACAATTCACCGCACGCCTGCCCATAAGCGCCTTGTTTCAACACCCGACGGTTGCCAGTTTGGCAGAATTGCTACGGCAAGCAGGTACGCACCGTTTTACCGAGCTTGTGCCCATACACAGCACGGGCACGTCCAACCCGGTGTATTGCCTACCCGGGGCCTTTGGTTCGGTGATGTATTTGTACCCTTTGTCCAGCCGTTTAGGGGCGCAGCAACGCTTTTATGCCTTGCAGACCCCGGGGCTGGACGGTTCGGCAATACCCGAAACGATTGAAGCGCTTGCCCGTCATCACCTTAAGCTGCTGCAACAACAGCTTGCCTGCGGGCCTTACCAACTGCTTGGGCATTCATCGGGTGGTCGGGTTGCTTTCGAAATGGCCTGGCAACTGGAGCAGCAGGGCGAGACCGTGTCCTTACTGGCCATTCTGGATGCCCCCGCACCAGGTTTCAGGCCATCTAATTCGAGTGAGCTTGAGTGCCTGGAAGCCTATGTACAACTGTATGAACAGATAATGGGTAACAGCCTAAATCTGTCTGCAGAAACACTAAAAGCGCTGCCGGACATTGAAGCGGCTTATGCCGTGGTGGCACAAACTTTCCTGCAACATAAACTGTTATTTGACCCAAAAGCGGCTGTTGATGAACTCAAGGCAATGGTCAACGTGGTTCGAATCACCGCGCAAGCGCTTGCCAATCACCCAATGCCTGGAAAATTGCGTTGCCCGATTCATCTGTTTCGAGCCAGCGAACAAAACGACGATGATGAAATGAACGATACCCGCGAAGCTTGGGGCTGGGCGCAATGCACTCACGCGACGGTCACAGAACACTGGGTTCCAGGCGATCATCTGAGCATGGTGCTCAACCCCCACGTCAAAACGTTGGCGGAAAAGCTGTCCCGGTATTTGTCGGACAAGCCAGCGTAGCGCCCAAGCCCCAGAAAGACACATTTCAAAAAGGGTGACATTTCAACTTAGCCGCTACATCATAATTGCGCATAATTAAAATTATGTCAAATAGGACGGCATTTCCTGCGAAAATGCGTCCAACATCACTAAAATCTGGAATGGCAAATGGAAAACATCCGATTATCAATGGCTGTGCGTAACATCAGTTAATATCAGTATCGGCCGAGGCAACCGTGACATTATATTCTCCACTGCCCACCGAGGTGATCTTGTAGTTGACGATGAGCCTCTTGTCGCCTGGGTACAACTCATCTTTTTTCCGCAGCATGATGCTGATTAAATCGAGCATCGCCATCGTCGGAAGGACTTCCTTATCATTTTTCTTTGCGACCATTTCGTCTCGGAGGCGTCTTAGCAATGAACCTCCCTCACCATCGATTGGCCCAGTCATCAATGCTTGGGCCTGCTGTGCCCGGCTTTCCTTGGGGAATAAAGATAGATTCCATGCCATGGCCGCAATGGAGATAAGTGTTTTCATTTGTTCGAATGAAAAGCTTTTCGGGTTTTCGCATACCGAATGCGCCAGTTTGATCAGTGACCCGGACAAGGGAGCGACGGTTGGGCTGTCATTCCGGCGGCGCTTCTTCTTATGGCTGGCTTTTCCCATCGGTGACCATCAAATGTAGTTTATTGAAAGAAGACAAGTCTACCTT
>CAIOOA010000072.1 GCA_903859815.1 uncultured Methylococcaceae bacterium | reverse complement strand
TTCTTTTTGTACAGTTGGGCATCCAGATGAATCCAAATCAATGACAAGCCTATAGTCAATGTCATGAGCATTGTCATCTTCTTTGTAGCGAACTAAAAACTGTATACTTCCCCTCTCTCCTTGTGAGCGTAGGCGTTCAAATCCACCCCGCCCACGAGCATCACAGGCATCTTCAACCCCAAGCTTAAGACAGTCAGCAAGGAAGCCAAAAGCATCGAACAGAGAGCTTTTTCCAGAGCCGTTCTTGCCGATCACAGCCGTCATCGGTGTCAGTGGTTCTGCATTCTGCGAAGTAATTAACTTTCCGATACTTATATCTCTAAGCGCTTGAAAGTTTATTACTCGAAAGCCTTCAATTTTTGCCATAGTTTTATCCTTCTGCTGCTAAAAGACGATTGCCCCATCATATAACCATGATGCAAGTCCATTGTAGAGCATTCATGATGTCGGTTCCTCCAACCAATCCACCTTATCCATCTTTCTCACAATGACAAACTCATCCCGGTTGGAACCCACCGTGCCGTAGTAATTGAAACCATAACTTTGTTGGGCATAACCGCCTATCATGTGGGTGGGCTTCAACGTGGCCCGGGTCACCGAATTATGGATGCCGCCGCGTTGGCCGGTGGTTTCCGAACCCGGCATGTTGACGATTTTTTCTTGGGCGTGATACATCATTGTCATGCCTTCGGGTACGCGCTGACTGACCACGGCGCGGGCGACCAACGCGCCGTTGACGTTATAGGCTTCCACCCAGTCGTTGTCGATGATGCCCGCCCGCTTGGCATCAATCTCGCTCAGCCAGACAATCGGCCCGCCCCGCGACAGCGTGAGCATCAACAGGTTATCCGTGTAAGTGCTGTGGATGCCCCATTTCTGATGCGGGGTGATGAAGTTCAGCACGACCTCCGTATTGCCGTTGGGTTTCTTACCCAACACGGGCGAAATCGAACGGGTGTCCACTGGCGGCTTATAGACGCAAAGGTTCTCGCCGAAGGCCCGCATCCACGGATGGTCTTGGTAAAACTGCTGGCGTCCAGTCAAGGTGCGCCACGGAATGCGCTCATGGACATTGGTATAGCCGGCGGTGTAGCTGACATGCTCGGATTCTACGCCGCTCCATGTCGGCGAAGAGATGATCTTGCGCGGTTGCGCTTGCACATCGCGGAAGCGGATTTTGTCGTCTTCGCGAGGCTTGGCGAGGTGGGTATGGTCCAATCCGGTGTTCTTACCCAAGGCTTCCCAAGCTTTCACCGCGACCTGGCCGTTGGTCTCCGGGGCCAGCATCAACACCACCTCGGCAGCGTCAATATCCGACTCGATGCGCGGCAAGCCAACGCTGATGCCTTCACTGGTGACGGTGCGGTTCAGTTCTGCCAGTTGCTTGACCTCGGACTCGGTGTTCCAAGCAATCCCCTTGCCACCATTGCCGATTTTTGTCATTAGCGGCCCTAGCGAGGTGAACATCTTGTAGACATTCGGATAATCGCGCTCGACCACAGCCAGCGTGGGCATCGTCTTGCCGGGAACTGGCTCGCATTCGCCTTTTTTCCAATCTTTCACATCCAGTGCTTGGGCCAGTTCTCCCGGCGTGTCGTGCAGGGTAGGCACGGTAACAATGTCCTTTTCCAGCCCCAAATGCCCCGGAACCAGTTCGGAGAATTTCCGCGCCAAGCCTTTGTAAATCTCCCAATCCGAACGCGACTCCCAAGCCGGATCGACGGCGCGGGATAGTGGATGGATGAACGGATGCATGTCCGAGGTGTTCAGATCGTTCTTCTCATACCATGTTGCGGTGGGTAGTACGATGTCCGAATACAGGCAAGTCGTGGACATGCGGAAGTCCAGCGTCACCAGCAAATCCAGCTTGCCCTCGGCGGCACTCTCATGCCAGACGACTTCTTCGGGTTTGATGCCACCCTCCTCCCCTAAATCTTTGCCTTGAAGCCCATGGTTAGTGCCGAGCAGATATTTCAGGAAATATTCATGACCCTTGCCAGACGATCCCAATAAATTGGATCGCCAGACAAACAGATTGCGCGGGAAGTTTTGCGGATTGTCCGGGTCTTCGCAAGCGAATTTCAACGCGCCGGATTTCAATTGCTCAACGACATACTCAGCCGGGTTCTTGCCCGCCAGCTCGGCTTGTTTGGCGACTTGCAAAGGATTCGCGCCCAACTGCGGCGCGGAGGGCAACCAGCCCATGCGTTCGGCACGGACATTAAAATCAATCAAACTGCCTGACCAGTCGTTAGGGTTTGCCAGCGGCGAGAGGATTTCATTGACGCTTAGTTTTTCGTAACGCCATTGGCTGGTGTGGCTGTAAAAGAACGAGGTGCTGTTCATCTGCCGAGGTGGGCGCTTCCAATCCAGCGCGAAAGCCAACGGCAACCAGCCGGTTTGCGGACGCAGTTTCTCTTGACCGACATAATGCGACCAGCCGCCGCCGGACTGACCTACGCAACCGCACAGCATCAGCATATTGATGATGCCCCGGTAGTTCATGTCCATGTGATACCAATGGTTTAGCCCTGCGCCTAGGATCACCATGGATTTGCCTTGGGTCTTCTCGGCATTTTCGGCAAACGCACGCGCTACGGTGATGACTTGGCTTCGGCTGACCCCAGTGATTTTCTCCTGCCAAGCGGGAGTGTAAGGCACGTCATCATCAAACGAATCCGCAACATTGCCGCCGCCTAGTCC
>CAIOOA010000071.1 GCA_903859815.1 uncultured Methylococcaceae bacterium | reverse complement strand
TTGATTGCTTCAGCAATTCTCATTTTGGCGTGGAAGCCGTCATTCCGGCATGGACTGCCGGAATCCAGTGCCATGGACGGTATCGGGTCGGCTGCGTAAGTGTTTGATTAAGCGCTGTGAGTGAACCCAAGTTTCACGTCCGTGTGACTGAATGCATTCGGAACATCCCTGTCCCGAACCCTACGGGCGTCTTGCCTAAGCGAATCGGCTGTCCTGCCGATTTGTCCTGCTTCTCGGCAGGAATGACGGGTTATACATCAACGCTTTGCCTCATTGGGAACGATCAAAAGAAGCTTTGACCTGTAGGAATACCCTCCTACCCCTGTAGGAACACGTTCATAGACCCGTAGGATACCGTTCATACACCCATAAGATTCCTATCTAATCCCCGTATAAACACTCTGATACACCCGTAAGATACCTATCCATTACCCGTATGAACCTACGCATGCACCCGTAGGATAGCTTTCCTACACCCGTTGGACATTAATCCGACTCCCATAGGAAAGGTATCCTACCCCCATGGCAAGGCTCTCCTAGACCCGTAGCAAGCCCATCATCACCCTAATTGGAGTTGGGCAAGCCTCTCAATTCATGGGCGGTTTGCAGGTTGAGCCATGACTGCGCGTCCCCGCCGAAGTAGCGGGCAAGCCTGAGCGCGGTGTCCGGGGTCACACCGCACCCCCCGTTGACGATCTCATGAAGAAGGCTGGCGGGGATGCGCAAAGCTTGCGCCAGTGCGTTGACGCTAAGCCCTAGGGGTGCGAGGAAGTCCTCGCGCAGGATTTCGCCGGGGTGGACAGGTCTCATGCGGTTTTCAATCATGGCTATGCTCAATGCTAATCGACTTTGATCGTTTCTATGGTCTCCATGTGAAAGCTTAGGGCGGGGGAAACATGTCAAATTCGTTTGTAGTCCCGGCTTCAGCCGGTTCTTTCCAGACGGTTTGCCGCCTAAAGGTGGAGCTATGAATGGTAACTTAATGGCAGTGACGGAGACCGTGGTAAGGATCAAAACCGCCCCTTCGCTTGATTCAACAATGATCGATTCATGCGCAGGGGTTTTGGGTATGGCAGGGTTTTAGCCACGCCGCCGTGCTTTCGTGCCAACCCAACCGATGCCGCCAGCCAGCAGCAAACCGATTATTCCGGGTTCTGGCACACTCGAAGGACCAACATCGCCATCGCGCACGGCCCATGCTGAAAGGGAAGTGCCTTTATCGGAGTCGTCTCCTCCGCCATTGTAGAAACTAAAGTGCCATGCGAGACCTGTATTGGGCGCGGACTCAGTAACCGACCAATAATCCATCCATTGGATATTTTTGAACAGGTTAGAATTAGCATTGTGAATGACGGTGATTGACTGCCCCGCCACGCCGCCCAGTCCATGGTTAATGTCACCGTAAAACATATTACCCAACTCGCTGCCAGCGCAGTTGTATCCTTGACAAGGTCCGCTGCCGTCGGCATTCAACGCGGTTGGCAAACGCCAGTCGTCAAAACCTGCATACACTAAGTTCGCTGCCCAAGATTTGGCATCAGTGTAGTTCATCAATGTCCCGGAAAGGTTTGCATCCGCCAACCAAGTAATGTTGCGGTCGGTATCGTAAACCACCAAACCGTTTAATTTGGAGATAAGTCCAGCGGAGGCAGTGGACGCGAAGATCAGTCCTGCCACCAATAGCAGGGCGGTTAAAGCGCGATTAAATTTGGATGGATGGATTCTCATGCCTTTTCTCGGTTTATCGACCTCGCAAGCCCGTCCCGTCGCGTTCTTCCTGAAATCGCTTCATCCTAACTCAGCAATGAGTGTTTAACCGGAGTCTTGTCATTTAAGGTTGTTTTGTTAGATTGACCTAGACGGAATCCCTTACCGCCCACATGAGGATTATAAATCCAGACCCTACTAAATTATAACTTCTTTTGGAGCGTCAAAGCCTGTCCTGAGCAAGGCCGAAGGGCTTGCTTTGACGCTCCACCCTCATCATCTTTCGCGTAAAATGGCAACAATCACTCTTGGTTTGGACATCAATCATGCATAAACAAACAAGCAGCGCGATGCCTTGGTTCGTGGTCGGCGACATCGACGGGTTCTTTGGGCTGGCATTGGACAATCTGGTGCAGTTGTTGATTATCGTCAGCCTGTGCCGTGCGGTGTTGGGCTTTCCTGACGAGCTAGTTTATGGGCGTATTCTGCCCGGTGCGGCGGTTTCATTGTTGGTCGGCAACCTTTATTACGCTTGGCAAGCGAAAAAACTGGCTGAACGGGAAGGTCGTGCCGATGTTTGTGCGCTGCCTTATGGCATCAATACCATTTCCTTGTTTGCCTTTATCTTCCTCGTCATGTTACCCGCCAAGCTGGTGGCACAAGCGCAAGGTGTGGCAGACCCAGCCCGAGTCGCTTGGCAAGTGGGTTTGCTGGCTTGCTTTAGTGGCGCGGTCATAGAAATCGCCGGCGCATTCGTCGCTGAAAGATTGCGCATCGCCACACCACGGGCTGCGCTGCTCTCCACCTTGGCCGGGATTGCCTTGGGCTTCATCAGCTTGGGTTATTTATTCCGCGCCTATGCCCATCCCATCGTTGGCTTGTCCACGTTGGCGGTGATCCTGCTGACTTATTTCGGACGGGTGAAGTTTAAAGGCGGCATTCCCGGCGGCTTGGTCGCCGTCAGCTTGGGGACTTTATTGTCTTGGTTGACGGGCATCGCCCCGGTAGGCGCGGACCCGGTTTCCACCGGCTGGCATTGGCCGCTGCCGGTGTTAGGCGAGTTGTTTGATTCATTGCGAGCCGATCATCTATTGATGTATTTGTCGGTGATCCTGCCCATGGGATTGTTCAATTTAGTGGGTTCGCTGCAAAACATCGAATCGGCGGAAGCGGCGGGGGACCGTTATTCGACCCGTAACTCCCTGTTGGCGAATGGCATCGGTTCTCTAGCCGCTTGCGCGTTTGGTTCGTGTTTCCCCACCACAATCTATATCGGCCATCCCGGTTGGAAAGCATTGGGCGCACGGGCGGGTTATTCGGTGCTGAACGGCGTGTTCATGAGCTTTATTTGCCTGTCAGGGACGCTGAGTTACATCGTTTGGGCCGTGCCAGTGGATGCCGGCTTGGCGATTGTGTTGTGGATAGGCATTGTCATCGCCGCCCAAGCCTTCCAAGCCACACCCAAAGAACATGCGCCAGCGGTGGTCATTGGGTTGTTACCCGGCATTGCGGCTTGGGGTGCATTCATGACCAAGAATGGCTTACATGCGGCGGGCATGGGGGACTTGGACGGACCCCCGTTTTCAACTGCGCTGTTGGATCAATTCGCCAAGGCGGATGTTTGGATGGACGGAGCCTTTGCCTTGGAACAGGGGGCGATTTTCACCGCCACACTGTTGTCCGCAGCCACGGTAGCGGTGATTGAGCGACGCTTCGTACAGGCAAGTCTGTGGTGCTGGGTGGCGGCTATACTATCCGCCCTAGGTTTGATGCATAGTTATCGTTTCGCCGCCAGCGATACGGTGTTATCCCTGACACCCGCGTGGCCTTGGGTGATAGGCTATGCTTGCATGGGCTTGGTGTTTTTGTCGGCGAGATGGGTGGCGGCTGAAGAATAGTGAACTTAGACCGAGTCGGTCTAAACTAGACAGGTGACTCATGTTCCCGGCAAATCTTGTCTATATCCTCAACCTTTAAATATTCCCCGGTCAAAGCGCAACGATGCTGGTCATCGGTTTCGATTTGGTGATGGCGGCAGGTTTTGCAGACCCCAAACGTCCTTAACTGGTTGGCCCCTTGCATGGCCTTAAGCATTTTATCCAAAGCCAACAGAATGGAGTCTTGGTCGGATTCTGTCATCTGTTCCATCGCCATTTGCAGCGATTTAGGGGGGATGGTTTCGGCTATGACCTTGTTGCCACGTGGGGTCAATTGCAAATGCACCATGCGCCGGTCCTTGTAGTCGGGCAGTTTTTCAATCATGCCGACATTTTCCAATAACCCCAAGGTTTGCGACACCGTGCCTTTGGTCAGGCCAAGAAAGTCTGCCACCGCCGCCGGAGTGTTGCTATAGCGGTTGCAATGACTCAAATAATGCAAGGCTTCCAGTTGTACAGGCTGCAAGCCTTTCTCCACCATCGTTCTGCGCGTGTCGGTCCGCAGCAGATTGGAAATGCGTTCTAAATATTGGTAGACCTGATCCGTTTTCATATCAGTCATAGTATCGAATCAAAACAATATTGACAAGTAAAGAAATTCTCTGTAGTTTGGTGCAAGTTATTGGTGCAACATGATTGCCTTAAGGCACTATCCACCTCATACTACAAGGTGTGTTTGCAAGCATCCTGTCGGACTTATGGGATTGTTTACTCTTTGCATAGACTTTGATGTTAGAGGGAACGGTCACGACAAACAGGCGTCAAAAGCTCTATGACTGATATGACCTGTATTTTTCCACTATCCATTCACCCACTCAGCCCTAAGGATCATGATTATGAACGCTAAAATCACTGGCTTCACCTTAATTGCAAGCCTGCTGGCCTGCAATGCTGCTTTTGCGGCCAATGCAGAAGCGGGTAAAGCGGCTTCGGCCATCTGCGCCGGTTGCCATGGACCTAAAGGCATTAGCCCAAGCGGAGCCTTCCCCAATCTAGCCGGTCAGAAGGCAGAGTATTTGACTGCACAATTGAAAGCATTCAAAGCTAAAACCCGCGTCGCCCCGGTCATGAACGGCATGGCGGGTGGATTGAAGGACGAAGATATCGACAATCTCGCTGCCTATTTTGCCAGCCTGAAACCTTGCGAGTAATGGTCAACCGATAGACCGACTCGGTTTTATAAGCCGAGTCGGTCATTCGCCAATGCAAAGATTGATTCATACCTTACCATAAGCTTCTGTCAGACGAAACGCCAATTTCTTATTGTCGTTTCATCATCTTTAGTTTCAATACAAAGCAACCAGAAAATGCAGCGCCTGATTGAATGGGTCGTGCAAGGCTTTGAATTTTCGTGAAACGTTTCATTCCGACTTGACTAGCACTCACTTCGTTGGTGAAGATGATATTATTTCCCGAATTATCCAATCCTTTTGCCAACAATCATGACTATCACAAACTGGGAACTACAAAACGCTCGCGACACTTACGCTATCGAACACTGGGGCAACGGTTATTTCGACATCAATGACCAAGGTCATGTGGTTGCCTATCCGAAACGAAATGCCAAGCTAGGGACCGTTGATTTGTATGATGTGGCTAACAAGATTCATCAGGAAGGGCTCTCCGTGCCGATACTGGTGCGTTTCACCGATGTCCTGCGTGACCGGGTGCAATTGCTGCATCAAGGCTTTGACAAAGCCATATCAGAAATCGATTACACCGGGAAATACACCCCAGTCTACCCGATCAAAGTCAATCAGCAGCGCGGCGTGATTGAGGGCATACTCGACAGCGGCGGTGCAACCGTGGGTTTGGAAGCGGGTAGTAAATCTGAATTGCTGGCTATTCTCGCCCTAGCCAAAAGCGGAACCATCATCTGCAACGGTTATAAAGACCGCGCTTATATTCGCCTTGCGCTCATTGGAACCCGGCTTGGCTTGGATGTGTTCATTGTCATCGAAAAACCTGCCGAACTGGGATTGGTTCTGGCCGAATCCAAAATTCTGGGGATAGAACCCAATCTCGGCGTCCGCATTCGTTTATCCTCCATCAGCGCAGGCAAATGGCAGAACAGCGGAGGCGAGAAATCTAAATTCGGTTTGAGTGCCAGCGAAGTGTTGCGCTTGATCGAGGAGCTAGGCGCGAACAATAGCTTGCATTGGCTGAAACTGATGCACTTCCACATGGGTTCGCAAGTCGCCAATATCAACGATGTAAAAACTGCTTTGCGCGAAGCGGGCCGTTATTACGCTGAACTACGTCGCTTGGGTGCGCCCATTACCTATGCCGACGTGGGCGGAGGTTTGGGTGTGGATTATGATGGCACTCATTCCAGCAGCGAATGTTCGATCAACTACACCATAGACGAATATGCTCATAACATAATCCGGGCTTATAGCGAAATATGCTCTGAATACGACTTGCCCCATCCCAATATCATTACCGAATCGGGCCGTGCCATGAGCGCCCATCACGCGGTGTTAATTACCAATGTCATCAATGTGGAATCGGTTTCCGAAGATGTGCCCGCCCTCACCCAGTCAAGCGCCAAACCGCTTAAGGACTTGTGCGCATTGCTTCGCCGTGTCCCCGACGAGCCACCCCTGGCCTTATATTTGGATGCAAAATTCGACTTGTCGGAAGCCAAGGCGATGTACGTGCGCGGCAAGTTAAGCTTGAACGAACTGGCCGAGGCGGAACGCCTCAATGCCGCACTGTGCCAGATAGTGCGCAAGCGCTTGGATATCCGGTTGCGCGCCCATCGAGAAGCGCTGGACGAACTTAACGAAAGGCTGGCGGACAAGGTATTCTGCAACTTCTCAGTGTTCCAATCCTTGCCTGACTCATGGGCCATCAACCAGACTTTCCCTATCATGCCTTTACAGCGCTTGGACGAGGAACCCACTCGTCGTGCCGTGTTGCAAGATTTGACTTGCGATTCCGATGGAAAAATCAACGCTTATTTGGACCATCAAAGCATTGAAACCACCATGCCACTGCACCAAATAAACCCCAGCGAGGAGTATCTGCTCGGTGTTTTCCTAGTCGGCGCATACCAAGAGATTTTGGGCGACATGCACAATCTGTTCGGCGACACGCATTCCATTAACATCGTGCTGAATGGTGACGCCAGTTGGCGGCTGGTGCAACCGATGCGAGGCGACGGGGCTGACGATTCCCTACGCTATGTCCATATCGAACCTGAAGAGCTGGAACGCGCTTACCGCAAGAAACTGATTGATGCTCATCTTCCGCCCCAACAACGCAAGCTGTTTGAAAGTGAATTGATTGCGGGTTTGAGTGCTTATACTTATTTGGAGGAATAATCAGCCATATTATGACTTAGGGGTTATAGCTTAGAGAAAACCCCATTTTGACATAAACCATGGCTTATGGAATAACCGGCATTGATAAATACTAGTCCATATTCTAAATGGTATGAATAGCTTGTCGGTTTCTCTTGTTTTATTTAGAGCGCCAGCCTAACGGATATTCGGAAAGTAAGTCCAACCATTATTTTCACCGAATATATCTTAATATTCCATGTTTCTCTTGCTTATTGCGGCTTAATTGAAGTAGAATATAATGTTTTCCAAAAGTGACTGCACGCGCATCTGCGTGACTTGGATGCCGTGAAGTTGAACCCCTAGCATAAAAGTTTGTCGGAGGAGTGAGCAATGAGAATTCAATTGGCGTTTGCATTTGGTGCTGTTTTGTCGCTGGGCGCTTTCAGCGAATTAGCGTGGGCTGACGTGGCCTTGAAGGACAATACAGAAATTCTCGGCAAATGGACGCTTGAATCCGTTGCCCCCGGCCTCGCAAAGCCAAAAATCGAAGAAAACAGACTTTGGGAGTTTCGCTCGGACGGCGTGGTGGTGACCTCAGGGTATAACCGCCATTTTAAGCGGGATGATACGCAACAGTTCAAATACTCTGTTGTAGATGGCAAGATCAAAGCTGAGGACCCGGGTAGGCCAGGCAAAACCTTGGATTATGCCGTACATGAAAAATCGGAAAACTCGATGATCCTGAAAGGCGGCATGGAAGGTTTTTATTTTTTCAAGAAAAATTAACTTAAAACGAAATGAGGTGTGTCTATGAAAGATTTTTTTGTTTTTGATGAAGACGATAAAAAACTTTGGTTAGGTCTCGGTGCTGCTGGTGTGGTGTTTATCGTTGCCTTCACACTGTTCGGTGGTGGCTTTATTCATAATATAGAAAGGGTTTTATCTGCTTTGCTGGTAGTCGTGTTACCAGGCTTTGTCATCATGAAACTGTTCGCAGATAATTTAAGCATGAGCGACAACAGAATCACTGACAAGCTCATGCTATCTTTTGGACTGTCTTTGCTGACCATGGTGGTGCCGTATTTTTTGACGACCTATGTGCGTCCCTATGTGTTCAACACCGACGAAGAAGGTTGGGGAGCTATCAGCAATACCACAATGACTGCTTTATTGCTGATAATGGTTCTCGGCATTGCGTTTGGTGTGAAGTATTACCAGAACAAGAAAAAAGGCATTGCTTAACTGAATAACGACCACAGCAATGACTCAGCAAGATAAGCCTGGCAAAGCGCCTAACGTGTTACAAATTGTCGGGAGCGTCCTTGCTGCCGCATTTGGTGTGCAGAGCAATGAAAATCGCTTACGCGATTTCCAGCACGGTAATATCTGGGCATATATCGCTGTCGGAGCGGTTGCCACCCTATTATTCGTCCTGTTGATCTATGCGACAGTCAGGCTGGTGCTTGGATAGGGTTCTTAATCAAAGCTTGATGCGGCTTCGATAACAACATGCAGAACGGCTGGAACCGCCTCAGGTGATTCCAGCCACTCATGGATTGAAGTGGAGGTTAGTTAGAATCTAAGCCAAACCCTTATCCATCTTATTTATTCCTTACTTACTATCAAGCCTGGCCAACAACGATTTGGCTTCTTCCTGCTGAGCGCTTTCACCATGTTGGGCAACATGCTGAAGTATCGCACGTGCTGCCCCCGGGTCGCCTAAATCGAAATAAGCCCTAGCCAAATCCAACTTGCTACCCATCTCGTCCATACTTTGGACATCAGTTTCTTCCACTTCTATTTGATAGGCTTGTTCCACATCGTCAATTTCGAAATGCCCAATGTCGCTATCTTCCTTTTTGCTACCGCTGCCGGCTGCTTGAGCAGTATCCTTGGCATCCTTTTTCAATGGTTCAGATTCGCTTAAAGCCCCTAATTTAGCGAGCATCTCCTCCATGCTCTCGTCGGGTATTTCGATTTCTTCGTCAGTGGAAATATCTGTGTCCTTTTCAAAGGAAACGCCTTTCTTGATGTCTGGCAGTTTAAAATCGCTGACCGATTCTTTGGCCAAGTTAATGCCCGTAGAGTCATCGGTATTGAAGAAGTCATAGGCTACTGATTCATCGGCATTGTCTTCCTGCTTTTTGTCTATTGGGATGCTTGCGGGAGGGGGAGGAGTATAGGTGTATGATTCGATGTTATCGTCTTGGTTGAATAGATAGATATCATTTTCTGAAGTTGCCGCAGATAGCTCGGGAATCGGTTTATTGAATAGGCCGAGGCCCGACTCGCTGACCGGTTTTTCGGACATGAACAATGGATTCCCAGCACACAATTCGCGACCCATTTCCACCACTTTCTCCCAAAACTCCGGTTTTGTGTCTTTGTGCGTCAATGCCAATTCTTGAGCGCACTTTTCAAAGGCTTGGGCGTCCTCTGTAGCATAGTGGATTTCCAACAATTTCAATCTGCACTCGTCCCTTTCGGGATTTTGCGCGATGGCATTGACGATCAAATCCTCCGCTTGTTTGTAGCGGCCGTATGCAAGATAGACATCTGCTTCAGAAATGGGATCGACCTCCTCCATTTCACCGCCTAGGGCATCGAAATCACTGGGTGTGAATTCACTCAAAAAAGAACTTCTGAAAGCAGGGGGCGGTTCCGGTAGGTTTGGGGAGACATTGACCGCTTCAGATACGGGTTGCTTAGAGGGTTGCGGTTTTTCCTTATCGGTCAAGGTTAAAATGCTTTCTGCATTGTCTATCATCGCGGAACGGCGACGCTTGAATTGCCATAGCAACGCTAACAATAATAAACCGGTTGCCCCTCCGACCAAGTAGTACGGGTTATCCAGCAGCTCGGACAAAATGCCCTTTTCTTCTTCGGGTTGCTTGGAAATGGCAGGCTTTGTCTGCACCGGCGGGACGCCCGTAGCCTGGTGCGGCACGTTGGGGCGGTCCGCATCGACTGGTTTAGATGCAAGTGACGGTGGGGGCGGCGTTGCAGGCTTTGCCACAGGCGCTGGCGGAACTGGCGATTGCGTAACCTGAGGCGGGGTAGCCACGACTGGTTGATTCGGTTTTTGAGAAGCAGTGTTGGCTACGGGAGGTGGAGGGACTGGAACGGGTGCTACAAGGGGAGGTGCAAGCGGAACGGTAAGCTTGGGGGTAGACGAATTGACTTGAGCACTGGCAATATTAGGGGCTATTGGTTGCCCATCTTTCGTCTTGGTTTGGTTCTGTAAGGAAGCAATCTGTTCATCCTTCAGGGCCAACAATTTTTGCATTGCCGATAACTGTTGTTCCAAATCGGTAAGACGCTTGCGGTAATTCTCGCTTTCTTGTTTCGCAGTCTCGGCCACTTCAAGCGTCAAGTCTTCACGTGTTTTACTGGCTTTTCCTCGTTTCCCGGAGGTCGCCGGTTCGGCCAGTGATTTGCTCTCGGAAGGCGCTAATAATTGCAACTGCCCAGGGGATTCCGCACCGGTACTTGGTTGGTCAACCGCCGCTACGGTTTTAGGTCTAGTCTTGGGGTTACCCGGTTTTCCAGAGGCATGGGGTATGCCAGCGGCATCGGCAAGGCGGATGACAGAAGCTTGGTCAGGGATGGTCAGGGTAGCCCCAGCCTTAAGGGCATCTATGCTAGGTTTGTAAAAAGCCTTGGGATTCGCTTTATAAATGGCAACCAACATCTGACGCGGACTAGTCGAAGGGTGCTGCGACTTTGTTGCGATGCTCCACAATGTTTCATTCCTGCCAACGGGACCATATTCAGCACCGGTCACTGGGAGGTTATTGGCCTCAGCCTTACCGCCACCGATTTCAGAATCGGTGTCCCTTGGCTCCTGGATGGCGGATCGGCGAGTTCGCCGATTGGGCTGAGATTCAGTCGAACTTGGACCCCGAGAGGGTTGTGTGTTCGCTGGGAAGGGATAGCTTTCCGATTCCGGCAATTCTTCTGGATTGGCGCTTGCCTCCTGTTGGCTGTCGGGCGGATCGAGCAAAACGGTAAATTCGCGTTGAACCCGGCCTTGAGGCCAATGAACCTCAACCATGAAATCCAAGAATGGTTCGCGTATGGCTTCCTTGGAGGTTACTTTGATGACATAACTGCCATCTGCTTTTTTCTTCGGGGTAAACCGCAACTTAGTCAGTTGATGGTTTCTCTCGATATTGGCATGGGCAAACGCCTCAGGCGAGGCGAGTGCCACTCTGATATCCGAGATTTCGTCTGAATTTGATGTGACTAGGGGGATTTCTGCGTTCAATGTCTCATTGAGGGCAGAGTGCAATCTGATGTCGCCTATACCAAGCGCGTAGGCACCCCACGGAGCAAACAAGCCCATTAAAGCCAAAGTTTTCGAAATTTTACGCACTTCGCTTGCTCCCAAGTCCATTCATTTAGCAAAACCAAATCTGTTTGCCTAGGATTGCCACTGATTTAGTTTTGCGAAGACTAGCCTACAAATAGTGCTTTATCAGCACTTCCGCAATTTGGACACTGTTCAATGCCGCTCCCTTGCGCACATTGTCGGAAACAACCCACAGGTTCAAGCCTCTGGGGTGTGAAATATCTTCGCGAATACGCCCCACGAAGACGGGGTCCTGACCTGCAGCCTCAGTGACGGCAGTTGGATAACCCCCTGGCACATGCTCATCCAGCAAGGTGACACCGGGTGCATTGCCAAGTATTTCCCTAGCCTGTTGGGCGGTTATTTTATCCCGTGTTTCGATATGCACCGCCTCGGAATGACCATAAAAAACGGGTACGCGCACTGCTGTTGGATTAACCATGATCGAATCGTCACCGAGGATTTTCCGAGTTTCCCATACCATTTTCATTTCTTCCTTGGTATAGCCATTTTCAAGGAAAGCGTCAATGTGAGGTAGCACATTGAAAGCTATTTGTTTGGGATACACTTTTGCTTCCACTGGTTTGCCGTTGAGAAGATTGGCGGTTTGTGTTGCCAGTTCGTCAATGGCCTTTTTTCCCGTGCCAGAAACGGCTTGGTAGGTGCATACGTTGATGCGCTCTATTCCAACGGCATCATGGATAGGTTTAAGCGCCACCAGCATTTGTATCGTTGAACAATTTGGGTTGGCAATAATCCCATGATTAGTGTAAAGGGCTATGTCATGTGGATTGACTTCCGGTACGACTAGGGGGATATCGTTTTGATACCGGAATTGGGAGGTATTGTCGACAATCACGCAACCGGCTTGGGCAGCAATGGGCGCCCAGTGAGCGGAAACCGAGGCACCCGCCGAAAACAGGCCGATCTGGGCCAGGCCCCAGTCAAATCCTGCCACATCCAAAACCTCCAGGGTTTGTCCCTTGAATTCGATGGTTCTGCCGGCTGAACGGGCGCTGGCAAGCGGATAGATCGAACCGGCGGGAAAATTACGCTGTTCCAAAATGGACAGCATCGTTTCGCCAACGGCACCAGTGGCACCGAGGACTGCGACATTATAGGTTTTACTCATAAGTAATGACTCTTTTTAATTGTTTATTGCTTGCTTTTCCGCAGGGCTGAGACAATGGCATTGCCCATTTCAGTCGTACCCACCTTTTGGGTGCCTTCCGAATAGATGTCGGCGGTGCGAAGACCCGAATCCAATGCTGAAAGCACAGCCTTTTCGATACGGTCAGCATTGACTGCATCATCCAAACTGTAACGGAGCATCATGGACAAAGATAAAATAGTGGCTATTGGATTCGCGACCCCTTTTCCCGTTATATCCGGGGCAGAGCCATGGATAGGTTCATACATCCCCTTTCCGTTACGGTCTAGGGATGCCGATGGTAACATTCCGATGGAGCCTGTCAGCATGGCTGCACAGTCGGATAAAATATCACCAAACATATTATCCGTTAGCATCACATCGAATTGCTTGGGATTTCGCACAAGTTGCATTGCGGCGTTATCGACATAAATATGGCTAAGGGCAACATCTGGGTATTCCTTGCCGACTTCAATCACCACCTCCCGCCAAAGCTCGGTGCATTCCAGCACATTGGCTTTGTCCACGGAGCAAAGCCGCTTGTTGCGCTTTTGCGCGATTTGGAAGCCAACATGGGCAATCCTGCGGATTTCCGACTCACTGTAAATCAGCGTGTTGAAACCCTCCCGCTCCCCTTTTTCATTAATGCGCCGACCCCTGGGTTGGCCAAAATAAATGCCGCCAGTCAATTCACGCAAAATCATTATGTCAAGACCCGAAACCACCTCAGGCTTGATGGTGGATGCGGCTACCAATTGCGGGTATAGGATGGCGGGGCGCAGATTGACGAATAAATCAAGTTCGGAACGCAAGCCCAGCAAGCCACGTTCCGGGCGGACAGAATATTCCAAAGACTCCCACTTTGGACCTCCCACCGCACCCAATAAAATGGAGTCGGCCTTCTTGGTAAGCTCTAAGGTTTCCGCCGGAAAAGGCGTTCCTGTGGCATCGTAGGCCGCGCCACCAATCAAGGCTTGTTCAGTTTCGATCGGCACACCAAACTCGGCTTGCAAACAGTCGAGAACCTTCAATGCTTCGGCGATGATTTCCGGCCCAATGCCGTCACCCGGCAACACTGCTATTTTTGTCGTCATATAATCAATAACTCTGAAATTACTCTAAAAAAACTTCACTTGGGAATCGCAAACAACCACGGTGCCGAAGCGGCCCGCTTGGCTTCGAAAGCTTTGATGGCTTCGGCATGTTGCAAGGTTAGGGCAATATCGTCCAATCCGTTCAACAAACGGTGCTTTCGTGAAGGGTCGATCTCAAAATGGATGGTCTCACCGAAATGGGTGGTAATGGATTGCTCTTCCAAATCGACCATCAAATTATTGCCCGGTTTGCACTCCCTAAACAGCTTGTCCACGATTGCACTATCAAGCACAATCGGCAAAATCCCATTCTTAAAGCAGTTATTATAAAAAATGTCGGCAAAGCTTGGAGCGATGATGGCACGAAAGCCGTAATCCGACAAAGCCCATGGGGCATGTTCACGTGATGAGCCACAACCAAAGTTTTCCCGTGTCAATAGAATCTCTGCGTTGCGATAAACGGGTTGGTTCAGCACAAAGTCTTGTTTCAAAGGGCGATTGCTGCAATCCATTTCCGGCTCGCCGCGATCTTCGTAACGCCATTCGTCGAATAGATAAGGGCCAAAACCACTCCGCCGGATGGACTTTAAGAACTGTTTGGGGATGATGGCGTCCGTATCCACATTCGGCCTATCCAGCGGGACGACCCGCGAATTGATTTTTCTAAACGGTTTCATTTCTTATTCCTCCCTTTCGCGTTTTCCGGTTGCTGCGTGGCTGGCTGTGCGGTGTTGGAAGTTTTTGATTTGGCGGGCATTCGGGTCTTAGCAGCCGCTTTCGTAACCTGCTTTTGCTTGGAACCATTGCCACTCGTAGCTGGTTTGACAGCTTTTTTGGGCGGTTTCGGTTGTTTGCCGTGACCATTGGAGGCGGCGGGATTGGTCGGCGCCCTAGGGGATTTTTCAACCATCGCGCTAATGTCGACAAAATGCCCGTAGACGGCAGCGGCGGCAGCCATTGCCGGACTGACCAAATGAGTGCGCCCTCCGTAACCTTGCCGACCTTCAAAATTGCGGTTGGAGGTGGATGCACAGCGTTCCCCCGGCTCCAGACGGTCGGCATTCATCGCCAAACACATGGAGCAACCCGGATCACGCCATTCGAAGCCGGCCTCCTTGAAAATACGGTCCAAACCCTCCTCTTCGGCTTGGCGCTTGACCAAACCCGACCCAGGCACCACCAGCACCAGCTTGACGCTGGCCGCTTTCTTTTTGCCTTTGGCGATTTCAGCGGCCGCCCTCAAGTCTTCGATTCGACCGTTGGTGCAAGAACCCACGAAAACCTTGTCTATCCTAATGTCGGTGATATGCGCACCGGGCTTCAAGTCCATGTACTGCAATGCCCGGATCATGCTTTCCCGTTTGACGGGGTCTTTTTCTTGTTCGGGATCGGGGACCAAGGCATTCACAGGCGCAGTCATTTCGGGCGATGTACCCCACGTCACTTGTGGCTTGACGCTCGCTGCATCAATTTCAATGACGACATCGAATTCAGCATCGGCATCGCTACGCAAATCCCGCCAAACCTTTGTGGCTTGTTCGAAAGAATCGCCTTGGGGGGCAAAAGGACGCCCCTTGATGTAGTCAATGGTGGTTTCGTCCACTCCAATCAACCCTGATCTCGCGCCCGCTTCGATAGCCATGTTGCAAAGCGTCATGCGGCCCTCCATGGACAAGGACCGAATGGCATCCCCGCCAAATTCTATGGTGTACCCTGTGCCACCCGCCGTTCCAATTTTTCCGATGATAGTCAACGCAATATCCTTGGCGGTGACTTCAGGTTCACATTGCCCATCCACCAACACCAGCATGTTTTTGGCTTTGCGTTGAACCAAGCATTGTGTCGCTAGTACATGTTCGACTTCGGATGTGCCAATGCCGAAGGCCAACGCACCAAACGCCCCATGCGTCGAGGTGTGTGAATCTCCGCAAACTACCGTCATGCCCGGCAGGATCGCGCCTTGTTCAGGCCCAATGACATGGACAATGCCCTGGCGAGGATCGTGAATGCCGAATTCGGTGATGCCAAATTCCGCACAATTGCTGTCCAAGGTTTCCACCTGCAAACGGGACACCGCGTCGGCGATGCCTTGGTCTCGACCTGCGGTGGGCACATTGTGATCGACAACAGCCAGATTGGCGCTTATACGCCAAGGTTTGCGACCCGCCAATCTGAGTCCCTCAAACGCCTGCGGCGAGGTGACCTCATGCACGAGTTGGCGGTCGATGTAAATTAGGGCAGAACCATCTGGTTCGGCGCAAACCAAATGCTCATTCCAAAGCTTGTCGTATAAAGTAATACCAGTCATAGTGCCATCCGATCTTAGGCCGCCCCGCAAGGCGGCTGTGAAAAACGTCTAAACTTAAGGAACACATTTTTTGCGCGAAGCTATGCGTGTCATTCGTAGCCTCGCTTTTTCTTGGCTTTTAGGCGAAACCTCAGGACAAGGCTGTTAACACCTTGGCTGTAATTTCTTGAACGCCGCCAACACCTTCAATGGTGGAATATTTCAACTGACCCTCGCTGGATTTCTGTTGATAGTATCCAATCAAGGGTTTGGTTTGTTCATGGTAAACACCCAGACGATTACGAATAGTTTCTTCGTTGTCGTCCTTGCGTTGCACTAAGGGTTCACCCGTTTCGTCGTCAAGATTTTCACTGCGCGGCGGGTTGAACACCACATGGTAGGTTCGACCAGAACTTGGATGTACACGCCGACCACTCAATCGCCTGACAATCTCTTCGTCGTCCACGGCTATTTCAAGGACATGGTCAATGTTGACACCCATCGCCGCCAAGCCATCTGCTTGCGCTATGGTTCTTGGGAAACCATCCAGCAAGTAGCCATTTTGGCAATCATCATGAAGTATGCGCTCTTTGATCAGCCCCAGTATGATATGGTCGGAAACCAATTGACCGGCTTCCATGACTTTTTTCGCCTCCAAGCCAAGGGGGGTTCCTTCGCGGACAGCGGCTCGCAACATGTCTCCGGTGGAGATTTGCGGAATCCCGAATTTTTCGGTTATAAATTGAGCCTGGGTGCCTTTCCCCGAACCTGGACCGCCCAGAAGGATCACTCGCATGGATAGTACTCCTCACAAAAGAGTGAATTTTGTCATAAATCGACAACAAATGTCACCGCAGAGATTGCCTTCACCCAAAATTTGTTTGCAAATAGTGGCTGGAAGCCTGATGGAATCGTTTGCTAGGCTTGAAATCAAACTAATTTCAAGCGTCATTTCTTGGCATTTGACCTGATGATGCCAACATTTCCTCGGCGTGTGCCAAGGTTTGTTCAGTAATGCGAACCCCACCCAACATCCGTGCAATTTCATGTTTGCGTTGTTCAGGCGTGAGCAAACGGACTTGGGTTCGTGTGCTATCGGCATCGCTGGTTTTCTCAACCAACAGATGGTTATGCCCAAGCGCGGCAACCTGGTGAAGATGGGTCACACAGAAAACTTGACGGTCATTGCCGAGCAAGCGAAGCTTTTGGCCCACAATTTCAGCGACACCTCCGCCGATGCCGCTGTCCACCTCATCGAATATCAGGGTGGGCGTGGTTTTTGTGTCGGTTGCCGCCACTTGAATGGCTAGACTGATGCGGGAGAGTTCGCCGCCTGAAGCCACTTTCCCCAATGGCCTAGGGGGAAGACCGGGATTTGCGCTGACTTGAAACTCTATTCGGTCATTACCGTAAAGTGTAGGGGAGTTTCCCGGTTCGGGGTTCACTTCGATCAGGAATTGACCTTGTGGCATTCCCAGTTCGCGAATCATGGCAGAAATGCGCTCTTCCAATCGTCGCCCCCCCTTGATCCGAGCTTCCGACAAAGAAGCTGCCCTGTCCCGATATTCCTTCTCCAATGCCTCCATTTCGGTTTGCAGTCGTGCGACAGTTTCAGTGCTTAATTCGATGCTATCCAGTTCAATGCGCAATCCATGCAAATGTTGCTGCAATTGTCTAGGGTCGACATGGTGTTTGCGCGCAAGGCGGTGCAGATCGCCCAGCTTTTCGTCCAACCATGCCAAACGTTTAGGGTCTGCTTCCAGTCTCTCCAAGTGACGCCTTAATTCCACCGAGGCTTCTTTGACCTGAATTTGCGCATCGCTTAGCATAGCCAATATGCCATTGAACTCAGGAGCGATGTGGCTAATGTCCGTGATGGCATGGCTGGCTTGCACCAGTAGGGCATTGGCAGAATGTTGCTCATCGTCGTACAGCAAATCCATCTGGGCTTGACCACTGGCAAGGATTTTCTCCATGTTAGCTTGCAGGGTTTGTTCTTCTGAAAGTGCGTCGTAATCCAAGGCTTCGACTTCATGCTGCTCCATCTCCTCTATCTGGTAACGCAGCAATTCCTCACGCGCCGCTCCGTCTTTGGCCGCTTTGCTTTGGGCATCCAGTTCGTCATGCGCTCTGCGCCAGCGCTGGTAAACATTCGCAAGTCTTTCCAGCAGACTTTTGTTCCCTGAAGACTCGTCCAACAGCCGTCGCTGCTCGGAGCTTTCCAGCAATCGCAAATGGGCATGCTGACCATGGATTTCCACCAATCTGGAGGCTAGATATTGCAAGGATTGCAAAGTGGCGGGGCGATTGTTGATAAATGCACGGGAACGTCCATCCAAGCTGACGACGCGCCGAATCAAACAAACGCCCTCCTCGTCCAGCAATTCGTTTTCTTCCAACCAAAACCTAGCGTCAGGGGCATCGGCCAAGGAAAACTCCAAGTCAATTTCGGCGCGGCTTGCACCGGGTCGAATTAAACCAGAGTCGGCCCGCTCCCCCAGCGCCAAGCCCAGCGCAGTGAGCAATATGGATTTTCCAGCGCCAGTTTCCCCAGTCAACACGGTCATGCCGGGGGCCAACTCCAAGGAAAGCGATTCGACAACCGCCAAGTCTTTAATGTTTAAATTGCACAACATAGTCAGAGAATATATCCGCCACCCCAGTTTAATTTTTCGCGGAGTATTTCGAAGAAATCATGGTTAAGGGGGTGAAGTATCCGAAAAGGGTGGGCAGCCTTGCCGATGCTAATCTTATCGCCAATCTCAATATCGGGAATGGAGACATTATCACAGGCCAGCCTTGCCCGGAAATCCTTACTTTTGCGAAAAACTATTTCCACCACGCTATCGTCGGCTATCACGATGGGCCGGTTAGTGAGCGAGTGCGGATTGATGGGTACTAGCTCAATCGCTTTCAGCGTTGGGTATAGGATAGGCCCACCGCCGGACAGGGCATAGGCTGTCGATCCGGTGGGAGTCGACACAATTAAACCGTCAGACCGCTGACAATTTAGAAAAACCCCGTCGATGTAGGTGACGATTTCGATCAAGCTGGTGGAATTCCAACTGTGAATCACCACTTCGTTGACAGCGGTTTGCTCGGCAATGGTTTCGCCATCCCTGATTATTTTTGCCTCAAGAAGTTGGCGCTGCCCTTCTCGAAAACGACCTTCCAAAATCTCATCCACGCTGGCAATGGCAACTTGGGGGCTAATATCAACCAGAAATCCCAGCCGACCTAGATTCACGCCAATTAACGGAATATTGTGGCTTGCTAGGAGGCGAGCGGCGGTCAGCAAAGTGCCATCCCCCCCAATGACAATGGCAAGGTCACAATGCCGACCCAAATCTTCCAACGGAAATACCAAAGGGATGCCGTCGATGAAGCGGGCGCTACTTTGCTCAACCACGACTTCCAAGCCACGAGACTGCAAGTGCTGATAAAGTTTTGGCAAAGTCAGCCCGATGTGTTCAGAGCCGATTTTGCCAATCAGCGCGACACGCTTAAATTGAGTATCCATCACAGATTGTTTAATTTAGGCAGCATTTTTTATATTTTTTACCACTTCCACAATGGAATATTTCGTGTTGACGCTCTGACATAATGACCTATACCGCTCCTATTGGTTGGAAATCACATCTGCGACTGTAAATAATTCTGCAAGCCTGTGCTTTCGATCAATCCGAGTTGTGTTTCCAGCCAATCGACATGCTCTTCCTCGCTGCCTAGGATGGTTTGCAACAGGTCGCGGGTGACAAAATCGGAAACACTTTCGCAATAGACGATGGCTTCCCGCAACGGAGGCAGGGCTTGCTGTTCGAGTTGCAAGTCGCTTTGCAGCATCTCCAAGGGGTTCTCACCGATGCGAAGCCGGCCCAATTCTTGTAAATTGGGCAGCCCCTCCAAGAACAGAATCCGCTCAATCAGCCAATCGGCATGTTTCATTTCATCAATCGATTCTTTGTAGACGGTTTCATTGAGCTTGTTGAAGCCCCAGTTTTTGAACATCCGGGCGTGCAAAAAATATTGGTTGATCCCGATCAACTCATTGCCCAAAATGCGATTTAGATGGTCTATAACCTTAGTGTCGCCTTGCATGGTAGGTTCCTCGTGGTGGAATTTTCGATCCATGGCCTATTGTGACCATGGCCCAAGATTGAAGCTTTTGAAGATTATATTATGTACTTCTTGACACATTATCCAGCGGTTGCTAATTTTGGCACTCTGGTTGTAAGAGTGCTAATGCGGTAATGAATGAAATTTACAAACTTTCTGGCTTAAATGAACGTGCCCAACATCTGCTAAAGGTGCTTGTCGAGCGCTATATCAGTGATGGTCAACCGGTTGGCTCTAGGGCGCTGTCGCGTGAGGCAGGGCTTAGCCTAAGCCCTGCGACCATCCGTAACGTCATGGCCGACTTGGAAGATTTAGGGCTGATTACCGCCCCGCACACCTCTGCCGGACGAATGCCCACCGTCAGCGGTTATCGTTTTTTCATTGATTCACTATTGACTGTCAAACCACTCCAAAATGAAATAATTCAGCAATTCCAGCGTGATTTGGAACCGTTGGACAATGCCGGAGACATCTTGGAAACCGCTTCCAGATTGCTATCGGACATGACCCACATGGCCGGACTGGTCACTTTGCCGCGCAGGGAGGCGGTGACGTTCCGCATGATCGAGTTTTTACCCCTCTCCGAGCAGCGCATTTTGGTGATTTTGGTCACCAACGAGCAGGAAGTGCAAAACCGCATCATCCATCCCACTAAACAATTCAGTGCGTCTGAATTGACTTCCGCCGCCAATTATCTGAATGCCGTCTACGCAGGCAAGGATTTGGTCACCATTCGTGAATGTCTGCTGCATGAATTGCAACAAACCCGCGAACAAATGAACCAAGAGGCCATCAGAGCGACAGAAATCGCCGATTTGGCCTTTCAAGTCAGGGGGCCAAAGCGGAAAAAAGATTTCGTGCTGACCGGGGAAATGAACCTGCTGGATTTTGACGAACTGGCCAGCATGGAGCGAATGCGCATCTTGTTTTCGGCTTTCCGCCAGAAAGAAGATTTGGTGCATCTATTGGATCGCTGCTTGGAAAGTTCCGGGGTCAAAATTTTCATTGGCGAGGAATCCGGTTATGAACCCTTGGAGCAATGCAGCCTAGTCACAGCCTCCTACGCCATCGACGACCATAATGTTGGCGTTCTCGGTGTCATCGGACCCACCCGTATGAAATACGAGCGCGTCATCCCGCTAGTCGACCTGACAGCAAAATTATTGGGTGCCGCCTTGAATCACAAATCATTGTCCCCATCTTAACACCCAACGTCATCAAATTGGTTGGAGTCGCAAGGTTTGCCTAGTTTAGGTAAGCTTTGCCACTCCAAATGAAACCCGTTTATGGCTTTGATCTTACAACCCAGCATTCATTATTTCCGCCCTATCGCCATAAACATGGGGCATATCTAATCGCCACAGGAGTTAGTAAACAATGAGCGAAGACCAGTCTTTGCAAGAAGACACTGGCAACAAGCCAGACCTAGACAACGAAGAGGAATTGCTTTTGGCCGAGGACGAAATCCCACTAGTGGAAGGCGAATTAGTTGAAGACGATGAGGAGTCGCTACCGTTGGATGAAGAAACCGGAGAGTCAGCCCCTAAAGCGGACTTAAGCCAGCATTTAGCCGCCGCATTGCTCAAGGCCGATGAATACCGTGACCAATCGTTGCGCACCTTAGCGGAAATGGAGAATTTGCGCCGGCGCACCGAAAAAGAAATCGGCGATGCGCGCAAATTCGCCGTGGAAAAATTCGCCAAGGAGTTGCTGGTCGTGTTGGACAGCCTCGAATTGGGCATCCAAGCAGCGGCAGGAGACACCCCCGAAGTCGTCAAGTTACGCGAAGGCAGCGAACTGACCCTCAAGCAATTCCTTGCTGTGCTGGAAAAGTTCAACGTCAAGCCGGTGGAAGCCATGGGCGCGAAGTTCGACCCCGCCCTGCATCAGGCGATGACGATGGTGGAAAGTGACGAAGCCGAGCCAAACACCGTGGTTAACGTGTTTCAAAAAGGCTATACGCTCAATGAGCGCTTATTACGCCCGGCCATGGTTGTCATTGCCAAACAAAAGGCTTGAAACGGGAAACAGACGACCCCATAACGGGTTACAGAAAACAAATATTTCCAATTAACAAAAATTCCACCTATCGGAGAATTCAATGGCCAAAATTATCGGCATAGACCTTGGTACCACCAATTCCTGCGTTGCCATCCTTGACGGCGGCAGCGCAAGGGTGATCGAGAACAGCGAAGGCGCACGCACCACGCCTTCCATCATCGCTTTCACCAATGACAATGAAATCTTGGTCGGCCAGTCCGCCAAGCGGCAAGCCGTCACCAACCCGCAAAACACCTTGTTTGCGGTCAAGCGTCTGATTGGTCGTCGTTTTAAAGATGATGTCGTGCAGAAAGACATCAAGATGGTTCCGTACAAAATCACCGAGGCCGACAACGGCGATGCATGGATTGATGTGCGTGGCAAGAAGATGGCCCCGCCGGAAGTGTCCGCCCGTGTCTTGATGAAAATGAAAAAGGACGCAGAGGCGTTCCTAGGCGAAGAAATCACCGAGGCCGTCATTACCGTACCGGCCTACTTTAACGACTCGCAGCGCCAAGCTACGAAGGACGCAGGGCGCATTGCCGGTCTGGAAGTCAAGCGCATCATCAACGAGCCGACCGCAGCCGCCTTGGCCTACGGCATGGACAAAAAGCGCGGCGACCAGAAACTGGCAGTTTATGACTTGGGCGGCGGTACTTTCGATATTTCCATCATCGAAATTGCCGAAGTCGATGGCGAGCATCAGTTTGAAGTGCTGTCCACCAATGGTGACACCTTCTTGGGCGGCGAAGACTTTGACTTGCGCATCATCGACTATCTGGCCGACGAGTTCAAAAAGTCCAGTGGCATCGATCTGCACAACGACTCCTTGGCGCTGCAACGCTTGAAAGAAGAAGCGGAAAAGGCCAAGATTGAACTGTCTTCCAGCCAGCAGTACGATGTGAATTTGCCGTACATCACCGCCGATGCCTCCGGGCCTAAGCATTTGAACATGAAGATCACCCGCACCAAGCTGGAATCTTTGGTGGAAGATTTGATCGACCGCACCAAAGGCCCGTGCTTGACCGCATTGAAAGATGCCGGTTTGAAGGCATCGGAAATCGACGAAGTGATCTTGGTTGGCGGTCAAACCCGTATGCCCAAGGTGCAGGAATTCGTCAAAAACATCTTCGGCAAGGAACCGCGCAAAGACGTGAACCCGGACGAAGCAGTGGCCGTCGGTGCGGCGATTCAGGCCGGCGTGTTGGGTGGACAGGTCAAAGACGTGTTGTTGCTCGACGTGACCCCGCTGTCACTGGGCATCGAAACCTTGGGTGGCATCATGACCAAGTTGATCGAGAAGAACACCACGATCCCAACCAAGACCAGCCAAGTGTTCTCGACTGCCGAAGACCACCAGCAAGCGGTGACCGTGCATGTGTTGCAAGGCGAGCGCGAAATGGCCCGCGACAACAAGTCCTTGGGTCGCTTCGACCTGACCGACATCCCGCTGGCTCCGCGTGGAATTCCGCAGATTGAAGTCACCTTCGACATCGACGCCAACGGCATCCTGCATGTAGGCGCGAAGGACAAGGCGACGGGTAAGGAAAACAAGATTATCATCAAGGCTTCCAGCGGCTTGTCCGATGATGAAGTGAAGAAGATGATCAAGGAAGCCGAAATGCATGCCGAGGAAGACAAGAAGATTCATGCCTTGATTACCGCCCGTAATCATGCGGATTCGGTCATCCACACCACCAACAAAACCCTGCACGAACTGGGCGACAAGGTGGAAGCGGATGAAAAGTCCAAGATCGAAGCCGCGATTGAAGACCTGAAGAAAGTCATCACCACCGACGATAAGGAAGCCATCGACAAGAAGACCGAAGCCTTGACCGACCTCGCCAGCAAACTGGCTGAACGTCTCTATGCCGCACAAGCCGCCGGCGCAGGTGGACCCGGTTCCGAAGCCGGTGGCGAACAAGCTTCGTCCGGTTCGTCCGAAAGCGGCAAGGAAGATGTTGTCGATGCGGAGTTTGAAGAGGTGAAGGATGATAAAAAATAAAAATTAAGCTGGCGCTTAATTTTTAGAGGTAAAACAACGGGCGAACTGAGAGGTTTGCCCGTTTTTTGATGAAAAGCGAATACAATAGAATGATAATCTTCTTATGTTTCATGTTTTTGAGCTTAAAAGCCAAACTAAATTTTCATTAGATAAATTTAAGCAAATAATTCCAAGTGCATGGATAGTGCAAGAGAAAGATGATAAGTGTCTTTTAAAAATTCCCGACACTTATGAAAATTTAGATGAGGTTAAGAGAAAGTTAAGTAGGGAGTTATTAAGAATATATTTTGTTGCCAATATCGAAGTTAATGAAGATTATTGCGGATGGGAAAAGCCTGACGGAACTTTAATTTATATAAGCAGGGGTTATTGTCGCGTAGTTGTTTATGGGGATATACCAACGGAAATTGATAAACAAGATTGGAATAATGAAAATTTATCACTACAATTGTATTTATGGAGGTTATCGTTTGATGAAAACTTACCAATATCATCTGTTATACAGTTTTTATATCAAATTATCGAAACAACCCCTAAAGAGTTAAGAGATTATAAAAATAATGAGTTTCCACCAAAGCCATTAGCAGAATGTAAATTACTGCGAGATCTGGTCAGCCATCAAGAGAAAGAAGTATCAGGTAAGCAACTGAGATTGTATTGCGATTACCTAAAAATAGAAAAAAAATTTTATAACCCGAATAACAAAGAACTAGAAAATATATTAAAATCTAAAATTCCAATGATTAGGGAAGAGGTAAGAAAGATCATTGAGCAATCAATTTCTGTTATAAAATAATTTGTAGCTAGGTATACATCGAAGCGGTGCGGGTTATCGAAAATAAGTATGGGCGCGACGGTTTTTTGATCTTTCCGTCGATCTAGCGATGGATGGATAATTTTTTCGATGACTAAAAATCCGAATTAAACTTATAAACAACTTTGGTCTTTCTTTCCTAAATGAGTTAAACAATCATGCCAAAAAAATTGCTGACTTCGTTTTCTGATTATATTATTACAATGCCAAAAAAAGAAATAGATAGCGACATTAAAGCATTTTTTGATGGTATTAATTATGACTCTCTACCAGATTTTGACTATAGTAGAATGCAAGATACTACTATAGATCATAGCGTGCGATTAAGTGAGCAAAGAGCTTATGATAAGCAGTACAGCAAGCTATTAGAGCCAGTTGAAATAGCTAAAAATAATTTAATAGAAAAATATAATAAATATATCAATAATTCTGATATCGAAGAATTTTGGAAAGCCAATTTTATGGAATTTAATGAATACATAAAGAAATATCCAAATTTGGAAAGTCCATTTTATTCTTTCAGAATAGATTATAAAGATAACATAGATATAATATGGAGAGATCATCAAATTGAACAAATCCGAGCTGCTTTGAATGAACAAAATCCATTTAAGAAACATGAATATAGTTATCCATTTAAGGACAGAATTGTTTACTTGTTTGGTCAAAGTTATTGGGAATTGACCAAATCAGACGAAAATGCTAGTGAAGAAGAGTTGACCCTTTTGTTTTTGGAAGCTATTGACAAAGATCGTACTAAATTTGAACGATTGAGGCGTAAATTTTCAGGAGAAGCAAGTCCTCGTTATTCATCACAACGTGAACCTATATCTGAGGATGTACGCATATTCGTTTGGCGAAGGGATGAAGGTAAGTGCGTAGTATGTGGTAGCCATGAAAGACTTGAGTATGACCACATAATACCTGTAAGCAAAGGTGGTAGTAGTACCTCCCGTAATATTCAACTATTATGCGAATTATGCAACCGAAGGAAGAGTAACAATATTTGATCGCTCCCACTCGGTGGAAAGATTTTTGACGAATTGATCGTTCCCACGCTCCGGCGTCACTGCCATTAAGTTAAGCAAAAAACCGCCAGATTTGCGATGATTATACGATTTTGAGTCAACAATGGATAAAAAGAGCAGGCGTTGGAAACCAGTCGGACACTCATTTTGGGCAGTGCGTTCAAATCCCTTCACC